>DASWMO010000138.1:0-58434 GCA_036399715.1 Rubricoccaceae bacterium
CGCGTCGTCACGGTCCTGCCCGGCGAGAGCGCCGTCGCGGAGGCGGACCGTCGCGGCGTGGTCTGCGACGCGCGTGCCCCCAGCGGTCGTGCCGTCGAGCGTGAGGCGGACGGCGAGGGCATCGGGCGCGCCTCGGCCGTAGAACGTGGCGTCGGTCGGGTTCGTCGCGGCAATGGCGTACGTCAGCGTCGGCTGCGCGCCGGCCGCGAGGCCTGTCACGGTCGCGAAAAAGCCCTGCCACCGCGCGGCGGCGTCGCTCGTGCCGGTCGTCGGGTTGGACTGGAAGAGCGTCCGGTAGGTCGCGCCCGTCTGGGCGTCGCCGGGGTCGAAGACCTGAACGGCCGTGCTGAGGGCGCCGGCCGCGGCCGTGATCCCGGAGACGGCGAAGGAGGCGGCGAACGGGTTGCCCGCGAGCACGTAATCGTCGGCCGTCCGCGGAAACGCGCGCGTGACGTCGGCCGTGGGGCTCGTGCCGTAGCCGTAGAGCGTGAAGCCGCGCAGGTCGCGGCTCGTGCTCGTCCCGCCGCCGGCGGCTGTCGGTCCGGGCGCGATCGCGGCGTCGTAGAAGAGCCAGAAGAAGCCTCGACCGGGCTCGACGAGGCTCCCCGTCGAGGGCGCGCGTGTGTAGACGGGCGCGTTGGGGTCGGCCGTCGGACCGACGTAGGCCGTGTACAGGTTCGGCGCGGCGGCGGGGTACTGCGGCTGCGCGTTGCCGTCGCCGGCGGGCACGCCCTGGACGAGGTTGACGGCCGCGAGCGCGCCCACGGTCAGGCCATCGACAGGCGACGAGAGCAGGCGCCAGCCGGGCGCGTCCGAGAGATCGAGCTGCGCGACGACGTTCGCGGGCGCGAGCACGAGTTGGAAGCGGCTCACCCAGTCGGTGAGGGCGGCCGACGTGAACGCGTAGACCGTCTGCTGGCGCAGATTCACAACCGCCCCGGTCGTGTAGTCGCGGAGGTACGCGTTCCAGCCGGCTGGCAGCTCGTTCGGGCCGTTCCAACGGACCGTAAACGAGCCCGCGTGCGTCGTGTAGAAGTCCACGGGGACCGAGACCGGGGCCGTGAGCACGCCCGGCGACCCATCGGGAAGCGAGTTCACGCTGAGGCGATACGGCTGCCCGTTGCGCTCGCCGACGGGCGCGAGGAGCGCATACGTGGACGCGAACGGGTACAGCTTCGAGGCGTCGTTGGGGTCGAAGCCCGTCTGCGCGTCGGGGAGCAGGCGCACGTAGGCCGCCTCGTCGGCGACGTTCGTGCCGTTCGACGCCGTGCCGGCGAGGCGGAGCTGGACGAACGGGACGGCGTGCGCCGGAGCGGCGGCCACGCCGGCGGCCAGGGCGAGGGCGAGGAGCAGACGGGACATCGGGCGAGCGGCGGACCGCGTCTAGGGAAGCAGGCGGAGTTCGACGCGGCGCGCGGCGTTCGGGTCGAGGTCGAGGGCCGTCGCGGCGGCGGCCGAGAGCTCGACGAGGTAGGCGCGGCTCACCGGCCCGCGGTCCGCGACGCGGACGAACGTGCTGCGGCCCGAGGCGGGGTTGGTCACGAGCAGGATCGTCCCGAGCGGCAGGTCGCGGTGGCTCGCCGTGAGCGCGAGCGGGTCATAGGGTTCGCCTGAGGCGGTCGGTCGGCCCGTGAGGACGTCCGGGTAGACGAGCGCCAGGCCGGCCTCGGAGACGTCCGGGAGCGTCCGCGACGCGGCCCACGACGGGTCCACGGGCGCGGGCAGGTACAGCAGCGTCCCCGGCACGAGCGGCGCCGTCGAGAGCGAATTGCCGCCGATGAGCGCGTCGACCGTAAAGCCGTACGCCGCGGCGATGCTGTAGAGCGTCTCGCCAGGCTCGACAAAGTGGACGAGGTCGGCGGGGACCGTCGTGTCGGTCGTGGACCACACGCGCGGCGGCGTGCGGCGGGCGGGCTCCGGGCGCCCGGACGTGGCCGCTGCGGGCGGGGTGACGCGGGCTGGGCCGTTGGGGGCGGTCGCGGCGGGCGGCGCGTTCACGGCGACGCCGCCGCGGATCGGTGGTGTCACGCCGGCCGCAGGCACGACGGTCAGGCGCTGCCCGAGCTGGATCGCGTCCCCTTCGATGGCATTGAGACGCCGCAGCTCGCCGATAGGCATTCCGTAGCGTTGCGCGATGCGGAAGAGCGTGTCGTTGGCCTCGACGACGTGCGTGACGGCCCCCGCCGGGACCGGCGGACGAGTCGCGGCGGGCGTCCCGGCCGGGAGCGGCGGACGCGCCGGCGACACGGCTGGCCCGCCGGGCACGGACGGCGGCCCCTGCGCCGGCCGCGGCGCGGGCACGGCGACGCGGTCGGTCAGGCGCAACGTCTGCCCGACCGCAATCACGTCGTCCACGACGGCCGGGTTGAGCCGCCGTAGGCGGTCTACCGTGAGGTTGCTCGCGCGCGCGATGCGGTAGAGCGTGTCGCCCGCCTGGACGACGTAGAGGTCACCCGAGCGCTGAGCGTGCGGGGCCGCCGCGAGCGCGAGCACGGCGAACGCGAGCAGGAGAAGGCGGCGGGTCATAGGGCGTCGTCGTCGAGGAGGGCGCGCTGGAGTTCGGAGCGCGCGTGGGCGTCGCCGGCAGCCGTCGCAGCGACGATGCCGGCCCGGAGCGCCGCTTCAGCGTCTGCAGGGCGCCCGAGGCGCCGGTACAACGCGCCAAGGTGGTAGTACGTGCCGACATAGCCGGGCTCGTCGCGGACGAGCGACTCGTAGGCCTCGACTGCGTCCGCGTCTCGGCCGAGTTTGGCGTACTCCTGCGCGATGGCGAAGCGCGTGAACGCGTCGCCGGGGTCGTCGCGGAGAAAGTCGAGCAGGGCGGCGAGGCGGTCCATGCCGGCAAAGATAGCCGGCTCTCCGCGCGTCCGCCGGGACGGATCTGCCGGGAGGCGACCACCGGGCTGCCGTTCGCGACAGGCGCGCCGGCCTACCAGCTGCCGCCCGCGCCGCCGCCGCCGAAGCTGCCGCCGCCGAACCCACCGAACCCGCCCCCACCTCCGCCGCCGAAGCCGCCTCCTCCGCCGCCGAAGCTGCCACCGCCGAAGCCGCCGGTCGGGAGAAAGATGAAGCCGCCCCCACCACCACGGCGCCGGCGCCCGCCGGTCATGCCGCCCTTGCTCCGCGAGGACATCACGATGAGGAAGACGAACAGAATCAGCAGGCAGCACACGATCGTCTCGAGGTCGCTGGCCTCACCGCTCTCGGCCGGGGCCGTGAACTCGCCCGCGAGGGCGGCCGCGATGGCGTCCGTCGCGCGGTCAAGGCCGTCGTAGAACTGGCCCTCGCGGAAGCGCGGCACGATGACCTCGCGGACGATCGTCGCCGCGACGGCGTCCGTCAGACCGCCCTCGGCGCCGTAGCCCGTCGCGATGTAGACCTCGCGGTCCTCCATCGCCGCCAGCAGCACGACGCCGTTGTCGTCCCCGGCCTGCCCGACGCCCCACGCGCGGCCGAGCTCGGTCGCGTACTCGTTGGGCGAGATGCCATCCGTCGTCCCGACGATGACGACGGCGACCTGCGTCCCCGTCGAGTCGTCGAGGGCGACGAGCTTCTGCTCGAGCGCGGCCGCCTCGCCGGGCTGGAGGAGCCCGGTGAGGTCGTTGACGAGGCGGGGCGGGCTCGGCCGCGGCGGGAGCGCTGCAGCGACCGTCGCCGACTGGGCGTGCGCGGGGCCCGCGACGCCCGCGAACAGGAGCCCGCCGAGCAGGACGCGCCCGAGGAGGACGGCGGAGCGGACGGCCGGGAGCGCAGCGCGCACGGGGGCGGGGGCGGGGAGGCGGAGCAGCCTAGTTGCCGAAGTTGATCTCGGGCGCGTGCTCGGCCCCGGCGTCCGCGGCGAACGGCTCGCGCGGCGAGATGCCCGCAAAGCCGGCCACGATGTTGGTCGGGAACGTCCGGATGCGCGCGTTGAGCGAGCCCACGGCCTGGTTGTAGTCCCGGCGGGCCGTCGCGATGCGGTTCTCGGTCCCCTCGACCTGGCTCTGGAGGTTCAGGAAGCCCTGGTTGGTCTGGAGCGTCGGGTACGCCTCGGCCGTCGCGAGCAGGCGCCCGAAGGACTGCCCGAGCGCGGCCTGCGCCTCCTGGAACTGCGCCACCTTGGCCGGGTCGTCGAGGTCCGCGGCCGTGATCTGGATCGACGTCGCGCGGCTGCGCGCCTCGATGACGTTCTGGAGCGTCTCGCTCTCGAAGTCGGCCTGCCCGCGGACGATCGCGACGGCCTGCTGCACGAAGTCCGCCCGCCGCTGGTACTGCGTCTGGACGTCGGACCAGGCGGTCGTGACCGCGGTGTCCTGCTGGACGAGGCTGTTGTAGGACCCGCACCCCGCGCAGCCGGCGAAGCCGACGACGAGAAGTACGACGAGGAGAACGATGGCACCGGTGCTGCGCATAGGGGTCGGGCGGGGCCCGCGAGGGTCAGAGGGAGGGCCGTACGATACGGCGGCCGGGCTGTACGGGGCCGCGCCGGAAAGATGCGCCCCGGACTGGGCCGGCTGTAACCAGCCTCAACCCGGCCCGGGGCGCAGTCCGGTCTAAAGCGCGGTGCCGCTCTCGACGATGAACGTCACCTTGCAGTGGACGCGGAACGTGCCGGCATCCGCCTCGCCGGGCTCGTAGATGAAGTCCTCGACGTAGACGGACGTCACGCCGCGGACGGAGGCGGAGACTTCCTTGTAGGCGTTGCGGACGGCGTCGTCGAAGCTGACGTCGGACGATGCAGAGACTTCGATGATCTTGGCGATGGACATAGCAGGACAGGTGAGTGGAGAGGGCGCCCGAAAGTGGGCGCGGGTCTACGCCCCCGGTCCCGGAGGGGTCCGAGTCCCGCACAACCCGGCTGCGTCTCGCGGCGTTGGCACGCCCCCCTCCTCCCCGCCGATGCCCCGTCTCACGACCTCCGTAGTCTTCGCCGTGCTCGCCCTCGCCGGCTGCTCGTCCAGCCCCGACGGTCCGACGCTCGACGGCGTCTCGCCCGAGCAAAACGGCACGCTCCAGCCCGACGCCTCGACCACCCCCGGCGGCGACATCGCGCCCGAGGCGTCCCAGGATCCCAACGCGACGCTCGCGCCCGACGCGACGCTTCAGCCGGACACGACGACTGCACCGTGACGCCGGCGCCCGAGACGCAGCGCCGCGGGCCGCGGGCGTGGTGGCTCGCATTCGTCCTCGCCCGCACCCGGGCGTCCGACGTGCGTCTGTACGGCGCGCGCAAGCGCTCCCTCTTCGCCGGCCTCGGGCCGGTCGCCGTCGAGATCGGGGCCGGCGCGGGCGTCAACGCAGCCTACTTCGACCGCAGCACGCGCTGGCTCGCCGTGGAGCCGAACGTCTACCTGCACGGCCCGCTCCGGCGGGCCGCAGACGCGCACGGACTCGCCCTCACGCTCGTCCCAGGGACTGCCGAAACGCTCGCGCTCCCCGACGCCTCGGCCGACGCCGTCGTGTCGACGCTCGTGCTGTGCTCGGTCGCAGACCCCGCGCGGGTGCTCGCCGAGGCGCGCCGCGTGCTCCGCCCCGGCGGGCGGCTCGTGTTCGTCGAACACGTCGCCGCCGAGCCAGGATCGGGTTTGCGCCGCCTTCAGCGGATGCTCCGCGCGCCGTGGGGCACCATCGCCGATGGCTGCCGGCCCGACCGTGACACCGAGGCGCTTCTCCGTGCTGCCGGCTTCGCCGACGTGACGCTGGACCGGTTCCGCCTCCCGCTCGGGCTCGTCGCGCCGCACATCGCCGGCGTGGCGACGAAGGCGGCATAGCAGCGGCCCGGGAGACCTATTCCCCGCTCCGGCTCGGCACGAGGCGCGCGGGCGTCTGCACGACCGCGTCAGCGTCGACGGCTAGCGGGGGCGCGTCCACGTCCGCCACGGGCGCGAGGTCGATGCGGAACACGCGCGCGGTGGGCGCGAAGCGGGCGAGGTGTTCGGGGATGCCGCGCCCGCCGGCCGTGTGGAAGCCGCCGTTGACGTGGACCACGAGCGGGCGGCCACCGGCCGCGCCGCCGCGCAGCGCCTCGGCCGTCCGGTACGCCATCGAGGCGTCGCGGAGGTTCTGCGCGCCGAGCATGCCGCCCATGCCGGTCCCGCCGTGGCCACCCATCGCCTCGGAGAAGGCGGCCGCCATGCCCTCGGACGCCTCGGCGACGGGCAGCGGCGGCAGGACCGCGAGCGCCGCCGGCGAGAGGCCCGCGAGGTCGACGCCGCGCCCGACGGCGCGGACGTACCGGACGGGCGCGTTCGCCGCGACGACCCGCATCCGGTTGGCCTTCGCGTACTCGACGAGCGGCCGGTAGTCGGCGGCGTAGTTCGCCCATGGCCGCGCGGCTTCGAGAAAGTCGCGCTCCGAGATGGTGCCCGCGAGGTACTCGTCCGAAACCGTCTGCACGTCGGCCTCGAACATCTCGAGGGCGAGCACGACCGGCCGCGTGCCGGCCCGCTCGTGCAGACCTGAGAGCACGGCCAGCTCGACCGCGTGCCCCGTCGGGTCGTCGTGGATCTCGCCGACGAACACGACATCGGCCTGCACGGCTGCGTCGAGAATCTCGCCGAGCGGCCGAGTTGCGCCGGACGCGTCGAAAGCCTGGTAGCGGGCCATGAGCGTGTCGGCGGGCTGGGCCGCGGCGGTCCCGGCGAGGATCACCGCCGCGAGCACTGCCGCGGTGAGGAGCGGGCGCGTGGTCATGCGTCGGCGTCGGGCTGGGGCGCGTCGGCGGACTTCTTGCGCGAGGCGCGCTTCTTCTTGGCCTTCGGCGCCTCGGCGGCCGGCGCATCGGCGTCCGCCTCCGGTGCGGGGGCCATCTCGGCGGGCAGGAGCGCCTCGGGCCGGCCCGACGCCTCGGCGGCGCGGCGGCGGTCGCGGAGCGACTTCTGGTAGACGCCGTCGAGGAGCATCGCGAGAATCTCGGGCTCGCCCTCGGCGACGAGGCGCTCGACGACGGGCACGAACCGCGCTTGCCGCTCGCGCTCTAGGCGCGACCGCGACCGCATGTCGTCTTCGAGGATCGCCGTGAGGCGCTCCGAGACGCGGGCCGCGAGGTCCTCCTCGGTCGGGACCGGCAGCTCTTCGAGCGGGATCGAGTAGCGGCGGGCGATGCCGCGGAGGCTCGGCGCGTCGGTCGCCGTCATGAGCGAGATCGAGACGCCGGCCTTGCCCGCCCGCGCCGTCCGGCCCGAGCGGTGGACGTAGTACTCGGGGTCCTGCGGAACGTCGAAGTGGAAGACGTGCGAGAGGTCCTCGACGTCGATACCGCGCGCGGCCACGTCCGTCGCGACGAGGAAGCGGAGCGAGCCCGAGCGCAGGCGACCCATCACCTCCTCGCGCGCCTTCTGCGTGAGGTCCGACGAGATGCCGGCCGCGTCGAGGCCGTAGTTCGTCAGGAAGCGGGCGAGGTACTCGACCTCGCGGCGCGTGTTGGCGAAGATGATGCCCGTCGTCGGGTTCTCCCACTCGATGAGCGTCGCGAGCGCGCGGTCCTTGGCGCGCGGGTCGACGGCGTAGGCGCGGTGCGTCATCAGGTCCACGTGGATCGTGCCGCCGGACGTCGCGAGAAAGATCGGGTTGTTGAGAAACTCCTGGCCGATGCGCTGCACCTGGAACGGCATCGTGGCCGAGAACATGTAGCCGTCGCGGACCTTCGGGAGGTAGCGCTTGAGCTTCATCATGTCCGGGTAGAAGCCCATCGAGAGCATCTCGTCGGCCTCGTCGAGGACGAGCATCTGGAGCTGCGAGAGGTTCAGCGTCCCGCGCGAGAGGTGGTCCAGCACGCGCCCCGGTGTCCCGACGACGAGGTGCGCGCCCTTCTCGAAGGCGTCGAGCTGCGGGCCGTAGGCGGTCCCGCCGTAGACGGCGACGGCCGTCAGCTGCTCCTCTTTGGGCAGGCCGGCATTCATACGCTCGAACTCGGTGTAGATCTGGAGCGCGAGCTCGCGCGTCGGGCACAGCACGAGCGCCTGGCACGCGGCGACGTCAGGGTCGAGGCGCTCCAGCATCGGCAGCAGGAACGCGCCGGTCTTGCCCGAGCCCGTGCGCGACTGCACGATCATGTCGCGGGCGTCGAGGACGTACGGAATCGCCTGCGCCTGGACGGGCATCAGGCCGGGCCAGCCGAGCGCGTCGAGGCCTTCTTTGAGGCGGAACGGGATCGTCTCCAGCGTGGCATCGGCGACCTCGGGGTCGAGCTCGGCGAAGGGCGTCTTGAGCGGCTCGGCGGCCTTCTTGTCGTTCTGAGCCTTCTGGGTAAAGTCGAAAACGGCTTTATAGGCCATTCTAGGTGGCGGGCGGGCGCCCGCGGGCAAGTGGGGCCGCCCGGGGTCTGTCACGTGGCCCGACCGGCATCTCGGCGCACAGCGCGCCTCGCGACAGCACGCCGCGTCTAGGAGAGTAGCGCGAGCGGTACGATTTCGTGTCCGCGCCCAGACGTTTTCAGGCCGACTTCGCGGACCGGCCCTTGCCCGCCGGGACGCTGCCGTTGTACACGTCGGGCGCAACACCGCACGCCGCCGGTGCGTCCATAGCTGAATCTCACACCGTTCCGATGTCTGCACGCCTCCGCCCCGCGTCCGCCCCCCGGACCGGCCTTTTTCTCACGCTCGGTGCCGCGCTCGTCGCGCCGACCGGGGCCGCCGTCACGCTCGCCGGCTGCCAGAGCGAGGCCCCGCCCTCTCCGGCCGCCGACGTTCCGCTGACGGGCGTCGAGACGGTCATTCGGCAACTGCCGGACGGCTCGTACCAGATCGCCGACGAGCAGGTCGTCGAAGGACGCGCCGGCGGTGTGACGATCATCCACACGGATCCGTCGGCCCCGGGCGGCACGCGGACCGAGCGCCTCGACAGCCCCGAGGCGTTCGCGGCGCGCCTGCCCGCGACGCCGCCCGACAGCGCCGAGGTCGCCTCCGGCGGTGGCGGTGGCTCGTTCGCCGGCGGCCAGCAGGCGCAGGCCGGGCCCGGCATGGGCTACGGGCTGGGCAACCTCCTGCTCATGTCGGCGATGTTCAACATGTGGCGCCCGCCGTACTACGCGGGCTACGGCTACGGCGCGCCGAGCCGGGCGTACGCGAACGAAGGGGTCCGGCAGCGGAGCCAGTCGACCGTCCGCTCGGGCATCGCATCTGCTCAGCGGCGCGGGACGCTCGCGACGCCGACGCGCGTCGCGCAACGGGCGGCCGCGACGCGGGCGGCACGGCCGTCGGGCGGGCGCTCGGGCGCCTTCGGCCGCAGCTCCGGCAGCCCGTCCCGCGCCGGCGGCTGAGCCGATCCGCGCCGGGAAACCCGTCCCGCTCATGTCCGACGCCCCGATCCGCCTCCGCCCCGCCCCGCCGGTCACCGCCGAGGCGCTCGACCGCGTCGGCTGGGGCTGGCTCGCGCAGGACGCCGACCCGGCGCGGCCGTACCTCGCGCCCGAGATGGTCGAGATCTCGGCCGCCGACGCCGAGACGCTCGCCCTCGCCGGCAACGAGCTCTACGCGCTCCTCGTCGAGGCGGCCGAGCACGTGCTGGAGAAGGACCTGCTGGACGAGGTCGGCGTGCCGGCCGCGCTCCACCACCTCGTGCGGCACTCGTGGGATGACGACCGCCACTGGCACCTCTACGGGCGCTTCGACCTCGCCGGCGGCGTCGGCGGGCTGCCCGTTCGCCTCATCGAGTTCAACGCCGACACGGCGACGGCCATCCCCGAGACGGCCATCGCGCAGTGGGCGCAGGCGCAGGGCGACCCTGAAGCGGAGCAGTTCAACGAGCTCTACGAGCGCCTCGTCGAGCAGTTCGGCCGCCTCAAAGGCGCCAATGACGACCTCGCGCCGACGCTCCTCTGTACGGGCTTCGCCGACGCGCCGGAGGACGACGCCAACCTCGGCGTCGTCGGGGCGGCGGCCGAGGAGGCGGGCTTCCGCGTGACCTACCGCGCCGTCTCGGACGTCCACTTCGCGCCCGGCGAGGGCGTGTTCACGTTCGAGACCGGCGAGGCCGGCGACGCGTGGGTCCGTCACGACTTCATGTTCAAGCTCATCCCATGGGAAACGTTCGCGTCCGACGAGCCCGCGATCCTGGAGATTCTCGAAGGGCTGATCCTCGACCGCCACGTGGTCGTGGTTAACCCGGCCTACGCGGTCTTGCTGCAGAGTAAACGGCTGATGAAGGTGGCGTACGACCTCCACCCGGACAACCCGCTCCTGCTCGAAGCCGCCTACCACCCGATCGCGGGCAAGCGCCACGTCGAGAAGCCGGCCTACGGCCGCGAGGGCGGCAACGTGACCGTCTACGGCGCGACCGGCGAGGCCATCGAGGCGACGGCGGGCGACTACGACGTCTTCCCGTCCGTCTTCCAGGCGTTCACGGACCTCCCGCACGACGCCGAGGTGCGCCTCTACCAGACGGGCCTCTTCTGGGCCTTCGAGGCGTGCGCGGTCGGCTTCCGCCGCGGCGACCTCGTCATGGACGACCGCAGCGCCTTCGTCGGCCACGTCGTCGTGGACGGCTAGCTACGCTCGCCCTGGTGCCTGGCTGTCCGACGGGGGCCGCCTTCGTCGGCCACGTCGTCGTGGACGAGTAGGCTGGTCCTCCGACCTCCGCCGGTGGTCCTCCGAACTCGGTGAGCCGAGCTCTGAGCTCGGTGACTCCACCTCTGGGCTCGGTGCGTGGACCTCCGAACTCGGCGACTGCAGCTCCGAACTTGGTGAGCGGAGGTCGGAGCTCGGCAGATGCAGGTCCACGCTCGGCGCGCGACGCTCGGAGCTCGGTAGATGCAGGTCCGAGGTCGTCAGACCAGGCTCCGAGCTCGGCACGCCGAGTTCAGAGCTGCACCCGGAGCGCGACGCCCGCGGCCCGCTCGCCGTCTGGGCCGACAAATGCCACAGGCTCGGCACGGACTCCACCGCGGTACCGGATTGCCGCCCCGATGGCCGGCCCGAGGATGAGCGCGACGGCTCCGGGAGCAAGGGGTACGAAACACAGCTCGCCGCAGACCCCGCTCGCGGACACGATTCCCCCGATGGCCAACACCGTCACGCCTGCCAGCGCCCCGAGCCCTGCCCCGGCGAGCGTACGGCCAAAGTCTCCGCTTCCGTCCGTTCCGAGATAGTGCGCTCCGATCGCCGCCGTCAGTGGAATGGCGATCACGGCCGCCGCTGCTGCCTCTTCTTGCTCTCCTGAACTGCCGTAGTAGACAAGGAATGGAAGTCCCACCGAGACAGTCGCGCCAGCGAGTGCGCGGACGACCACAGACGAGCTCAAAGGCCGGCGCGCACCGAGTGTGTCGGGCGACTGGGCCGCGGCGGCCGAGGCGAGAAGCGTTAGGAGGAGAAGCGTGCGCATCGGGCGTCGGGCGTGAGAGCGCGCAACGTATCGCTGGCTCCCCCGCCCCGCCTGGTGCGCGTGCACTACATCCGCCTCAGTCGGCGAGGAGTCGGAATGGGTGCGCGGTGGGTAGGCTCGGCGCGTGGCTCGGCCCGAGCGGCGTCACGGCGCGCGTTTCGTCGAGCCAGATCCACTCGTCGAACTGGCCCGGCAGGTCGGCGGCGAAGTAGTGGCTCTGAAGCTCCGTCTCGGGCCGGTAGATGACCCCGATGGCGCGCTCTAGGCGCGGTCGGGCGAGCTCGTCGCGGAGCTCGTCCGCGGCATTGCGCAGCGGGAGCGTGAACCGGGCGACGCCGCTCGCGTGCGCGACGCCCTCGATGCTCTCGGGGTGCGACGGGCGGACCGCCTTGACGTGCCCTGCGTCGCCCCAGCCGTCGGCGGCGAAGACGGTCCCGGTGTGCGTCCCGAACCCGATGAGGTAGGCGTCGTCGCCGAAGGCCCGCCGGCAGAGGTGGCCGACGTTGATGTCGCCCTGCTGCTGGCCCATCTGCGTCGCCATCGCGTCGCCGACGTGCGAGTTGTGCGCCCACACGACGGCCCGCGCATCGTCGCCGACGTGCTCCATCAGGCTCTGGAGCGTCGTCACCATGTGCGTGTCGCGGAGATTCCACGTGTTGGCCCCACCGACGAACATCTCGCGGTAGTACTCCTCCGCGTCGCGGACGACGCGGGCGTTCTCGACGGCGTTGAAATACGGGAAGTCGTCGGTCCCGTGCGCCCCGGCCGTCGCCGTGAGGCGCTTGCGGAGCAGGTCGCGGAGCATGGCGACGGCGCCGGCCTCGCAGCCGTCGTAGCGCGTCCGGGCGAGGGCGCGGCCGTAGTCGGCGGGCTCGCCCTCGAACGGCATGAGGCACCCGTAGCGGAGGCGCGCGTCGGCGGCGAGGTCGGGGTCGGTCTCGTCGAGGTAGCGCAGGACCTCGTGGAGCGACTCGTAGAGGCCGTAGAGGTCGAGCCCGTAAAAGCCGGCGCGGCCCGCCTCGCCGAGGCCCGCGTTGCGGCCGCGGAGCCACTCGACAAAGTCGCGGACCTCCTCGTTGCGCCACATCCACGTCGGGAAGCGCCCGAAGGCGTCCCGCTCGGTCTCGCCCGGCTCGCGGTGGCGGACGTACGCGTCGATGCGCTCGGCGTCTGCCCAGTCGGCCTCCGCGGCGACGATCTGGAACCCCTTCTGCTCGACCAGGGCCTGCGTGATGCGGGCGCGGACGCGGTAGAACTCGCTCGTCCCGTGGCTCGCCTCGCCGATACAGACGACGCGGGCGTTGCCGATCCGGTCGAGGATCGGGCCCGGGTCGAAGGCGTCGACCGAGTCGAACGGCTCAGCGTGCTCGGCGACGAGCCGGGCGAGTTCGTCCCCCGAGCGGTACACGCGGGACGTCGGGCTCGGGCGGCGTTGAGTTGGAAGCGTGGGCATCGCGAACGGCGGCTGTGCCCGTTCCCGACGCCTCTCCGCTCCTGATGCTCCCGCCCGCACGGCGGTTCAGGGCTCTCCCCACGCCCTACATCGCCATCCCACCGTCGACGTGGAGGACGTGACCGGTGACGTAGGCTGCGGCCGGCGAGCACAGCCACAGGACCGCGTTCGCGATGTCTTCGGGCGTGCCCGCCCTGCCGAGCGGAATCTGCGCCTCGATGCCCTCCATCGCCTTCTCCGAGACCGCCGCTGTCATGTCCGTCGCGATGTAGCCCGGCGCGACGACGTTGGCTCGGACGCCGCGCCCGGCGAGTTCCTTGGCGAGGCTCTTGGTGAACCCGATCAGGCCGGCCTTCGAGGCCGCGTAGTTCGCCTGACCGGCATTGCCCGTCACGCCGACGACGGACGAGAGCGTCACGATGCTGCCGCCGCGCTGCTTCATCATGGGCCGGTACGCAGCCTTGCAGACGTGGAACGCGCCCGTGAGGTTGGTGTCGATGACGGCCTGCCAGTCGGCCGCGGTCATGCGGATCATGAGCCCGTCGCGCGTGATGCCCGCGTTGACGACGAGTGCGTCGATGCGCCCCCACCGCTCGACGACGGCGTTCACGGCCGCCTCGGCCGCCGCCGGGTCGGCCGCCTCGGCCTGGATGCCGAACGCCTCGGTCCCGCCGGCGTCGAGTTCTGCGACGAGCGCATCGGCGGCATCGGCCGAGGCGCGGTACGTGAACGCCACCTTCGCGCCCGCCGCGGCGAGGGCGAGGACGACCGCGCGGCCGATGCCGCGGGTGCCGCCGGTGACGAGGGCCGTGGTACCGGAGAGATCGAGGGTGTAGGGCATCGGAGAGAGAGAAGGAGTCAGAGCGCCGCGATCTGAGCGGCTGTACCGGCGGGCGCCGTCTGCGCGTCGCGGCCGAGCGTGCGGCGGACGAGCCCCGAGAGGACCGCGCCCGTCCCGACCTCGATGTACCGCGTCGCGCCGAGAGCGGCCATCCGCTCGACGCTCTGCGCCCAGCGGACCGGGGCCGTAAGCTGCTCCAGCAGGCGCGCGCGGATCTCGCCGGGGTCCTGCGTCGGCTCGGCCGTCACGTTGAGGACGACCGGGCACGACGGGGCCGAGATCGCGAGACCGGCGAGCGCCTCGGCGAGGCCGTCGCGCGCGAAGGCCATGAGCGGGCTGTGAAACGCGCCCGAGACGGGCAGCGGCACGACGCGCTTCGCGCCCGCAGCGGTGCACAGCGCGCCGGCACGGGCAACCGCGTCGGCGTCGCCCGAGATGACGATCTGGCCGGGGTCGTTGTAATTGGCCGGGACCGCCTCGCCGTCGCCGGCGTCGGTCGCCTCGCGGCACGCCGCCTCCAACGCGGCGGCATCGAGGCCGAGGACGGCGGACATGGCGCCGGGGCGGACCGTCCCGGCCTGCGCCATCAGCTCGCCGCGGCGGCGGACCGCCCGTAGGCCGTCGGCGAAGCTCACGGCGCCGGTCGCAGCGAGCGCGGACCACTCACCGAGGCTGTGGCCGGCCGCGACATCAGGCCGGAGCCCGCGTGCGCGGAGGGCGGCGTCAGCGGCGAGGCTGTGTGTAAACAGGGCGGGCTGCGTGATCTCTGTCGGCTTCAGCGCCTCGGCGGCGTCGCCGAACATCAGGCTCGTCAGCGAGACGCCGAGGACGGCGTCGGCCTCGTCGAAGAGGGCACGCGCCTCGGGCGAGGCCTCGAACAGGTCGGCGCCCATGCCGGGCGCCTGCGAGCCCTGCCCGGGAAAGAGGAAAGCGGTCATGGGAGGAGAGAAAAGAGTCGGGTCGGCACGGCAGGAGGCGAGGCGTTCGTCCCCGATGCCCTAGTCCTCCCCCCCGTCGTAGGCCCACTTCAGCAGCGTCGCGCCCCACGTGAAGCCGCCGCCGAAGGCCGCGAGGACGACGTTGTCGCCGCGGCGGAGGCGGCCTTCGTAGTCGGCGAGGCACAGCGGGAGCGTGCCCGCCGTCGTGTTGCCGTAGCGCTCGATGTTGATCATCACGCGCTCGCTCGGGAGGTCCATCCGGCGGGCCGTCGCGTCGATGATGCGCAGGTTGGCCTGGTGCGGCACGAGCCACTGCACGTCGTCGCCGGTGAGGCCGTTACGCTCCATGATCTCGGCCGCCGCCTCGGCCATGCTCACGACGGCCCGCTTGAAGACGGTCTTGCCGTCCTGACGGGCGTAATGCCACTGCGCATCGACGGTCGCGTGCGTGGTCGGGTGGAGGCTGCCGCCGCCGAGCATATTCAGCGCGGGACCGCCCGAGCCGTCGCTGTACTGGACGGCGTCGATCAGGCCGTGGCCGGTCTCGTCGGCTTCGAGCAGGACCGCCCCCGCCCCGTCGCCGAAGATGATGCACGTCGTGCGGTCCGTGTAGTCGATGATGCGGCTCATCGTGTCCGCCCCAACGACGAGGACCCGCTTGGCCGCGCCGGACTCAATAAAGCGCGCGCCCGTCGTGAGGGCGTAGAGGAAGCCCGAGCAGGCCGCCGAGATGTCGAACCCCCATGCGTTCGTCGCCCCGAGCGCGTCCTGTATGAGGCACGCCGTGGCCGGGAGCATCATGTCGGGTGTGATCGTCGCGACGAGGATGAGGTCGACGTCTTCGGGGCCGATGCCGCGCTTGTCGAGCGCCATCCGGCACGCCTCGGTCGACATGAACGCCGTCGCCTTGGTCGGGTCCTTGAGGATGCGGCGCTCGCGAATGCCGGTCCGGCTCACGATCCACTCGTCGTTCGTGTCGACGAGCTTCTCGAGGTCGGCGTTCGTCAGCCGGTCCGGCGGGAGGTAGTGCCCGACGGCCGTGATGGCCGCCGTGCGGCGCGTGGCCGGGCGGTCGGTCAGAGAGTCGGTCAGGGCGTCGGTCGGGGTGGGCACGCGGACGGGTTCGGAGGTCAAAGAAGGGCGCCGGGGCGCTTACGCGCGCGGAGCGTCGTCACGGAAGGCGCGGCCGATCCGGGCCGAGAGGTTCTGCTCGGCGAGCTCGACCGTCCGCAGGATCATTTGCTCGACCGCCCGCGCTGACGAGCCGCCGTGGCCGATCACGACCGTCCCGTCGATGCCGAGAAGGGGCACGCCGCCGAAGTTCTGGTAGTCGAACGGCGAGAGCATGCCCTTCAGGACGCGCCCGACGAGGCCAGCCTCGTCATCCCCGAGACCGAGGGCCGTGATCTGCGCCCGGACCATCTCGGGCAGGATCGTCGCGACGCTCTCGGCAAGCTTCAGCACGACGTTGCCGACGAAGCCGTCGCAGACGCAGATGTCGGCGCCGTGCCGGAGGATGTCGCGGCCCTCGACGTTGCCCACAAAGTCGATGTGGCCATCCTCAGCCGCCTCGGCGAGCAGGCGGTGCGCCTCCTTGATCGTGTCGGTCCCCTTGCCCGGCTCCTCGCCGACATTGACGAGCCCGACGGTCGGGCGGTCCTTGCCGAGAAAGACGGTCCCGAAGAGGCTGCCCATGCGGGCAAACTGGACGAGGTGCTCGGGACGAACCTCGACGTTGGCGCCGACATCGAGGACGACGCAGGTCCCCCGAGGCGTCGGGAGGTAGCCCGGGAGGGCGGGCCGGAGCACGCCCGGCAGGCGGCCGAGCCCGAAGAGGGCCGTCGCCATGATGGCGCCGGTGTTGCCGGCCGACGCGAAGCCGTCCGCCCGGCCGGCCTTGACGAGCGCGATGCCGCGGTGGATGGACGAGTCGGGCTTTTTCTTGAGCGCCACGCCGGCGCTCTCGCTCATCTCGACGACCTGCGGCGCGTCGACGATCTCGACGGCGCCGTCCGGTGCTCCGCGCTCGGTGAGGGCCGCCCGGACCTCAGTCTCGCGGCCGACGAGGACGATCCGAAACCGGTCGGCTCCCGCTGCGGCCGCCGCGAGGGCCCCGTCCACGACGACGCCCGGCGCGTGGTCTCCGCCCATGGCGTCGACGGCGACTCGGACGCGCCCCGCGGGCGGGATCGTGGACATCGGGCGGACGGCTGGCGGAGGGGAACGGGCAAGATACGGTGCCCTCTCTGGGTGCCGCGAGAACGACCCTTACACGACGGGGCCTCATCGACCCGGGCGACCACGGGCAATCCACAGACGGACGGTGCCCGCATCGTGCCCGGAAAGGCACGGCGCGGACACCGTTCGGGGAAAGCAGAGCCGGCCGAGCGGCCGGCCCGGCGGCCTACGCGAACTCCTTGACGGCGCGGACGGACCGGCCGCGGTAGTGACCGCAGGTCGGGCACGCGCGGTGCATGAGCTTGTCGGCCGCACAGTTCGGGCACTCCTGCGTCACCGGCAGGGTCGTGATCTTGTACGCCTGGGCGCGGCGCGCGCGCGTGCGGGCTTTGGAGGTGCGGCGCTTGGGGTGAGCCATCGGGAGAGTCGGAGACGCCCGCGGTGCGGGCTGGTGAGATCAGGCGGCCGGGGAGCCGTCGTCGGAAGAGTCGTCTGTGTCGTCGGGGGTGCCGTCGCCGGCGCCGTCGCCGGAGCGGAGCGCTGAGAGGGCGGCCCACCGGCTGTCCGCGGGCTCGTCCGCGGGCGGCGCGCCGAAGGCCGTCGGGAGGTCGAGCGCCTCGGCGGCGGGGCTGATGCGCCGCAGCGGGAGCGCGAGCATCAGCGTGTCGCGCACGGGCGCTGTGAGGTCCGCATGCGAGGCGTCGTCGTTGGCGACGACGATGTCCTCGTCATCGGACGTCGCCAGCGGGGCGTCGGGCGCCACGATGAGCACGGCATGCTCGCCGCGGACGCTCTGGTCGAACGGCTCGGCCGTGCGGTCGCACACGAGGTGCGCCGTCGCGGAGACGGCGAACGAGGCCGCGATCTGCCGCGTCGTGACGACGAGCTGCATCTCGACTGCGATGTCGGAGAACAGCGCAGGGTCGAGGTCGAGCTCCGCCGGCGTCGGCGTGAGCGCCTCGGTGTGGAGGCCGTCGGAGAGCGGGGCGATGCGGACCCGAAGCATGGGGCGGCGGTCAATGAACGGTCAGAGCCCGCGCAGATCGGGCGCGCGGAGCCAGGGAAAATAGGCGCCGGGGCACCTGCCCGGCAAGAACCTCACGTGATGTTGGAAAAGCGTGGCGGGCAGTTGCCGGGAATGCGCCGGGGTCCGTACTCTCCCCTGTGAGGCGTCCGGAGACGGATCACCGCGGCACGCGGGATTTCCTGAGGGAGTTCGTGCACTCCGGGAGACGACAAGTTCACAATCTGTGGACAACCGTGTCGGCTCCTCGTCTCGCGGCTCGCCAGGACGGTTGAGCGAAAGTCCGTGTCGCTTCAAACGGGATTGGCTATCCCACTGCGGCGCAGTCGCATCCAGAGGGAACGGATTTCTTTTTAGTCTCGTGGACAACTCGTTCGCGGCGGGTCGGATCGCGCCCTGAGGGGAGCCGCAGCCACGTCCCGGGGTGTGGATAAACTCTGGCAGCCGGCCGCGCGCAGAGGCATTCGGACCCGCGGCGGCGCGAACTTCCGCGCCCCACTCACCCCCACACACTTCTCCGGATGGACCGATCGCGCGACGATGTGTGGGCCGAATGTCTCGGAATCATCCGCGACAACATCAGTCGCCAGAGCTTCCGGACGTGGTTCGAGCCGCTCCGGGCGGTCGGGCTGGAGACCGAGGACGGCGCGCTGCGCCTGACGGTCCAGCTACCGAGCCGCTTCTACTACGAGTGGCTCGAGGAGCACTACTTCGCCCTCCTCCGCAAGACGATCACCAAGGTGCTCGGGCCGAACGGCCGGCTGTACTACGACATCGTCATCGAGCGCGACGAGCCCGCCGCCGGCGGGCGGCCGGGCGCCTCGATGGAGCTGCCCGCGCGCGAGCCGGCCAATGTGCCGCCGCCACGCGGGGCGCCGCCGTTCCAGCTCCCCGAGGGCGTCTCAACTGGCACGCCCGACGCGCCCGCGCCGCAGGTCCGCAACGCGCCTCCGGGTGGAGGCCGGGCAGAGGCTCCTCGCTCGCCCGCCCCCGCGCGGCCGGACCCCCGCCACACCACCCGCCCCCCCGGCCGCTCGCCCGCGACCGCATCTATTGCGACGGCCCGCCCGGCCAGCCCCTTTGCCATCCCCGGCATTCGCCAGATGGACGTTGACGCGCACCTCAACGCGTCGTACACGTTCGAGCGCTTTATCGAGGGCGACTGCAACCGCCTCGCCCGCAGCGCCTCGTGGGCGATCGCGCAGCAGCCCGGGGCGACGGCCTTCAACCCGTTCCTGATCTACGGCGGCGTCGGGCTCGGCAAAACGCACCTCATCCAGGCCATCGGCAACTACGCGCTCGCCAACGGCCACGCGCGGACGGTCCGCTACGTGTCGTCCGAGACGTTCACGGCCGAGTTCGTCCAGTCGATCCAGAACAACCGCATCGCCGAGTTCTCGCAGTTCTACCGCCAGATCGACCTGCTGATCGTCGACGACGTGCAGTTCTTCAGCGGCAAGGAGAAGACGCAGGAGGAGTTCTTCCACATCTTCAACGAGCTCCACCAGACCGGCCGCCAGATCGTCCTCTCGACGGATCGCCCGCCGCGCGACATCGTCGGCATCGAGGAGCGGCTGCTCTCGCGCTTCCAGTGGGGCTTGTCGGCCGACGTCCAGATGCCGGAGCTTGAGACGCGCATCGCGATCCTCAAGCGCCGCGCGACGGACGACGGGACGAAGGTCCGAGAGGACGTCATCGAGTACGTCGCGACGCACGTGAAGTCCAACATCCGCGAGCTCGAAGGCGCCCTCATCCGACTCCAGGCGCACGCCGCACTGACGAGCCGCGAGATTGACGTCGAGCTCGCCCGCGAGGTCCTGCGGGACCTCATCAAGGAGAGCCGGCCGCACCTCTCGGTCGAGCAGATCCAGCGCGTCGTGTGCGAGTACCTCAAGATCCCCGAGGATCTCGTGCGGGCCCGCACGCGCAAGCGCGAGATCGTCCAGGCGCGGCAGGTGGCGATGTACTTCGCCAAGCAGCTCACCAAGCACTCGCTGAAAACGATCGGGCTGCACTTCGGCGGGCGCGACCACTCGACGGTGATCCACGCCGTCCAGTCCGTTTCAGATCAGATCGACACGGATCCGAGCTTCCGCGACATGGTCTCGGCCGTCCGCAAAAAGCTGGACCTGCACCAGCGCTGACGCCGGGCACCTGCGAACGGCGATCCGGGCTGAATTCCCCGATTGCCAGCCGCCAGCACCCTTGTCTGACGGCACCAACGGCCCGATACTGCGTTCACGCCTTTTACCCTCGACCGATGAAGTTCACCGTCTCCAGCGCCGAGCTGCTCCGCGCCCTCTCGACCGTCAACGGGGCCGTGCCGTCAAAGAGCACGCTCCCAATCCTTGAGTGCGTGCTCTTTGAACGGGACGACGACCGCCTCGTGATTTCGGCGACGGACCTCGAGGTGTCCATCGTGCAGCGTCTCAACGTGCGCTTCGAGACGAATGGCGACGGCGCGGCGCGGCCGCGCGTGGCCGTCCCGGCGCGGCGCCTGCTGGACACGCTCCGCGCGCTCCCTGGCCTGCCGGTGACCGTAACCACGGACGCCCAGTTCAACGTCGAGCTCACGACAGACCAGGGGCGGTACAAGATGGTCGGCTTCGACGGCGGCGACTACCCGGCGCTCCCGAGCCTCGATGGCGCGACGGCCGTCGAGACGACGGGCGCGCTCGTCCGCCGGGCCATCGACAAGACGGCGTTCGCGGCCAGCCGCGACGCGCTCCGGCCGGCGATGATGGGCGTCCTCTTCCAGATCCGCCCCGACGGCTCGACGATCGTCGCGACGGACGGCCACCGCCTCGTCCGCATGAAGACGACCGAGATCACGGCCGCGGAGCCGCTCGACGTCATCGTGCCCGAGAAGGCGCTCGGGCTCGCCCGCAAGGCCGCGACCGACGGCGCGTGCACCATCCGCACGGCATCGGGCTACGTCGGCTTCGACTTCGGCGAGACGCAGGTCTCGGGCCGCCTCATCGAGGACCCGTACCCGAACTACGAGGCCGTCATCCCGGTCGAGAACGAGAAGAAGCTGACGGTCGGGCGCGAGGCAATGCTCGCCGCCGTCCGCCGCGTCGCGCTCTACTCGTCCAGCACCACACACCAGATCCGCCTCTCGCTCGCCCCCGATGCGCTCGACGTGTCGGCCGAGGACGTCGAGCGGGCTTCGGAAGCGAAGGAGCGCGTGCTGTGCGACTACTCGGCCGAGGCGCTCGAGATCGGCTTCAACTCGCAGTACCTCCTCGAAGTGCTCCAGAACGTCGACGGCGAGGACACGGTGTTCGAATTCTCGTCGCCCAACCGCGCCGGCGTCGTCCACCCGGCCGAGGCGGCGGAAGGCGAGGACCTGCTGATGCTGATCATGCCAGTGATGCTCAACACGTACGCCTGACGTGCCGCTGGCCGTGCTGACGGTCCCGGGCTGGGGCAACTCGGGACCGGACCAGTGGCAGACGCTCTGGGAGCGTGACCGGCCGAACACGCACCGGGTCGAGCAGGACGACTGGGACTGGCCCGACCGCGCCGCGTGGGTCGACCGACTCGACGCGGTCGTCCGCGAGCAAACCGGGCCGGTCGTGCTGGCCGGGCACAGCCTCGGGGCCGTCGCCGCGGCCGTGTGGGTGAGCGAGTACCCGACCGGCCACGTCGTCGGTCTGTTTCTGGTCGCCCCGGCAGATACCGACGCGCCCGAGGCCATCGCGCCCGTCCTGGCGTTCGGGCCGATGCCGGCGGGACCTCTGCCGCTGCCGTCCCTCATCATCGCGAGCGACGACGATCCGCACCTGAGCCCCGACCGGGCGGCTGACCTCGCGAACGTGTGGGGCAGCGAGTTGCACGTGCTGCCCGGTGTGGGGCACATCAACACGGCCTCCGGCCACGGTCCGTGGCCGGAGGGGCAGCGGATGCTGGATGCCTTCTGTGCGCGTCTCTGACTACTCGGCTGCGGGACGGTAGACGAGCGCGGTCACGCCGGACCCGACCGGGCGGGCTTCGACCAAGTCGAGTGTTGCCTGTTCGGTCTCGAAGAGACGTTTGCCTTCACCGAGCACGACGGGGTAGACGAGCAGCCGCAACTCGTCCACGAGCCCGGCCCCGAGAAGCGTCCGCACGAGGTGCGCGCTGCCGTAGACGAGCAGGTCGCCGCCCGGCTCGGCCCGGAGCGCGCGGACTGCCTCGGCCACGTCGCCGTCGAGGCGGCGGGCGTTCCAGGCGGTCCGGTCCAGGTCGGCCTGTGTGAGCGTCGTCGTGGCGACGTGCTTCGGGATCGCGTTCATCTCAGCCGCGCCATCGTCGGTGGACGATGGCCACGCGGCGGCGAAGCCCTCGTAGGTCACACGCCCGAGAAGCAGCGCCTCGGCCGATGCCATCTCGGCGGATTTGAAGGCGGCGATCTCGTCGTTCCAGTACGGGGCCGTCCACGACGGCGTGTCGATGACGCCGTCGAGCGAGATGAACTCCGTGACGACGACGCGGCGAGTCGGGGATGGCATCAGGCGGCGGGGTTGGTGGAATGCGGAGCAGCGGACGGGTCGGCGGCGACCGGGTCCATCCAGAAGGCATCCCAGACGTGGCCGTCGAGGTCGGCGAAGCTGCGGGAGAACATGAAGCCGTGGTCCTGCGGCTCGCCGGAGGGCGTGCCACCGGCCGCGACCGCCGCCTCGATCATGGCGTCGACGGCCGCGCGGCTGTCCACGCTGAACGCGAGACCCACGCACGTCGTCACCCGCGGGTCGGCGATGGGCAGCGTCGTGAAGTCGGCGATGCGCTCGTGCGTGAGCAGCATCGCGTAGGCGTCCTCGCCGATGAGCATGCACGTCTCCTGCGCGCTCGTGAAGTGCGGGTTGAAGGCGAAGCCGAGGGCCTCGAAGAACCGAACCGACTGCTGGAGGTCGGCGACGGGCAGGCTGAGAAACAGCTTGTGCCGCGTGGCGGGCTCGGTGCCTGGACGCGTGAGCGTGACGGGCGCGGCGGGGGCGAACGTGTCGGACATGGGTCGGGGAATCGGTGCGCTCAGCGCGCGGTGAGGAAAAACGCCCGGACGCGGGCGTCGCGGAGGGCGAGGCCGGCCCAGAGCAGGACGGCGACGTAAACCGGGAAAAGCGTGTGCGAGAACAGCGGCTGGTCCAGCCGGAGGTGCGAGGCGACGGCCCCGCCGAGGTAGCCCGTCCACAGGACGGCCCCGAGCACGGCCGTCCGCGGCACGAGATAAAGCACGAGGCAGACGATCTGGAGCGCGGCGAGAACCGGGAGGTGGTGCGCCTGCCAGCCCATCGCCTCGGTCCCGGCGATGGCTTCGGGCGACGCCATGAGCTTCATCCCCGCGTCGACGGCGAGAAACAGGACGGCGACGGCTGATAGCCCGACGCCGATGCGTCGGGTGGTACGGGACGAGTCGGGCCGGGCGACCGGCGGGGCGAGAGCGAGAGCCGACATGGCAGCGGGGGTGGGTTCTCTGGTTAGACCGGCCCGCCCGCCCGAACTCATCGGTCCGCGTCACCTTTTTCTCACGCCAGCCGCATCGGCAGGCCGAAGCGCGGAAAGAGCGCCTCGGTGTCGAGGTAGGACGTCATGCTGGTGATGCGGGCGCCATCGAGGTCGAGCACGAGGAGCGCCCACGGCGTCGCGCCGCCGTCGCGGTACTGCGCGAAGGCCGGCGCCCCGCCGCCCGTCTCCACGGGCACGAGGCGCGAGCCGCGGCACGGGCTGCCGGGCCCGAGCAGCCACCGCGCAATCTCGGCGGGGCCGCGCAGCCAGAGGCTGTACGGCGGCATCGAGAGCGCCGCCTCCTCGTGCAGGAGGGCTGCGAGCGCGTCGACGTCGTACGCCTCAAAGGCAGCGACGTAGCGCCCGACGAGGTCCTGCTGCTCGGCCGAGAGCGCCCGCGGTACGACGGTCGGGTTGCGCGCGTCGAGCGTCGCCCGGGCGCGCTGGAGGGCGCTGTTGACCGCGGGCACGGTCATGCCGAGCGCTTCGGCGGCCTCGGCCGCGGACCAGCTCAGCACCTGCGTCAGCAGGAGGACGGCGCGCTGGCGCGGCGGGAGGAACTGGAGGGCCGCGACGAACGCGAGGCGCACGCTCTCGCGCAGGACGGCCCGCTGCTCCGGGTCGCCCTCGGCCGGTAGGACGGCCGCGTCAGGCGCAGGCTCGATCCACACCTCGGCGGGATGAACCACGAGGTCGCAGGGCTCGGGCGCGACGGCCGGCGGCGTCCCCAGGTCGACCGGCCGGGTCCGCCGCTGCCGGGTCGCCGCGAGCGTGTCGAGGCACACGTTCGTCGCGATGCGCGTCAGCCACGTCTGGAGCGCCGCGCGCTCCTCGAAGCGGTCCGACGCGCGCCACGCGCGCACGAGGGACTCCTGGACCGCGTCCTCGGCGTCGGCGATGGAGCCGAGCATGCGGTAGCAGTGGCCCGTCAGGGCCGGGCGGTACGTCTCGAACAGGGCGGCGGCAGGCATGGGCTGGGAGGCGGCGGAGCCCGAGTCTCGCCCGTCCCGGTGACGACACCGTGGCGCCGCCGCTTGGAAACCGGGCAGCGGCGGCGCACATACACCGCGCCCCGATCCGCCCGCCGATGCCCGAAGGCCCCGAAGTCCGCCGCGCCGCCGACGCGCTCCACGAGGCACTCGCCGGGCAGCCTGTCGTGGCATTCTCGGCCCGGACGAAGGCGGCAAAGGCGTGGCTGGAGGTCCACCCGGACGCGTTTCCCGGCCGGACGGTCGCGCGCGTCTGGAGCCACGGCAAGATCCTCGTCGGCGAAACCGAGCCCGACGCTGCGGGCGTCGCGGCCTTCTTCTCGTCCCACTTCATGATGTGGGGCCGATGGCACATCGTCGACCCCGCGGACGAGATCGCGGTCACGCGCGACCGCCGCGAGCGCGCCCGCATCGAGACGCCCGAGCGGGTCGCGGTCCTGTTTTCGGCTCCCGTCTTCGAGGTCGGGCTGGGCGACCCGTACGCCGGCGTCGCGCACCTGCCGACGCTCGGGCCGGACGTTCTTCCGCGCGCGGGCGACTACGACGCCGCGGGCGTCCGCGAGCGCCTCCTCGCCGCGCCCGAGCGGACGGTTGGGGCGGCGCTGCTGGACCAGACCGTCGTTGCGGGCATCGGCAACTACCTCCGCGCCGAGATCCTCTGGCAGTGCCGCATCGACCCGTGGCGGGCCGTCGGCGACCTCACAGAGGGTGACTGGGCGTGCCTCGACCACGAGATCCCGCGCGTCTGCGCCCTCGCCTACCACGACGCCGGGCGGACGGTGAGCGAGGCCGAGCAGGCGCAGATGCACGAGCCGGGCATGACCTACAACGCGCCTCAGCCGTGGAGCACGCGCCACGCCGTCTTCCGGCGGACTAACCTGCCGTGCCTGCGCTGCGGCGCGCCGGTCCGCCAGAAGCGCCAGACGACGCGCGAGGACGTGACGGGCGAGAATGGCGGCGACAAGGAGCGCATCATCTACTTCTGCGCCGTCTGCCAGAACACGACCGTCGACCTTCCCCCGGCCCGCCCCCGCGCCTTCGTCCCGGCCGACGCCCCCGACCGCGCGACCGATACCGACGCCCTCGACGACGATGCCTGACCTTCTCTTCGCCGACCTCGCGGCGGCGCTCGGCGACATCGCCGCCGCCTCGGGCCGCCTCGCCAAGGCCGACCGTCTCGCCGCCCTCCTCGCCACGGCGACCGACGACGACGCGGCACGCGTCGCCCGCTACGCGTCGGGCCGCGTCTTTCCCCTCGCGGACGAGCGGACAGTCGACGTCGGCTTCGCGTCGCTGACGACGGCGATTGCAACCGCGACCGGGGCTGAGCCCGACGCGCTCCGCGCAGCCCTCGTGCGCCTCGGTGACCCGGGCGACGTTGCGGCCGAGGCATTGGGCGAGCGCCCGCCATCCGCGCTCCCGCTCGCCGAGATCGAAGCCGTCTTCGAAGCCATCGCCGCGACGCGCGGCTCCAAGGCCCGGACCGCCCTCGTCGCCGAGGCGCTCGGACGGCTCGGGACGCAGGAGGCGCGCTTTTTCGTCCGTCTGCTCGCCGGCGACCTGCGGACGGGCATGCTCGACGGCGGCGTCGAACTCGCGCTCGCGCGGGCGCACGGGGCCGAGATCGGGGCCGTCCAGCGCGGCCACATGCTCACGGGCGACATTGGCGAGACGGCCGTCCTCGCGCGCCACGGGCGCCTCGGCGAGGCTGCGATGCGCCCGTTCCACCCGGTCCGCTTCATGCTCGCCAGCCCGGCCGAAGACGCCGCCGACGTGGCGCGCCAGATCGAGCCGCCGTTTCTGGTCGAAGACAAGTTCGACGGCATCCGGGCGCAGGCGCATGTCGCGTTCGAGGCTGCACCGGAGCACGCGCCCGGCGTGACCGGTGCCGTGGACCTGCACGGCGAGACCGTCGAAACACCAGCCGGGACGGTCCGCGTAGCGCTCTTCTCCCGGACCCTCGACGCCGTCGGGCGATCGTTCCCGGATCTGATTGCGTCGCTCGCGGCCCTTGCCCGCCCCGGCGGACTCGTCCTCGACGGCGAGATCGTCCCGCTCGGGCCCGGCGGCCGTATCGCGCCGTTCCAGTCGCTCCAGCCGCGCCTCGGCCGCAAGACCGTCACGGCCGAGATGCTCCGCGACGCGCCGGTCGGCTTTGTCGTCTACGACGTCCTCGCGGCCGGCGGCGAGACCCTCCTCGACACGCCGCTCGCCGACCGCCGGGCCGCCCTCGACGCACTCGCCCTCCCGCCCGCAGACGCGCCCCAACCCGACGTGCGCCTGTTCCGCTCAGTTGTTGCCGAGGTGACAGCGACCGAGGCGCTCGACGCCGCCTTCGACGCAGCCCGTGCACGCGGCAACGAGGGCCTGATGATCAAGCGGCCGGACTCGCTCTACCTCCCAGGCCGCCGCGGCCGCGACTGGCTGAAGCTCAAAAAGGCCCTCGCGACGCTCGACGTCGTCGTGGTGTCGGTCGAGGTCGGCAACGGCGGCCGGCGGCACCTCCTGAGCGACCTCACGTTCGCCGTCCGCGGCGAGGACGGCACGCTGCTGACGGTCGGCAAGGCGTACTCGGGCCTCACGGACGCTGAACTGGTCGAGCTTACGGCGTGGTTCGAGGCGCACACGCTCCAGACGTTCGCCCACGGCAAGGTGCGGACGGTCGAGCCTGAGATCGTCGTCGAGGTCGCCTTCGACCGCGTGCAGCCGAGCCCGCGCCACAAGAGCGGCTTCGCCCTCCGCTTCCCCCGGATCGTCCGTCTGCGGCCCGACAAGCCCGTCGCGGAGATCGACACGCTCGCGACCGTCGCCGCCCTCGCCGAGGCCTGACCGAAACGGCCGCTCGCCCCCTCTCCCCTCCCCGATGGAACCCTCCGACGACCGCATCGAGGCCAGCCTCGTCCCGTTCCGCGCCTTTCTCGACGCGCGCCCCGAGGGCGGCCACACGGTTGTGCTGTGCCACTTCGACGCCGACGGCCTCGCCGCAGGCGCCCTCTTCGGGCGCGGTCTGCCCCTGCTCGGCGCGGGCCGCGTGACCGTCGTACCGTCAGGTCGTGACGAGTCCGCCTTCTCGGACGCTGCCCGGGACCGGCTTCGCGCGCTCCGCCCCGACGCGCTCGTCGTGACGGACCTCGGCGTGAGCGAATCCGGGACACTCGAAGCCGATGGGACGCCCGTCCTCTACGTCGATCACCACCGGCCGAGCGGTCTGCCCGCGGGCGGGCTCGTCGTGAGCGGCTACGACTGGGACCCCGTCCCGTGCTCGGCCGAGCTCGCCTACGCGCTCCTCGAAGCCGTCGTGCCGGACGTGGACGAGATGCGGACGCTGGACTGGATCGCCGCCATCGGCGTCCTCTCGGACCTCGGCGACAACGCGCCGTGGCTGCCGCTCGCCGACACCAAGCGCCGTCACACAGCCAAGTGGCTCAAAGAGGCGACGGTCCTCGTCAACGCCGCCCGCCGCGGCGCGACGTTCCGTGCCGACGCGGCGCTCGCGCTCCTGATGGAACTCGATGGCCCGCGCGACCTCGCCGAGGCGCCCGAGGCCGAGCCGCTTCGGGCTGCCCGGAAGGAAGTCGCCGACGCGATGGCCGTGGCCCGCAAGCGCGCGCCCGTCTTCTCGACCCGCGACGCCGCCGTCCCGCCCGACGCACGCCCCGCCGCTGACCTCCGCTTCGCGCTCGTCACGGTCCACTCGCCGTGCCAGATCCACCCGCTCATCGCGCAGCAGTGGCGCACGCGCCTGCCGGACTACGCCGTCGTCTGCGCCAATACAGGCTATCTGCCCGGCACCATCGCCTTCTCGACGCGGACCGCGCGAACGGACGTCGTGCTGCCGGCGCTCTACCGGGCCATCGACACGCCGGGCTGGAACGGGCGCTGGGGCCACGGCCACGACCAGGCCTCGGGCGGCCACCTCCCGCCGGCCGTGTTCAACGAAGTGCTCGACGCGCTCGGCTTCGAAGCAACCGCTCACCTCGCGGTGCCGGCCTAGACAGCGGCGCGCTCAGTCGCGCGTCGCGCGCCGCGGCGGCGCGTCGTCGGCTTGGGCGAGCGCCAGGACGGCATCCGGCGCTCGCGCTGCGGGAGCGTGTGCAGCGGGCGAGCGGGCGCCACGGTGGGCTCAGGCGTCGCGAGGGACCTCAACGGATCTGTCGCGGGCGTCGTGAGGCTGCGGATCCACGCCCACGGCACGGCCCTCAGGCGCACCTGCACGAGCGGCCCGAGCACGAGCACAGCGACGGCCTGGTCCGGCGCCTCGCACGTCCCGACGACGAGGAGCCCACCGCCCGTGCACGCCTCAGCCCCGACGCGTGCACCGTAGCGGTCGAGCACCGCGCACGGCGCGACGCGCACGAGCCGGTACGTCCCGACGGCCGTCCGCCGCACGTCCGGGCGGCGCGGGTCGGCCGCGAGGCCTAGACAGTCCAACGACAGCACCGCGAAACCGTCGATCGGCATGTCGGCCCCGCCGAGTGCGACCGGGGAACGGAGCCACCGCTGTGCGAGGCTGGCGATCCAGCCTGCCTCGGTCGCCCGGGCGTCCGTCCGGCGCTGCGCACGCCGGGGTGCGAGGACGCGTGCAGACCAGATGCTGGCGGCCGACGCCGTGAGGACGGTGGCGAGGGTGACGGCGAGGGCGACGAGAGCGGCGTAGAACAGCGGACCGGGACTAGGAGCGTCCTGCTCTCCGGCAATGCCTGTGCCGACAGCTATTTCGCCTTACGGCCGTTCACGCAGCCGGAACGTCGCGTCGGAACGGAACACCAGCGTTCCATTTCCACCGCATTAGGATTTGATCGGCTCAGGGCCGCCCGAGCGTCTGCGCGTAGCGCGCCGGGTCCAGCACGAGCGCGCGGGCGGCGGCCAGGACGGCGTCGTCGGCGAGGGCCGCCTCGGCGAGGCCACGCTGCCCGACCGCGCGGGCGAGGATCTCCTGGCGGAGGCGCGCGCGCAGGCGCGGCGCGTTGCGCTCGGCGTCGCGCGCCTTGTCCCGCTCCGCGACGCGGCGCAGCGCGGCCGTCTCGGCCGCGGCCTCGGTCCCGGCGGCCGCGAGGTCGCGGGCGAGCGCGTCGATGGCGAGTTCGGCCGGGGTTTCGTAGTCGACGCCCTCGATGGAGCGCCGGAAGTCGGCCCAGACGGCGTCCGTCACGCGGAAGTCGGCGCCGAGCGTCGGGTTGGCGGCCGCGTAGCGGTTGGCGAACTGGAGAAAGGCCGCCTCGCGGACGAGAGCCGCTTCGAGCGCGCTCGGCTCGCCGAGGCCCACGGGTACGTCGGGCTCGATGCCGCCGCCCGAGCGGACAGCTCGGCCGGCGGCCGTCCGGAACGCGCGGCGGTCCGCCTCGGCGACGGCCGTCGCCTCGGCGCCCTGCGCGTACGTCAGGCGCTGAATCTCGCGCCCGACGGGCGTCGTGTAGCGGCTGACCGTCAGCTTGAGGGCTGTCCCGTAGGGCATCGGCCGCACGACCTGTACGAGGCCTTTCCCGAACGTCGTCTCGCCGACGATCACGCCGCGGTCCCAGTCCTGAAGCGCCCCGGCGACGATCTCGGACGCCGACGCGCTGTGGCGGTCTACGAGAACCGCGACCGGCACGTCGGGCAAGAGCGGCGAGGTGGTCGTGCGGTAGACGGCGGCCATTCCCTCGGCGCGGCCGCGCGTCGCGGTGACGAGCGTGCCCTGGGGCAGGAACAGGCCCGACACGTCGACGGCCTCGTTGAGCAGCCCGCCGGGGTTGCCGCGCAGGTCCAGAACGAGCGCGCGGACCGTGCCCCGGCCTTGCAGCGCCTCGACCGCGGACCGGATCTGAGCCGACGCGGGCCCGAGAAAGTCGGTCAGGCGGACGTACGCGACGCCGTCGGCCGGAGCCCCGACGAAGCTCGAGAACGCGACGCGGTCGGTCGGCTCCTCGGCACGCACGAGTTGGAAGCGCAGCGCGACAGGCGGCCCCGACGCCGCCTCGCGCTCGACTTCGACGGCGACCGTCGAGCCGGGCTCGCCGCGCAGGAGAGCCGCCGCCGCCGTGGCCGTCAGGTCCGCTGCCGGGCGCCCGGCAATCGTCACGACGGCGTCGCCGGGGCGGACGCCCTGCGCCTCGGCCGCCGACGCGTCCAGCACGGCCGCGACGACGAGCCGGCCGCCGGCCTGCGCCGGCACCACACCCACGCCGCCGACGTCGCGGCCCTGTTGAAAGCGGCCCGCGGCCGTCGTCGCCTCGTCGAAAAAGACCGTATACGGGTCCAGCTCGCTCGTCATCGACGCGATGCCGGCACGCATCATCCGCTCGGCATCGACATGGTCCACGTACTCGGACGCGAGGGCCTCGTAGATCTGCCCAAACAGAGCGACGTTCTTGCGGACGGCGAAAAGGTCGTCGCCGGTCTGCGCGCGGGCGGCGGGCGCAGCGAGCGTGAGGGCGAGAAGGACGGCGCGGCGCATAGGAAAAGGCGGTGGTCGCGGGAGAACGGCCCGGACGGCCGAGTCGCGCGTCCGCGGGCCCGCGCTACGCCATTCCGTCGCCGGCCGGCGGCTGGACGGCCGGCGGAGCGGCGAGCGCCGGGAGGGCATCGGCGGGGGTGACGATGGCCGTCGGGAGGGGTGCACCAGAAGCTGCCGCCTCGGCGGCGAGGCGGGCCTCCTCGCGGCGCTTGCCGCGCTCGACGACGCGCGTCATCACGATCGAGAACTGGTACAGCATCACGAGCGGGAGCGCCATCACGACGAGGCTCAGCGGGTCCGTCCCCGGCGTGATGACCGCGGCGAGGATGAGGATCACGACGATCGCGTAGCGCCAGCTCTTCTGGAGGAAGTCGCCGGTCACGATCCCGAGCTTCGCCAGCACGAACACGACCACGGGCAGCTCGAACAGCAGGCCCGCCCCGAATGTGAGCGTGATGATCTGCGAGAAGTACTTCGAGATGTCGAACTCGTTGATGATCGTCGTCGAGATCTGGAAGTTGGCGAAGAACTGGAGCGAGAGCGGCGACAGGACGAGGTAGCCGAACGTGATCCCGAGCGCGAAGAAGAACGTCGCGAAGAGCGCCCCGAAGCGAACGCCCCGCTTCTCGGAGGGGTATAGCCCGGGCTCAATAAACTTCCAGATCTGGTAGACGATGACCGGCGAGCCGGCCACGATCGCGCTCGCGAAGACGGTCCCGTAGTACGCGAAGAACTGGCCCGTGATGGACCTGTTCTGGAGGATCACGTCGACCGCGTCGATCCGCATGAAGCGGTACATGAACCACTCCTTGTGCGTCTGTGCGAGCAGGATGTTGTTGATGATCCAGTCCGCAAAGACGAAGCACACGACGACGGCGACCGCGATGCCGCCGAGGGACTTGAACAGGTGCCAGCGCAACTCCTCGAGGTGGTCGAGAAACGGCATCTCCGCCGCGGCCGCCGGCTGCCCGTCCGGGGCCAGAACGACGGCGACGCCGGTGACGGGCGCGCCGGTCATGGGCACGCCCGAGGCGTCGAGGACGGTCCCGCCGGGTAAACCCGGACCTGCAGGCGGGGCGGGTGGCGCGGACGGCTTCGATCTCCAGATGTTCACAGTCGCGTCAGGCCGTGTCGCCCGAGGCCGGCGGGCGGGCCGGGGCACTCTCGCGCAGGTTCAGTTCGAGCAGCGACTCGACCCAGAGGCCGTCGCCTTCGAGGCGCGCGCGCCCGCCGGACCACGTGAAGTTGAACAGCGTTACTAGTCCTGCCACCTCGAAGCCGTCGCTGCGGAGGAGCGCGACGGCGCGGGCCGCCGAGCGGCCCGAGTTGAGGATGTCGTCCGCGAGGGCGACCGGCTGGCTGCGGTCGAGCGGGCCTTCGACGAGGCGGCGGCGGCCGTAGGGCTTGCGGCGCTCGCGGATGAAGCCGCCGGCGAGCGGCCGCTCGGGCGTGCCGTGCGGGAGGACGGAGCAGACGAGCGGGAACGCGCCGTAGCCGTAGCCCGCGACCTGCGTCACGCCGCGCGCGGCGAGGCGCTCGGCGATGACCGCGCCCGCCTCCGAGAAGACGGCGCCGTCGAGCATCGGCGTCCGCGTGTCGAGGAGCCACCCGATGGGCTGGCCGCGGGGGTCCGTGATGGCCTCGTCCTCGCGGCGCACGAGCGCGCGCTGGTACAGCGTGTGCCCGAGCCGCGCGAGCGCCGTCTCCTGAACCGGGGTCGAATCGTGAGCCATTAGGGAGAGGTCGCGCGGTGAGGCGCGTGCGCGGCGGGCGAGGAAACTACGGCGCCGGTTGAACGGATCGGCCGGCAGACGGCCGTCCGAAAGCGCCGCCGCTGAGTCAGGCCAACGGTCGGCCGGCGGACGGTCGTACGCGGCCTTGCCGCCGCGGCTCCGCCCGGCGCAGATTCTCCCGCCTCAGGGCTGGGAGGGCTCAGGCCGGCTCGAGCGTGTAGAGCGGGAACGCGTCGCACATCGCGCGGACCTCCCGGCGGACCGTCTCGGCCTCGCCGCCGCGGCTCGTGAGCACGCGGTCGATGAGGGCCGCGACCGTCCGGAACTCGTCTGGCCCGAAGCCGCGCGTCGCCATCGCAGGTGCGCCGATGCGGATGCCCGACGTCACGAACGGGCTCTCGGGGTCGCCGGGGACCATGTTCTTGTTGACGGTGATCGCGGCCGTGCCGAGAAGGGCCTCGGCCTCTTTGCCCGTCACGCCCTTCGAGCGGAGGTCGACGAGCGCGAGGTGGTTGTCCGTCCCTCCCGAGACGACGGCGTACCCGCGCTCGACGAACGCCTCGGCGAGGGCCTGCGCGCTCGCGACGGTTCGCCGCTGGTAATCGGCGAACTCGGGCCGGAGAGCTTCGGCGAAGGCGACGGCCTTGCCGGCGATTCCGTGCATCAGCGGCCCGCCGATGGCGCCGGGGAACATGGCCGAGTCGAGCACCTGCCCGGTCGTCTTGGGCGTGCCGTTCTTGAGCGTCTCGCCGGTCGGGGACGGACCGTCGGTGCCGACGAGGAGCATCCCGCCGCGCGGCCCGCGGAGCGTCTTGTGCGTCGTCGTGCTCACGACGTGGGCGTGCGGGAGCGGGTCGTTGAGCAGGCGGGCGGCGACGAGGCCGGCCGTGTGCGCCATGTCCACCCACAGGATCGCCCCGACCTCGTCGGCGATCTGCCGGAAGGCGGCGTAGTCGAAGTCCCGCGAGTACGCGCTCGCGCCGACGGAGAGCATCTTCGGGCGGACCTCGTGCGCCTTCGCGCGCACCTTGTCGAGGTCGATCCGGCCGGCGTTCGGCCCGTCCACGTCGACGCCGTAGAAGTGGGCGTCGTAGAGCTTGCCCGAGAAGTTGACCGGGCTGCCGTGCGTGAGGTGGCCGCCGTGGGCGAGGTCGAGGCCGAGCAGGCGCTCGCCGGGCTTCATGAACGCGAGGTAGACCGCGTGGTTGGCCGTCGCGCCCGAGTGCGGCTGCACGTTCACCCAGTCGCAGCGGAACAGCTCGCGGGCGCGGGCGCGCGCCAGGTCTTCCACCTGATCGACCACTTCGCAGCCGCCGTAGTAGCGCTTGCCCGGCAGGCCCTCGGCGTACTTGTTGGTCAGCGGACTGCCGACGGCCTCCATCACGGCCTCGGAGACGAAGTTCTCCGACGCGATCAGTTCGAGGCCGTCGTTCTGGCGCTCGGTCTCGCGGCGGATAAGGTCGGCGACAGCGGGGTCGGTCTGGGCGAGCATGGGGGGTCGGGGCGGAGTCAGAGCAAGCTAGTGCCGGCCAACGCCCGATCCGCAGCACGCGTTCTCGCCACTGCCGGACAGCCGTGCATCAGCCGGGGATGCCGGGCGGACGGCGCCGGGCGGGGGGGGCGCCCCGTCGCGTCGCCGCAGGCACGGCGGCCTCGGGCTGCTCGATGGCGACGAACCAGTTCGCGAGGCCGAGGTACGTCCACTCGCCGCCCGCCCGGTCGGCGTTGTCGTCGACGCGGTAGAGGCTCGCGACGTGGTAATCCGTCCGGTCGAACGGGATGGTGGCCGGGCCGCTGACCTCCCGCCCGACGCGGTCGGCGAGAAACGTCCGCGACGTGCCCGTGATCGTGCTGTCGGCCGCGCGCTGGGCCGCCTCGGCGCGCTCGGCACGGTCCATCCGCAGGAACGCCTCGAAGGCCTCAGGGCCCGGGTTGAGGACGTACAGCATCGTCCCAACGATGACCAGCCCGGCGAAGAGGATGCGAAGGGGAGTCATGGCGGCGCCCGGTTGTTCCATTCGGGTATCGGCCCGTCGCGCGTGCCCTCAAACCGGCAGCCTGTCGCTACGAGCCCGTCCCCTGCGACATCGCGTAGACGAGCAGGTTGACCCCCATCCGGAGGGCCGCCTCACGGACCTCGGGCGGGTCCGGGTGCGTCCCGGCCGGTTCCCAGCCGTCGGCGAGGTCGGACTGGAACGCGTAGAACACGACGAGGCGGCCCTCGTGGAACAGGCCGAGGCCCTCGGCGGGGCGGCCGTCGTGCTCGTGGACCTTCGGCAGGCCAGCCGGGAAGTCGAAGTGTGCGTGGTAGAGCGGGTGCGACGTCGGGAGTGCCGCCAGTTCTTGGTCCGGGTAGACCTTGCGCAGCTCGGCGCGGATCGTCTCGTCGAGCCCGTAGTCGTCGTTGACGTAGAGAAAGCCGCCGGCGTCGAGGTAGCGGCGCAGGCGGGCCGCCTCGTCGGGCGTGAACGCGACCGAGCCGTGGCCGTTGAGGTAGAGAAACGGGTAGCCGAAGAGGCGATCCGACTCCAGATCGACGGTGTGGGGCTCGGGGTCGAGGTCGAGGAGCGTGTGGGCTCGCGCGTACGCGATGAGCGTCGGCAGCGGGTCGCCGGAGTACCAGTCGCCACCACCGCCGTAGTGGACACGTGCGATCGCGACCTCTCCGCCCGACGAGGCGCCGCTTGCAGACGCACGCTCCTGCGCGGCGACCGGCATGGCGGCCGCAGCGAGTGCGGCGAACAGAACGAGGCGGCGGAGCATCGCGGAACGGGCGGAGAACGGGTAGAATAGCGAGACGCCCACCGCCCCGCCTGTGACCCGCCCAACGCTCCGCCGCGCGGCCTTCGTCTGCCTCGCGCTCCTCCTCGCCGCCGTCGTCGCCGTTGCGCTCGTATGGCCGCCACCGTCGAGGTCCTCCAAGGCGCACGTGGTCGGGCCGGACGGCGAGCCACTCGTCTCGACGTTCTCGATCGTCGCCGTGGACACGACGACGGGCGAGATGGGCATCGCGGTCCAGTCTAAGTTTCCCAACGTCCGCGCGGTCGTGCCGTGGGCCGAGGCCGGTGCGGGCGCGGTCGCGACCCAGAGCTTTGCCCGAATCGATTACGGCCGCCGCGGCCTCGTGCTGATGCGCAACGGCGCGACGGCCGACGAGGCCCTCCGCATCCTCATCCACGAGGACCCGCACCCCGAGCAGCGACAGGTCGGCATGGTCGACCTCCACGGAAACGCGGCGACGTGGACCGGGTCTGAAGCCTTCGACTGGCGCGGCGGGCGTGTTGGCGCACCGGGCGGGACCGTTCGCGCGGCCGGGCCAGGCGAGGTCGTCGTCGGGCAGGGTTTCACGGTTCAGGGCAACATCCTCGTCTCGGCCGAGACCGTCGACGCGATGGCGGCCGCGTTTGCCGCCGCCGAGGGTCGGCCGCTCGCGGCCCGGCTTCTCGCGGCCCTCGTCGCCGGCGGCGCGGCCGGCGGCGACCGCCGCGGCGAGCAGTCAGCCGCGCTCCTCGTCGTCCGGCCCGGCGCGGGCTACGACGGCTCCGACACCGTCGTCGACATCTCGGTCTACGACCACCCGACGCCCATCGCCGAGCTCGCCCGCCTCTACGCGCTCAACGACCTCTACTTCACCGACACGCGCCCCGAGAACCTCATTCCGGTCACGCCCGAGATCGCCCGCGAGATCCAGACGATCTGGCGCGCGCGCGGCTTCTCGCACCACGCCGCCGACGGCGTTGTCGACGCCGACTTCCAGCGGACGCTCGTCGACTTTATGGGCTGGGAGAACTACGACCTCCGCGTGGACGAGGTCCAGCGTGTGAATCTCGCCGCAGGCGAGACCTTGAAGATCGACCGCGAGGTCCTCGCCGACATCCGCGACGTGTTCCAGCACGGCCGCTTCCGCCCCGGCCCGCTCGCCCCGCTCCCCTGACGCCGTGCTCTACTCGTCTGCCTTCTACCGCGACGACGCCGACGAGTTGGGCGGCGCCCCGTTCGAGCCCGTCCTCGAACGGCGGGCGCGGCTCGTCCAGCTCTCGCCCATCGCGGCCGTCCGCGCGTGGCTCCGTGGCGACTTCGGGCGCGGCGACGAGGACGCACTGTGCACGGCGATCCGCCGCGATCCTGCCGTCGCGCTCACCGACGACGAGATCGTCTCGGTCTTCTACGAGGTCCTGGGCGAGGACGACTTCCGGCCCACCAAGGCCGAGGTTGTGCTGACGGTGCTCCGCGAGGCCGTCCAGTTCCGTCTCCCGGAGCGCCGGTGACGCCGCTCGCGCCCGTCACGCTGCGCGGTGCGGCCGTCGTGCTTCAGCCGCTCACGGCCGGCCACGCCCCGGCGCTGTGGCGCGTGGCGCAGGATCCCGAACTGTGGCGGTGGACCCTCTCGCAGGTCTGCTCGCCCGCCGACCTCGACGCATACATCGAGGCAGCGCTCGGCGCGCAGGCGGCAGGCACGGCGCTCCCGTTCGCCCTACGTGTCGGTGGGCAGGTCGCGGGCAGCACGCGCCTCGCCAACGCTGACGTGCCAAATGGGCGCATCGAGATCGGGTGGACGTTCATCGGGCAGCCGTGGCAACGGACAGTCGTCAACACCGAGGCCAAGCTCCTGCTGATGCGGCACGCCTTTGAGACGCTCGGGGCGCGGCGCGTCGAGTTCAAGACGGACGCGCTGAACGTTCGGTCCCGGGCCGCCATCGCGCGCCTCGGCGCGACCGAAGAGGGCACGCTACGGCAGCACATGGTGACGGCGTCCGGTCGGGTCCGCGACACGGTGTACTTCTCTGTTCTCGCGTCCGAGTGGCCGGCCGTCCAAACGCGGCTCACCGAGCGGCTGGACCGGTTGCCGGCTGCACCCGACGCGACCTCAACGGCGTAGAGAGATTCTCACCACCCCCGCCTGTCCATGTCTGCACGTTCGAACGCCGCCGGTGGCGGTATCGGCCTCGGGACCGTCGTCGCGGCCGTCCTCTCGTGGAGCGCCAACCACTCGGTCCTGTGGCTCATCATCCACGGGTTCCTGGGCTGGTTCTACGTTCTGTACTACTTCCTCTTCCGGTAGGGCCGCACGGCACATCGGGCGCGGCGCGGCGTACGGGCGGCACACCTCCCGCCCCGACGATGCCCCTCGCCCTCGACCGCTCGCGCGCCCTCCCCTTTCTCGACGCCGCCGACCGCGACGCCCTCGACGCGCGCGTGCTGGACGCCCATCGCCGCGTCCTCGACGGCGCCACGCGCAGCCCCGAGATGCTCGGCTGGCGCGACATGCTCCTCACGCCCGACGACGCGCTCCTCGAATCCGTCGCGAGCCTCGGGGCCGAGATCCGCGAGCGGGCGGACGTGCTGCTGTGCATCGGCATCGGCGGGAGCTACCTCGGCGCCGAGGCGGTCATCGGAGCACTGCGCCCGCCGTTCGACTCGACGGGCCCCGAGATCCTCTTTGCCGGCCACCACCTTTCGCCCGAGTACCACGCGCGCCTCTTCGAGCACCTCGCGGGCAAGAGCGTCTACGTCAACGTGATCTCGAAGTCGGGGACGACGCTCGAGCCGGCGCTCGCCTTCCGCCTCGTCCGGGCGTTCATGGAGGAAACGTTCGAGGACGCCGACCGCCGCATCATCGCCACCACCGACGCCGCGCGGGGCACGCTCCACGACCTCGCGGCTGAGAAAGGCTACCGCTCGTACGTCATCCCGGACTCGGTAGGCGGCCGGTTCTCGGTCCTGACGCCCGTCGGGCTCGTGCCCATCGCCGCGGCAGGCATCGACGTGCGGGCGCTGTTCTATGGCGCTGTCGCTGATGCCCGTGAGACGCTCGACGCGGACGCCGGGCACCCGGCCATCCAGTACGCCGGCGACCGCTTTCTCTTCCACGAGGCGGGCTACAAGACGGAGATCCTCGCCGTGATGGACGCGAGCCTCAAGGGGATCGGCGCGTGGTGGCAGCAGCTCTTCGGCGAGTCTGAGGGCAAGGAGCACAAGGGCCTCTTCCCGGTCGTCCTCCAGTACACGACCGACCTCCACTCGGTCGGGCAGTACGTCCAGCAGGGCCAGCGGTCGCTCGTCGAGACGTTCCTGCGCCTCGACGACACTGACCGCGGCCTCGTCGCACCGATGCTCGATGGCGATTCGGACGGCCTGAACTACGTCGCCGGGCGGCCGATGGGGTACGTCAACGAGCAGGCCTACACGGGCACGGCGGACGCGCACGCCGAGGGCGGCGTCCCTAACTGGACGATCACGCTCCCGCGCCTCGATGCCGAAACGGTCGGGCGCCTCATCCACTTCTACGAGCATGCCGTCGCCGTCTCGGGGACGCTTCTCGGCGTCGACCCGTTCGACCAGCCGGGCGTCGAGACGTACAAGCAGAAGATGTTCTCGCTGCTTGGCAAGCCGAGCGCGTGACCGGACCAGCCTCGACTCTGCGCTCGGCTGCGTATCCCCGAGGCGTCGTAGAGCCCCAAAAAAGGCCATCCACACCGTGGAGAACGGTGTGGACAACCGGGACTGTTTCGGGGACCTCTGTGGAAACGCCATGGGGTGCCCCGGGAGGCCTCCGAGTCAAGCCCCGCGACTCCCCGGGCTGCACCCGGGTTGCCCACACGCCGCCGATGTGGGTGCGTGGGTGGGCTAGACACGGGGCGTGGATGTGGACAGGTGTGGATACGTGGACAGCGCTCCCGGTAACACTCCGGACACACGCTGTCGCGGCATCGGGCGCCAGCCCGAATGTGGACGCGCCCGTGGACAGAGGGGTGGGTTGTCCACGCCGGGGCGGTTGACCGGGGGCAACTCGGGTTGTCCCCATGTCCACACGCTCTACTACTACCTCTTCTTTCCTTACTTATTAAAGAGAAGAACAGAGAGGCGTGGAGAACCCGGCTGGAGGGGCCAGTAGGGCTAGACCGGTGTAGACCACGAGATGCCAGCGTGATATAGACCGCTCGTACTTCGTGATCACCGCCAGTCGATCCGCTCGACCCGCTCGCCGTCTGAGCGGAGCCAGACCGCCCCCGTATCGGCCGTCTGCACGACGTCTGCTCCAGCAGCGAGCCACCGGGTGACGGGCTCCTCGTCGGGCAGGCCGTGGCGGTTGCGGCGGGAGACGGAGACGACGGCGTAGCGCGGTGCCGTCCCGGTCGTCCGTGCCGAGACGAGGCTCGCGCCCGGACGCACGCCCGAGGCCGCCGCGACGAACGGAACGGACGAGCTTGTCCGCGAGCCGTGGTGCCCGACCTTGACCACGTCGGCACGGAGCAGGTGCGCGTAGCGGGCGACGATCTCGGCCTCTGCGGCCGTCTCGGCGTCGCCGGCGAAGAGCCAGCGCGTGCGGCCGTACTCGACGAGGATCACGACGCTCGCCTCATTTGCCTCGCCCGCGTCAGCAAGGGTCCGCGACGGGCCGAGAATGCGAATCCGAACCGACGGGTCGAGGCGGAGTGCATCGCCGGCCGCAGCGGTCTGCGACGCCACGCCGAGCGAATCGGCGAGGCGCAGCGTGCCGGTCCACATCTCGGAGCCATCGCTCTGCCCGTTGTGGACCAGTAGTCCGACCGGGACGGCCCGCAGGACGGCGTCGAGGCCGCCGATGTGGTCCGCGTGCGGGTGCGTCGCCACGACGGCGTCGAGGTGGCGGACGCCCATCCGCGCGAGGTGCGGCACGACGGTCCGGGCACCTTCGTCGCGCGTGTCTGCCCGCTCGCCGGCATCGATGAGCAGCGTCCGGCCGTTGGGGAGCGTCAGCAGGCACGCATCGCCCTGTCCGACGTCGAGAAACACGGCGTCGAGGTGCGGGCCGGCGTCGCCGTGGAAAACCGTCGTCCACGACCCGGCTGCGACGAGTGCGACGGAGGCGAGCACGAGGCGCCGCCGCACGGCCGGGCGCGACGCGAACGCTAGCGTCAGCACGAGGCACGCGAGAGCCGCGAGCGTGAACCGGCTCGTCACGAACCGTTCGACGGTCAGCCCGCCCATCCGCTCGGCCCCGAACGTGCTCACGGCGAGCAGCCCCCGAACGAGGACGGCCGTCGCGGCTCCGAACGCGTTGGCCGCAGCCGGCCACCAGCCCGCCGTCGCGGCCGTGCCGAGGCTCGTCCCGAGTGCGGCCGATGTGAGCGGGATCGCAGGCACGTTGAGCAGGATGCCCGAGAGCGGCAACCGCCCGAAGACGGCGAGCAGGATCGGGCCCGTCGCGAGCGTGGCCACGGTCGAGGCGACGAGCGACGATGCCAGCGCCCGCCGCACGGCCCCGCGCGTCCACGCGTCGGGCAGCCACGACGTGATGGCCGGCGTGCACGCGATGAGCGCCGCGACGGCCGCGAACGACAACTGGAAGCCGACCTCGAACAGCGCCGCCGGCCGCCACAGCAGCAGCCCGACGGCGGCGAGGCCGAGGCTGTTGAGCGCGTCCACGCGCCGCTCCATCGCCCGCCCGACGACGAGGGCGGCGGCCATCACGAACGCCCGCACGACGGGCGCGCCCGCCCCGGCGACGACGACGTACCCGAGCATCACCGCGAGCGTCACGGCCGTCCGCGTCCACTCGGCCGTGCGGCGTGGCAGACGAAGACGCCGCAGGAGGGGGCCGAGCAGGCCGTAGAGCGCGAGACCGACAAAGACGAGGTGCAGGCCCGAGACGGAGAGCAGGTGCATCAGGCCCGTCTCGCGGAACGCCTCGACCGTCGACTCCTCGAGCCCACTCCAGTCCGCGACGACGAGCGCGAGCGCGACGGCTCGCGCCTCGGGCGTCGGGATGTGGCGGGCGACGGCACGGCGCACGTGCCGCTGAACGGCGAACGTGAAGCGGTCTGCCCAGCCCGTCGCGGGCGCGAGAAACACGACGGCGTCCTCGGTCTCGACCGTCAGCCGCGCCACGACGCCCTGCCGGGCGAGGTGCGCGCCGTAGTCGAAGTCCGCCGGGTTGCGGCGCGGCGCGAGAGCCGCGAGGCGGCCCGTCAGGCGCACGCGGTCGCCGATGCGCAGGGCCGGGTAGACGGGTGCGGCCGGGGCGGGTCCGCCCCACGCCGGGGCCTGCGGGAGCGCGAGGGCGACCTGCACCACTCCCGAGATGTGCCCCGCTGCTTCCGCGCGCTGCGCCGAGTCCGCCTCGGCCGTAAACCGGATGCTCCACTCGGACGCCACGGGCACGCTCGCGACGCGCGCCCAGATGGTCATCGGGGCCGACGTGTCCGTCTCGCGCCCACGCACGGCGTCGGACATCTCCGATGCGACGGCAGCGGCCGCACCGAGGCTGTCGCGCGGCGGCGTGCGGAAGGCGGCCGTCCGCGCCGCCCCGAGACCTGCCACGCCGCCCACGGCGACGGCCGCGACGGCCAGCGCGTGGAGCGTCACCATCCGCTCGCGCGCCCGAACGGCGTAGACGCCCGCCGCGACGGCCAGTCCGACGACGGCGGCGAGGAACGCACCGGCCGGGACGCCCGGCAGCGCCTCGGCGAGCCCGACGCCGAGTGCAACCGCGACGGCCGCGACGAGAAGCGGGCGAGACGCGAGGCGGAGCGGGGCAGGCGGCGGCGTGAGCGGCATGGCAGCATCGGAGGACGCCCGCCAAGACTCGCCGCAGTGCTCGATCTAACCCCACGCGTGCTGCGGTCCACACAGCGAAGACAGCCCGGGTCACCGCCCGCTTCTCCCGCTCTTGACCCTGTCCGCGGCGGGCCTCCGGCTATCTTCGCCGGTCCCCGCTCTCTGATCCCGCCGTGCCGTCCCAGCCGCCCCGACCGAGCAAGCGCCGCCAGGTGCGCGAGCGCGTCCTCCAGGCGCTCTACGCCTTCGAGCTCAGCGGCGACGACGCCGAGCACGTCCTCAAGACGGTCATCACGCCCGCATTCGAGGGCGAGCGGACCTACAGCGACTTCGCCCGCAAGCTCTTCCTCCGCGCCGCCGACGCGCGGACCGAGGCCGACACGCTCGTCGAGCGGCACCTCCAGAACTGGGAGCTCTCGCGCCTCGCACTCACGGACCGCCTCGTGCTCTGGATCGCCATCGCGGAGTTTCTCTACTTCGAGGACATCCCGCCGAAGGTGACGCTCAACGAGGCCGTCGAGGTCGCGCGCGCGTTCGGGTCTGACAACAGCGCGGGCTTCGTCAACGGCGTCCTCGATGCCGTCCTGAGCGACCTCCGCGCCGCCGGCCGGCTCAACAAGTCGGGCCGCGGCCTCGTCGATGCCGGCCCGCGCGTCGTTCCGCCGGTCGAGGCTCCTGAGGAGGCCCCCGCCGAGACGCCCGCCGCCGACCCCGCCGCGCCTTCCGAGGAGCCGGCGCCCGTTTCCGAGGGCGCGCCCGCCCCGGGCAGCGTCTAGCGCCGTGGCGCTCTACGCCATCGGCGACGTCCACGGCTGCGCCCGGACGCTCGACGCGCTCCTCGCGGCCATCGCCGAGGACGTCGCGCAGCACGACGGCCGCCCGCTCTCGCCCGACGATACGCTCGTCTTCGTCGGCGACTACGTGGACCGTGGGCCGGACGCGCCGGGCGTCCTCGACCGCCTCCTCGCCCTCGAAGCCGACGCGGACGGGCCGATTACCGTCGTGCTGCGTGGCAACCACGACCAGATGATGCTCGACTACGCCCTCGGCATGGGCGACACCGAACTGTGGTGGGCCAACGGCGGCCGCGCGACGCTGGACGCCTACAGCGCCCGCGGCGACACCCGCATCCCCGAAGCGCACATCGACCTGCTCCGGCGTTCCGGACTGGCCTTCGAGCCCGGCGGCGACGCGGCGGGCTTCGTGTGCGTCCACGCCGGGCTGGACCCGCGCCGGACAGTCGCGGACAACCTCGCGCACCCGGACCCGTCCGTCGTGCTGTGGACGCGCGCGCACCTCGCGGCCGACCTCTCGCTCTGGGAGCGGACCGTCGTCTGCGGCCACACGCCCGCGCCGGACCCGATCTCCGAGCCCAATCTGATTCGAATCGACACGGGCGCGTGCTTCTTCGACCGACCGGGTCTTGGAACGCTTACCGCGGTTCGGCTGCCCGAGCGGCGCTTCGTTCAGGTCCACTACTGCGGGTAAACAAATGTTGACCCGTACGTTCTGGCTTCTTGCCTTTGTTTTTGGCGTCACCGTGTCCCCATCTGCTCAGGGCCGCCTCGTCAACCCCGACGCGCAGGTCTACGGCGGCGTCGGAATCGGGAAGGGCATCGGCGTGACGCTCGTTGGGTCATCGCCGGTCTTGGACCTGTTCACGCGTGAGGCGTCGCTCGGGCTCGTCTACCGACCGGGCGGCGGCGGGGAGAGCAGTCGCCTCGTCGGCTCGGCCGGTCTGGGCGTCGGTCTTCGGCTCTTGCGCGTGGCGTCCGTCGCCCGCTCCCGCGGCATCCCGACGGGCGACCTTGACATCGGGCTGCGCGTCGGGCCGTCGTTCTCGGCTGCCCTCGGCACGCCGACAGAAGGTCAGCGGGCGCGTGCCTTCGCGGTCTTCGCGGACCCGTTCGTGCGGGCGAGCCGCCGCGTGCGCGGACGCGAGGCGTTCGCCGAAGTCGGCCTCCACGCGCCCGTTCTCCGTGTGGGACTCACGTCCCGCTTCGGGAGCGAGCGGTAAGGCGCAGCGCTTTTCGCGCCGACTCCCCTGCCGTGCGCGCGTGCGGCGGCTAGACTCGGGCATTCTCTCTCCGGTCCACCCATGGCTCTCCGCGTCGGCATCGTCGGGCTTCCCAACGTCGGCAAGTCCACCCTCTTCAACGCGATCTCCGAGGCCGGGGCCGAGGCGGCGAACTACCCGTTCTGCACCATCGAGCCCAACGTCGGCGTAGTGGCCGTGCCGGACGTGCGGCTGGACCGCCTCACTGAGCTCGCGGGCTCCAAGCAGACGCTCCCGGCGACGATCGAGTTCGTCGACATCGCGGGCCTCGTCGCGGGCGCCTCCAAGGGCGAAGGGCTGGGCAACAAGTTTCTGGCCCACATCCGCGAGGTCGACGCCGTCGTGCACGTCGTGCGGTGCTTCGAGGACCCGAACGTCGTCCACGTCGAGGGCACGGTCGACCCGCTGCGCGACATCGAGACGATCGACACCGAGCTGATGCTCAAGGACCTCGAGACGGTCCAGAAGCGCCGCGAGCGCAACGCCAAGCTCGCCCGCGGCGGCGACAAATCGGCCAAGGCCGAGATGGACGTCATCGAACGCCTCGACGCGCACCTCGGCGCGGGCCTCACCGTGCGGACGATGGAGACGACCGAGCAGGAGGCCGAGATCGTCCGCGAGATGTTTCTGCTGACCGCCAAGCCTGTCCTGTTCGCGGCCAACGTCGCCGAGACGGACCTGCCCGACGGCAACGATTACGTTGCCCGGGTCCGCGAGCGCGCGGAGGCCGAAGGCGCGGGCGTCGTGGTGATCTCGGCCGAGTTCGAGGCACAGCTCGCCGACCTGCCCGCCGAGGACCGCGCCGAGTTTCTCGCCGCTGCCGGCGAGGACGAGAACGGGCTGACGCGCCTCGTGCAGGCGGCGTATGCACTGCTCGGGCTCATCACGTACTTCACGGCCGGCCCCAAGGAGTCGCGGGCGTGGCAGATCCGCAAGGGCACCAAGGCCCCGCAGGCGGCCGGCGTCATCCACTCGGACTTCGAGAAGGGCTTCATCCGCGCCGAGACGATCAAGTTCGCCGACTACGACCGGCTCGGGACCGAGGCGGCCGTCCGCGAGGCGGGCGCGATGCGGAGCGAAGGCAAGGAGTACACCGTCGCCGACGGCGACGTGATGCTCTTCCGCTTCAACGTCTGACTGGGCTCACCCCGCGGCCGCCTCGACGGCTGCGCTGAGGCCGTCCCACGTCGCGTGCGCGCGCTCGGCTGCCAACGCGCCGAGGCGGGCGGCCCGGTCGCCGGTGAGCATCGCGACGAGCGCCTCGGCGAGCGCCCCCGAGTCGTCGGGCGGAACGACGATTCCGGCGTCTCCAACGTCCGCCGCGAGCCCGCCGACGTCGGTCGTGACGACCGCGCGGCCGAAGTGGAACGCGATCCCGGCGACGCCGCTCTGCGTCGCTGAGAGGTACGGCTGCACGACGGCGTCGGCCGCGCCGAAGTAGTCGGCCACGCGGGCGTCGGGGATGTAGTCGGCGTCGAAGCGGACCGTCTCGCCGAGCGGCGCGGCCTGGGCGCGGAGCGCCGGCTCGTCGCCGTAGAACTCGCCGGCGACGACGAGGCGGACGCCGGGCACGCGCCGGGCGACCTCGGGCATGGCGCGAAGCAGGACGGCGATGCCTTTGTACCGACGCACGAACCCGAAAAAAAGGAGTACGGGCGCGTCGAGGGGCAAGCCCAGACGCTGCCTCGCCTCGTCCTGCGGGACTGCTGCCCCGAAGTGGTCGTACGCCGGGTGGGCCGCGACGGTCACAGGCACGCGTACGCCGAGGCGCTCGACATCGACGCGGACATTCTCGCTGAGGGCAACGAGCGCGTCGGCGCCGCGGAGCACGTAGCGCGCGAGCGGTCGGTCGAGCGACCCCGGTTCGTGTGGAAGCGCGTTGTGGACGACCGTTACGACGCGCACGCCGCGGCGTCGGAGCGCGCGGGCGAGTCCGCCGAGGGCCGGTGCGACGAACGGCATCCAGTAGTGCAGCACGGCTACGTCGGCTCCGCCGGCTGCGATCCGGCGAGCGGCGCGGTGCCACGAGCGCGGGTCTACCGTGTCGAGGAGCGCCTCGGCACGCGGAACGTCGGCCGGGGCGGGCCCGTGGTCGAACTGTGTCTTGCCAGGAAACAGGACTTTCGGGTACTGCCGCGAGAACGTGACGGCCCGAACCTCGTGGCCGCGCGCGACGAGGCTGCGTGCCATCGAGGCGGCAAAGTGCGCGATCCCGCCCCGAAGCGGCCACATCGGCGCGACGAGCGCGACGCGCAGCGGGCGGGCGGGCAGGGAGTGAGACGGGGGCATCGGACCAGTCGCGAGGAGGGCACAAGATGGTCCCACCGCGCCTGCACCGGAACGTGTGGGTGCAGGGGGGTTACAAACGGGCCGAGGGTTCATGGGCGCGCCCTGTCCGGCGCGGGCATCGTCTTCGGCCGGACTCCGCTCTCGCCTCTGCTCCGATGCGCCTCTCCCCCGCCCTTCTCGCCCTGCTCGTCGCCGTCCCGGCTGCGCGGGCGCAGGAGCAGTTCGTCGTTTTCACGGCCCTGCCCGTTTTGGATGTCCCGGCCGTGCCTGAGATGGGCGGCGCCACGGTCGGGCGCCTCGCGGACGACGCGCGGTCGTTTCTGCAGAACCCGGCCGCGCTGGCGCTCGCCCCGGCCGGGCAGGCAGCCGTGGGGACGCCCTCGGCCGTGTGGTTTGGCGAGAGCCGCATCGAGACGGCCGCCGCGTCTTGGACGTCTCGGGTGAGGCGCCTCGCGCTCGGCGTCGGAGCCGCCCAGGGCGAGATGAGCGGAGACGCCCGGACACTCGGAGACGGCACACCCTTCGACCCGACAGACCGCTTCCGCGCCCTGAGCGCATCGGTCGCGACGGCGGGCGCGGTCCGGGCCGCGTTCGGTGCGACGGCCCGCATGGTCACCTCCACGGATGCGCCGGTCTACGACGGGGCGCGCTTCACGGTCGGCCGCTTGCGTGGCATGACGGCTGACGTGGGCGCACTCGTCACGGCTGACGTCGCCCGGCTCGCCGGAAGCCCCCGCGTGGGCTGGCTGTCCCCCGCGCTCGACGTGACGGCCGGCTACGCGCAGACGCACATCGGCGGAGCGGTGAAATACTCCGGCTTCGCCGGGCAGCCGCTGCCGCGGACCGGCGCGCTCGGGTGGAGCGCGCGCGCCGGCCTCGACACGCCCGTCGCGGGCCGCGCGCTGCGTCTGGTCGAGGTCGAAGGCGCCTTCGGGGCCGAGCGCCGCCTCGCCCGCCCGAGCGGTCTGGAAGGCGGCGTGACCTACGCACCCCTCATGGCCGGCGTCGGAATCGCCGACGCGCTCGCCGGGACGGGGACCGACCTCACGACCGGCCGCCGCGGCGTCCGTCTCGGGCTCGCCGAGACCCTCTCAGTCGCGTGGGGCACGTTCGATGGCGGCGGCTTCCGCTCCGTCGCGACGCGGTCAGTCGAGGTGCGGACGGCGGGCGTGTTCGCTCTCGCCGCTGGCCGTCTCCGTCTCGGATCGGTCGGCGCAGCCCTCGCGCGCGTGGACCTGCGCGTTGGGCGGACGACTGTTTTCGCCGGCTCGCCAGATGCGACGTCTCGGACCACGTTTTCGCTTGTCGTCCGCCGTTGACCCTCTGTTGGTAACACCCACGGCATCTGGAGTGGGGTACTCTCCGGGATCTCCCCCATGCCTGATGAGCACCTCCCGCCCCGTGCAACCGACCGATGACGCGCCGATCACGATCCGCGACATGGTCCGGATGAGCACGAGGCTCAGTGGACGCGAGCGCGCCGGCGTCGTTCACCGGATGATGGCGTCGCTGCGCGAGACGCGCACGGACGGCCTCCAGCAACGCGAGATCCTGAGCCCACCCGGCCGCACGGCGGTCGTCCGCGACCACCACGGCGACGTGCGGACGATGCTCATGTTCGGGGCCAACAACTACCTCGGCCTCGCGACGCATCCGGTCGTGATGGAGCGTGTTCGGGAGGCGGTGAGCACGCATGGCGCGGGCGTCGGCGGGCCGCCGCTGCTGAACGGCTACACGGGGCTGCACCGCGAACTCGAAGAGCGTCTCGCGGCCTACGAGCACCAGGAAGAGGCCCTGCTCTACGGCAGCGGCTACGCGGCCGGCCTTGGCGTGATGAGCGCGCTCCCGTCGCGCCGCGACGTGGTCTACTACGACGCGGATAATCACGCCTGCTTTCTCGATGGGATGAAGCTCGGCGGGGTCACTTCGCGGCCATTCCCGCACAACGATGTGTCCGCGCTCGATGCAGCCCTCGCCGCGCACCCCGCCGGCCCGGGTGATGCCATCGTCGCTATCGAGGGTGTGTACTCGATGGAGGGTGACCCCGCCCCGCTCGATCTCATCGTACCCGTCGCTAAGCGCCACGGCGCTGTCATCGTGCTGGACGACGCGCACGGGACGGGCGTCGCCGGGCCCGGCGGGCGCGGCTCGGCTGTGAAGTACGGCGTCGAGAAGGACATCGACGTCGTCGTGGGGACGTTCTCGAAGACGTTCGCCGTCTCGGGCGGCTTCGTCGCGTGCAGCCATGAGATCGCGACGTACCTGCGCTTTTTCTCGCGCAGCTACTTTTTCAGCGCCTCCCTCCCCCCGCCGACGCTCGCGGCCGTCCTCGCGGGCCTGGATATTCTGGAGTCTGAGCCCGATCGCCACACCGCGCTGATGCGCAATGCGGCGCAGCTCACACACGGCGTCCGCGCGCTCGGGCACATCGTCCCGCAGGACGACTCTGCCATTGTCGCGCTCAAGGTGCCGCTTGGCATGGACATTCGGGCCGCCGCCCACGCCTTTCACCGGCGCGGCCTGTTCGTCAACCACGTCGAGTACCCCGCCGTCGCGACGTCGGAGCAGCGCTTCCGCCTCAGCGTCTCCGCGGACCACACGGCGGCCGACATCCGCGAACTCATCGAGGGCGTCGGGGCGATCTGGGACGAGTTCGCGCCCGAGGGCCTCTCGTCGCCTGGCGGCGATGGCGCCTTCCCGGACGAGTTGCCCCCACTGGAGGCATTCGAGGGCGGGTTCTGACAGCGGCGTTCGGTTACGCTATCTCGGACTGGATCTCGTAGGATGAGACGGTCGGGACACGGTCCGCCGATGTCTCGTCGCGAACCTCGTAGCGCAGCACGTCCTCCATCTCGGGCCGGACGATCATCTCGCCGAGCAGGCCGGCGAGAAACGACTGCGAGCCGAGCAGAAGGGCCGTTACGCCGAGCGTCAGCAGCGGGCGGTCGCCGATCGGCTCGCCGAAGAACAGCTTGGCGACGCTGAGGTAGAGCAGCACGCTGAAGCCGAACACGAACGAAACCGTCCCGAGGCCGCCGAAAAAGACCATCGGCCGCCGTGCGAAGCGCGTCAGAAAGACGACCGTGATCAGGTCCAGGAAGCCGCGGAGGTAGCGCTCGAGGCCGAACTTGGTCCGGCCGTACTTGCGCGCGTGGTGCTTCACGACCTGCTCCTCGATGCGGTCGTAGCCCTCCCACTTGGCCAGCAGCGGGATGTAGCGGTGCAACTCGCCGTAGACGCGGACGCTCTTGACGACCTCGGCGCGGTACGCCTTGATGCCCGAGTTGAAGTCGTGCAGCGGGATGCCGGACATCCAGCGCGTGACGCCGTTGAAGAAGCGGCTCGGGATGGTCTTTTCGAGCGGGTCGTTGCGGGTCTGCTTCCAGCCCGAGATGAGGTCCGCCCCGGCGTCGAGTTTCGCCACCATGGCGGGCAGTTCGTCCGGATCGTCCTGCAGGTCCGCGTCGAGGGTCGCGACGCAGCGGCCCGCCGTTCGGGCGAAGCCGGCCGCGAGGGCGGCGCTCTTGCCGTAGTTGCGCCGGAAGCGGACGCCCCGGAATCGCCCGTCCTCGGCGTGTAACCGTTCGATGACGCTCCACGAGTCGTCGCGCGAGCCGTCGTCGACGAGCCAGACCTCGAAGTCGAGCTCGCCCGAGGCCATCGCCGCGCGGATGCGGTCGGCGAGTTCGGGCAGGCTCTCGGCCTCGTCATAGACGGGCACGACGATGGAGAGGTCGGGCGTCACGGACGGCACGTTGCAGTGAACATGGAGAGGTCGAGCGTCACGGGCGCGGCGGGAGAGGGAGCGTTGCGGCACCGAACAGCCGGCTGGACAGCCAGGCGCGAGGGCTCCACAGTGAGAAGCGGGCTGCCGAAGCCGGGCGGTCTGCCTGCCCCGACGGCCTGTCTACGCCGCTACGTGTCGATGGTGGCGTACTTCGCGTTGCGCTCGATAAACTTGCGCCGCGGCTCGACGGCGTCGCCCATGAGCGTCGAGAACGTGCGGTCGGCGGCCGCGGCGTCGTCGATCGTGACCTGCTGGAGCATCCGGTTCTCGGGGTTCATCGTCGTGCTCCAGAGCTGCTCGGGGTTCATCTCGCCGAGGCCCTTGTAGCGCTGCACGCCGACGCCGCGGTTGGACCCGTTGCCGACCTCTAGGATGGCCGCTTGGAGCTGCTCGTCGGTCCACGCGTAGACCTCGTGCGCGCCCTTCTTGGCGCGGTAGAGCGGCGGGAGGGCGATGTAGATGTAGCCTGACTCTAGGAGGGGCCGCAGGTGGCGGTAGATGAAGGTCAGCAGGAGCGTCCGGATGTGCGCCCCGTCGACGTCAGCGTCCGTCATCAGGACGACCTTGTGGTAGCGGAGGCGGCTCGCGTCGAAGTCGTCGGGGTTGCCCGAGAGGCCGACGCCGAGCGCGATGACCATGTTCTTGATCTCCTCGTTCTCCAAGATCCGCTCCAGGCGCGCCTTCTCGACGTTGAGGATCTTGCCGCGCAGCGGGAGGATCGCCTGGAAATGGCGGTCACGGGCCTGCTTCGCCGAGCCGCCGGCCGAGTCGCCCTCGACGAGGTACAGCTCGGACTCGCTCGCGTCCTTGGACGCGCAGTCGGCAAGCTTGCCCGGGAGGCCGCCGCCGCCGAAGGCGGACTTGCGCTGCTCGAGCTCGCGCGCGCGGCGTGCCGCCGTCCGCGCCTGCGCGCTCAGAATGACCTTGTTGACCACGATCTTGGCCTCCTTTGGGTGATCGTCCAGCCACTCCTGAAGGCGCGCCGCGACGAGGCTCTCGACGGCCCCGGCGACATCGCCGTTGCCGAGCTTGGTCTTGGTCTGGCCCTCGAACTGCGGCTCCTGCACCTTGACCGAGAGGACAGCGGTGAGGCCCTCGCGGAAGTCCTCGCCCGAGAGCTCGACCTTGGCGTTCTTGAGCAGGCCCGAGCCGTCGGCGTAGGCCTTGAGCGTGCGCGTGAGCGCGCGGCGGAAGCCCGAGACATGCGTCCCGCCCTCGTGCGTGTTGATGTTGTTGACGAACGACAGGACGTTCTCCTGGTAGCCTGTGTTGTAGCGCATGGACAGCGCGACGGGCACATCGCCCGTCTCGTCCTCGACATCGATGGAGCCGTCGAAGAGCGAGTCGCGCGTCTCGTCGAGGTAGGCGACGAACTCGGCGAGGCCGCCCTCGGAGTGGTACGTCTCCGTCCGCAGCGTCGCGTCCTCCTCGCGGCGGTCTTCGAGCGTGATCGTGATGCCGCGGTTGAGGTACGCGAGCTCGCGCATGCGCGAGGCGAGCGTGTCGAAGCGGTAGACGGTCTCGGTAAAGATCGAGTCGTCGGGATGGAAGCGGACGGTCGTGCCGCGCACGTCGTCCGGGCCCATGTCGCGGACACGCACGAGCGGCTCGATGGTGTCGCCGCAGGCGAAGGCCATCTGGTGCACGCCGCCGTCGCGGCGGACTTCGACCTCAAGGCGCGTCGAGAGCGCGTTGACGCAGCTCACGCCGACGCCGTGGAGGCCGCCGGAGACCTTGTAGGTGTCCTTGTCGAACTTGCCACCGGCGTGGAGAACCGTCATGACGACCTCGACGGCGGGTTTGCCCTCACCTACGTGCATCTCGACGGGGATGCCGCGGCCGTCGTCGGTGACGCTCACCGAGTTGTCCTCATGGATCACGACGGCGATGTTGGAGCAGTAGCCTGCGAGCGCCTCGTCGATGGAGTTGTCGACGACCTCGTAGACGAGGTGGTGCAGCCCGCGCACGCCGACATCGCCGATGTACATCGCGGGGCGCTTGCGGACAGCTTCGAGGCCTTCGAGGACCTGGATGTTGGAGGCGCCGTAGTCACCGCGTCCGGTGGGTACCGCCTCGGCGGGGGCGCCATCGCCGAGCGTGTCGGGCAGGCTGGCCGCCCCGAGGGGGGCGAGGGCGTCGTCGGAAAGGCCATCGGGGAGCGTCGAGTCGGGCATCAAATCGGGGTCGGGGGTCGGGGCCAGTCGGACCGTGCAAACTACGGCCAGAGCGGCGTTTCGGGACCCCGATAGAACGCCCGAGACGGCCGATTGTTGGCCCGAGAGATGACCCAGCCCCCGCCTCTCCAGACCCTTACTCAGCGGCCGCGAAGCGGTCCAACCACGTGGCGAGGTCGGCAGTGAGCACGGCTGCGCCGGGCGAGCGCTCGACGTCGGCCGTGGCGAGTGCCTCGGCGGCGAGAGCCAGGCGGCGGGCCTCCTCGACGGTCTCTGCCGCGACGGCCGGGTAGAGGCTCAGGAGCGCCTGGTGCGCGCGCCGCGCCTCGCGCGCCACGTCGTCCAGCACGAGGCGGCCCTCGAAGGCCTGCACGAGCGCCGCGGTCGGGTCTGCGGGCTCGGCTGTGGCGAGGCGGACGCGAAGGCGGACGAGCAGGACGGTGAGGCTGCGGACCGCCGCGGATAGGAGCGTGCCGGCCGGACCGGCATCCTGCTGCTCGGACGCGTCGAGGCCCGCGCGGCGGTCGGCGACCTGCCGCGCGGCGTGCGCCGCCGTGCGGGCAGCGGCCACGAGAGCGAGCGCGTGGAAAGCCTGGGAGGCGATCATGGACAGTGTGGGGGACGGGACGTACGGAACGCGGCGGCCGCCTCCGCCCGTACGCCGGCCGTCAGACCTCCAGGTAGCGCAGGAAGGCCGCGGCGCGGTCCTCCAGGTCGTCCTGCTGCTCGTCGAAGACCGCCGTGACGCGGTAGTCGTAGTGCTCCATGATGTGCCGGACGCGCGACGTGTCGCTGACGTTCAGCTTGAGCGTTACGCGGACGCGCCCCGCGCCGGGGTCGTCCTCGGTGGACACGGACAGGATGCGGACGCCGTTCTGCTCGATGAGTTGTGCGACCTGCCCAAGCGAGAAGTCGCGGCGGTCGGCGTCGAGGACGACGATGGCGCCGGGCTCCTCGGTCGCGAGCATGTGGGCGAGCTGCGCGAACACGTCCTGGCGGACGGTCAGGCCGACATACTGACCTGTGGCGTCGGTGACGGGCAGCACGCTCAGCGCGTGCGTCCGCATGAGGTGCGCCGCGTCGAAGACGTGCGTCTCGGGGAGCGCCGAGATGGGCGGGCCGCCGGCGAGCGTACCGACGAGCGTTTCCGGGTCGGCGTGCATCCGCAACGCGGTGTCGCTCACGAGCGCGTCTAGCGCGCCGCCGAGCGAGACGACGGGGAGGTGCGAGACGTGTTCGTCCGCGAGGTGCTCGAGCGCATCCGCGACGGTGTCGTCCGTCGAGAGCGGCTCGATCGGGGCGAGAAGCGTGGCAATCGTCATGGCTCGGGGGGACGACCGGGTGAGGCCGAAGCTAGCGGCGTCGTCGAATGGTAGACGGGCAAACAGCGTTCCATCGTGCACCGCCGGGGCGCGCGATTGGACCGTTCAGCCGCCCACGCGGCCGTTCAACCCAAACGCCGATCGGGGCGCGGCGTCAGTGCTCCGGATCGGCCTCCTAGACGGTCTCGGGGGCCGACTCCTGAGCGGCGTCGGCGCCGTCGCCGGAGGGCTCTGTCGCCGGGTCCGGTTCGACCCAGCGAAGCGCGTCGAAGCGCCCGAGCATGCGGTCGAGGTCGGGCGCGTTCTTGGCCGATGCGCGGTAGCGCACGCGGAAAACCGGGAGCACCGGTGCCGCGTCGTCAAAGGCGTCTGTGGCGAGCCCGGAGTCTTCGGCGAGGACCTCGGCGACCGAGTGCAGGTACGCCCGCGACTTGGCCTCGGACATCGGCAGCAGCGCCGTGTGGTCCGAGTAGTCCGCCTCGACGAGCCCGAGCGTGGTCTCGCGGAGCCGGTCGAGCCCGATGCCGCGCGCGGCCGAGATGAAGACCGCCGGCTGACCGGCCGCCGCCGCCTCGGCCGTGAGCGCCTCGATGACGCCCGGGTCGTCGAGCGCGTCGACCTTGTTGTAGACCATCAGCGTCGGCTTGTCCGAGGCGCCGAGTTCCGCGAGCGTCTCGCGGACGACCGCGACGTGGTCCTCGAACGCCCGGTGCGTGATGTCGACGACATGCAGCAGGACATCCGCCTCGCGGACCTCGTCGAGCGTGCTCTTGAAGCTCTCGACGAGCGCGTGGGGCAGCTTGCGGATAAAGCCGACTGTGTCGGCGAGCAGGACGGGCTTGTTCGGCGCGAGCGCAATCTGGCGCGTCGTCGCGTCGAGCGTCGCGAAGAGGCGGTCCTCGGCGAGCACGCCCGCGTCGGACATCGTGTTCATGAGCGTGCTCTTGCCGGCGTTGGTGTACCCGACGAGCGCGACGCGCGTCTGGTCCGTGCGGCTCTTCCGCTGGGTCGTCCGCTGCTGGTCCACCTTCTGGAGGTGCTCCTTGAGGACCGAGATCCGCTTGCCGATCATGCGGCGGTCCGTCTCGATCTGCGTCTCGCCCGGCCCGCGCATGCCGATGCCGCCCTTCTGGCGCTCGAGGTGGGTCCACGCGCGCGTGAGGCGGCTCCGGAGGTATTCGAGCTGGGCGAGCTCGACCTGCGCGCGCGCCTGGCTGGAGCGCGCCCGGCGGGCGAAGATGTCCAGGATGAGGCCCGAGCGGTCGACGATCTTGAGGTTGATCTTCTCGACCTGCAGCTCCTTGTTGAGGTTGCGAGTCTGGACGGTCGTGAGGTCGTCGTTGACGACGATGAGGTCCGCGCCGTACTTCTCGACGGCGGCCGCGATCTCCTTCACCTTCCCCGAGCCGACATAGGTCGAGGACTGGATGCGCGGCAGGTTCTGCACGACGCGACCGACGACGTCGGCGCCGGCCGTGTCGGTCAGGAGCGCGAGCTCGTCGAGCGATTCGAGAAAGTCGGCCTCAGGCTGGTCGGGCGTGTGGACGCCCACGATGAGGGCGATTTCGCGGCGGCCGGCATTCGTTTCGTTCAAGCGGTTGAGCGGAGTTGGGAGTGTAGGGTAAACGCCCGAGCGGTGGCGCTGTTGCACCGTCGCGGCGCCCCGGGCGTTCACCGAGCCGGTAGACGGGACTTGCCCGAGGCGTCCCGTCACACCTCGGCGGTGCGCCGCCGCGAGGCGACGGCCGTCTCGGCGACGAGCGCGACGAGCGCGAGCGCGAGCGCCCACGTCCACAGCGGCGTCCCCGTGCCGGAAGCGGCCGCCAGCCCCGCCCCGCCGCGGCCGTCGACGAGCCGCACGGGCCGGCCGGTGAGGGCTTCGAGGCGCCGCGCTGCCTCGGATGGCTCCAGCAGCGCCGGGTCAGACTCGCGGGCGGCTTCGTTGACAGCGACAGTCCGGAGCAGGCGCTCGCCCTGCATCACGCGGTACAGGCCCGTCTCGGTCGCTGCGTCGAGGCTCAGCACGACGCCTCCGGCGACCGCCCGCTGCTCGGCTGCGACGGCGCGTCCCCCCGGCCCGACGAGGCGGAGCGCGCCGGCCGCTGCGGTCTCGACGCGGACCGACCGCACGTCGTCGGGCGAGGCGGCGTCGCCGAGCGACGTCCCGGACGCGAGGTAGGCAATCGACCGCACGACGAGTGGCACGAAGAGGCTGCGCTCCGTCAGGTCACTCCACGCCGGGTCTGCAGCGACGCCGAACAGGAGCGTCCGGCCCGCGCCGCGGCGGATCTCGTGGAGCAGCGGCGGCCCGGCCGAAAGCTGCATCACCGTCCGCTCGTCGCCCCGCCCGGGCGTGTAGCGCGCGGCGAACCGCACGTCCGGGCTCTCGACCGTCGGCGTGGGGGTGTCGAAGAGGCCAGCGAAAATCGGGTGGCGGAGATCAGTCGAGGCGAGGCCACCGATGGGCGGGCCTCCGCGCGCGCCGACGGTCCCGGCGATGCGCCCGCCACCGAGCGCGGCGAGGGCCGGGTTGAGCGCCTCGGGCGCGTCGCCGGGGAAGGCGAGCACGCCGCCGCCACGCGCGGCGAACGCTGCGAGGCGCGCTGCGGCGGGCTGCGAGACGGCCGTCGGGCCGACGAGAATGACGACGTCCGTCCGGCTCAGATCCGCCCCGCCGAGCGCGCCTTCGGCGGTCTCCGTCAGGGCCAGCCCGCCCGACTCGGCGGCGACGCCGAGCGCGAGCAGCAGGCGGTCCGCCCGGGCGCCGTCGCCGCGGACGACGAGGACGCGCGGCGGCGGCGGGACGTGGAGGGCGAACGCCCGGGAGTCGTCCCACGCGGCGCCCTCGCCTGGCGCGATCCGGACCTCGCCGCCGGACCAGCCGCGGGCGCGCGGCGTGGCCGTGAACACGACCGTCGCCGGGCGCCCGGGGACGACCTCCACCGACGCCTCGGCGACGCGCTCGCCGCCGAGTGTGAGCGTCGCCGCGACGCGCCCCGCGCGCCCGCCGAAACGCGCGACGGTCGCCTCGATGCGGACCGGCTGGCCCGGCGCGACGATCGCGCTCGCGACGCGAACGCCCGTCACGGCCGTGTTCGGCGCGGCCTGCGCCGCGAGCGGCAGGAGCACGAGCGACACGTCCGGAGGCAGATCGACGCGCGCCGAGTCCGTAAACGTGGACGCTTGGAGGTCACTCACGACGACGATCTCGCGCCGCGGGTGGACGGCCGCGGCGAGCCCGCTCCCGGCCCGTGCGATGGCGGCGGTCAGCGACGACGCACGCGGGGCGGCCTGGAGCGCTGCAATGGCGTCGAGGGCGGGGCCAGACGACGTGAATGGAATCGGCCGCACGTCCGGCGGCGCGGCGGTCGGGACGACCGTGCGCTCGTCGCCGGGCCCGGTCGCCTCGATGGCTGCCTCGGCGATGCGCCGGGCCTGGTCCAGCAGGGCACCGTCGGCGTCGCGGAGCGTCATCGAGCGGCTGTTATCGACCACGACGGCGAGGCTGCGCGCGCCGCGGTCGGCGAAGAGGCCACCGGCGTCGGCCGTCCGCGTCGGGCGGGCGAAGGCGAGCGCGAGGAGTGCGACCGCTGCGACGCGGAGCGCGAGCAGCAGCCACTGCCGCAGGCGCATCCGCCGCACGGCCGTCGCCTCGACGGCCCGCAGGAAGCGGAGCGTCGGGAGGTCCACGCGGCGCGGGCGCCGGAAGTGGAACAGGTGGACCACGACCGGGATCGCGACCGCGGCGAGGCCTGCGAGCAGGAGCGGGTTGAGAAACGTCATAGCGAAAGGGTACGGACCGCAACTGAGCGTGTGTGCTTCTGTGATTTTCTCTTCCTCCGCACATTATCATCTTGAACGCTTCTAGATTGGGCCCGATTGCGGAAGCATTCTGCTTCTGCTGTACCGCTGTCCGCCGCGCCGGTGGGCCGCCATCCATCTCTCCCATGCAACGGTTGCTTCTTCTCGCGATGGCCCTGGTGCTCTGCACCGGCCCGTCGTTCGCTCAGTCGTCCGAGCTAGCCCCGCCGTACACCGGGCCGGGCATCAAGCTCGCCCCCGGCGTCAGCGCCCCGCTCGGGGATGCGCAGAGTCTCGCACTCCTCTACGACAACGGCACCATCGTGACCGGCGTCGGCAATGGTGCCGGCGGTGCCAACACCAGCGCGCTCCAGAGCGCGAGCGGCCAGACCAGCTATGGCGCTGGTCACAACAACGCCGCCGCGGTGTTCGTCGCCGACGACTTCACTGTCCCGGCGGGCGGCTGGACAATCACTGACTTTGACTTTTTCTCCTACCAGACCGGTGGCAACGCCACGACGACGACCATCACAGGCGTCTTCGTTCAGATCTGGAACGGCCCGCCGGGCGTCGCCGGCAGCACGGTCATCTTCGGCGACCGAACCACCAACCGCCTCGCGTCGAGCACGTTCGCAAACATCTACCGGATCCTCGACACGGACCCGCCGGCGACGACCACCAACCGCCCCGTCTGGCGCAACAAGGCGACGGTCAACACGACGCTCCCGGCCGGGACGTACTGGGTCGAGTGGAGCTCGACGGGTTCGCTCGCCTCGGGCCCCTGGGTCCCGCCGCTGACGGCGGTCGGCACGCCGCCGGCAGGCAACGCGCGCCAGGAGATCAGCGGAGCCTATGCCCCGCTCCTCGACGGCACGACGCCGCTCGACCTCCCGTTCATCGTCAACGGCACGGCGGGCACGCCGACGGGCCCGCAGCTGAGCGCGACGCCGTCGTCGGTCGCGTTCGGCCAGGTCGCCGTCGGCACGACGAGCACGCCGCGGACGGTGACGCTGACCAACAACGGCACCGCCGCGACGACGATCACGTCGATCACGGGCTCGGGCGCACCGTTCACGGTCAACACCACC
>DASWMO010000139.1:0-11965 GCA_036399715.1 Rubricoccaceae bacterium
GCAGACGCCGTTGACGCGGTCGTTGGTGACGCGGGCAAAGCCGTAGGCCGGTTCGGCCGACGGGACGGGCGGGCGCTCCGTCGCCGTGCCGTCGGCGAGGCGGTAGCGGGCCTGGACCGTCGCGCCGAGGGCGGTATCGACGAACGCCCCGGCCACGCCGGCCAGTACGACGGCGAGGGAAACCCGTGGCGTCGTGAAGGGCAGCGCGGCGAGGGCGACGAGCGCCGCCCCGCCGACGGCGCCGAGCGTGCCCGCGGATGAGACGCCGCCCGACGTGCCCGGCGCGACGCGCGCGCCGAGCCCGAGCCGCCGCGTCGGGCCGCCGGCGAGCGTGCCGAGTTCGGTCGCCCACGTGTCGGCCGCAGCGGCGGCGAAGGCGCCCAGAAAGGCCGCGTACAGCGCTGGCATCGCCTCGGGCCAGAACAGCGTCGCGGCGAGAAGCCCGGCGGCGATGCCCCCGTTGGCCGCGACCTGCCCCGCGTCCCGGCGGCTGCCCTTCTCGGCGAGCGCCTCGGCCGACGCCTTGCGGGCGCGCCCCACTCGGGACAGCGCGCTCGACGCGACGAAGAACGCAAGCGACGGCACGGCCCACGCCGGACCACCGACGGCGACGAGCAGCCACGCGAAGACGCCGCCGGCGAGTGCGCCCGAGAGGTCGAGCGACCGCGCGCGGTACGCGGCAGCGCCGAACAGCAGGCCCGCCCCGACGGCCGCCGCGACGAGGCCCGCCGCCTCGGGACGCGCGTCGAGTGCGGCGAGCGGGACGACGACGCCCAGCACGATGAGCACGTTGTCCCAGCCGCGCCGGCCCGACGCCTCGCACGCCGTCGCGACAGAGGCGACGGCGAACGTTCCGGCCGCGATCTGCGCCGCGCCCCATGCCGGCGGCGCGAGCCACAGCAGCATGCCGGCCGCGCAGACGGCGGCCACGACGGCGAAGGCGGCCGAGCCCGCGACCGACTTGGTCGCTCCGGCGACGGAGTAGCGGCCCGGCCGGGCGACGCGCGTCCCGACGGACGAGGCCGCCGCGTCGGCGAGGCCGAGCACGAGAAAGGCCGTCTGGAGGATGAAGACGCGCCCGGAGTCCAGCGTCCAGCACAGGAACAGCGCACCGACGAGGGCGGCCGGGAACAGGACCGTCCCGAGGCTCGGCCGGGCCGCCCCGTGGATCGCCGGCAGCCACCGCCGCCTCAGCGCGACCGCGTTCGCCCCGACGAACAGGACGGCGAGCGCGTAGATCGGTCCCGGAGCCGAGAACAGCGGCGGGCACAGCGCCGTCGCGACGCCGACGCCCGCGTGGACGACGCGGCGCGTGCGCTCGGGCGCCCACCCGAGCCCCAGCCGCAGCCCCTCCCCCACGCCGACGGCTGCGAGCAGCACGCCGGAAAAGAGAGCGAACGCGCCCGAGTCGGTCATCATAGGGTCAGCGTCGTTGGTCCGAAAACGGGGAAGGGCTGACGGGATACGCGCTCCCGTCAGCCCTTCCCCGGTCCGTCCGCTCGTCCGGTTAGCGCGGAATGTTGAGCAGCAGCGAGAAGCGGAGCTGGCCCGCGACGGCGGACTGCTCGGCGAGGGCGTAGATGTACGACATGTCGACGCCGATGAGGCTGTAGCGGATGCCCGCGCCGGCCGTCAGGAACTGGCGGTTGCCGTTGGCCGGGTCCTCGTAGAAGTAGCCGCCGCGGAGCGCGAGCAGGTCGTTGTACCAGTACTCGAGGCCCGCGCCGAGCGTGAGCTGCTGCAACGCCCCGAGCGACTTGCACGCCGTGTCGTTGGAGTCGTCGTTGTCGGCCGCGAAGTCCGCGCACGAGCCCTGCCCGGCGCGCGTGTTGACCGTCCGCGTGCCCCACGACGAGAACAGCGCCGTGAACGGCGAGTCGTAGGTGCCCGACGAGTCGCGGCTCACGAGGACCTTGTTGAGGTCGAGCGCGAGCGTGACGCGGTTGAAGTCGTCGAGGCGGGTGTCGAGCGCGCCGCCGAAGCGGAGCGTCGTCGGGATGGCGTCCGAGAACTCCGAGTTCTCGGTGTAGGAGATGCCCGGGCCGAAGTTGGCGAGGCTGAACGCGACGCTCGGCCGCGACGACTGCCCGAAGCCGAGCTCGGGGCCCTTGTAGATCATGCCGAGGTCGACGCCGAACGAGACGCCGGCCGAGGTCGACGCATCCCCGACGTCGAGGCCGCCCGTGAGGTTAGAGTAGACGAGGCGCGCGCCCGTGCCGACGGCGAGGTTCGGCGTGATGGCCTTACCGTACGAGAGGCCCGTCGAGAGCTCGTACGAGCGGAAGTCACCGAGCGAGTTGCCGAGCTCGTCCGTCGCCTGCTGCTCGCCGAGGTTGAAGTACGTGAGGTGTCCGCCGACGGTCCCGGCCGAGCCGAGGCTGTACTTGCCCGAGAGGTACTCGTACGAGAGGTCCGCGCCGAGCGCGGGCAGCCACGGCGCGTGCGTGAACGAGACCTCGGTCCCGGTCTGGTTGCCCAGCCCGGCGGGGTTCCAGAAGACGGCCGAGGCGTTGTCCGCGATTGCGACGCCAGTCATGCCCATGCCCGAGGCACGGCTATCGGGCTCGATCTGGAGAAAGGGGACGGCCGTCGTAAGGACGATCGACTCTTGCGCACGGGCCGGCGCCACGAGGGCGGGCGCGGCGAGGGCCGCAAGCCCGAGGGCGGCCGCGCCACGTGACGCAAACAGGGAGAGTGAAGACATGGAGAGTGCCCGAAGGCGGTCGGTGGAGCGCTCGCGGCGCCGCGGAAGTAGACAGGTTGGAAGACGGGAGCGTTCGGCTGCCGAACGCCCGTCTTGCGGAGGGTCAGCGGATGATGGCGAGGCGCTCGACGCGCTCAACGACTTCGGCCGGCCCGCCGGCAGTGCCGTCGGTTTCGATTCGGAGGCGGAAAAGGTAGATACCCGTCGCAAGGCGGTCGAGGTCCTCGTCGAGGCCGTCCCACGGGATCTGGACGATGCCCGCGGTGAGCACGCCCCCCGGCAACGCCTCGTCGCCGGTGATGGTCCGGACGGGCCGGCCGTTGATGGTGTAAATCCGGAGTTGGACGCGAGCCGACGTGCCCGCGGGCTGGTTGTGCTCGAACGTGAAGCGCGTCGGACCTGCGGTCGGGTTCGGGTACGGGAACAGGTTCTGGACCGTCAGGCCGGTCGCCTCGGAGACGATGAACGAGACCTCGGCCGTCGAGGCGTTGTTGACGGCGTCCCAGGCGGTCAGACGGGCCGTGTGGGTGCCGGGCGCGAGGCGCGGGAGCGGAAAGCGGACCGTGCCCGAGCGGTACGTGTCGAGGTCGCCCGAGAAGTACCGTCCGACGTCGACGGCCGCCGCGTCGTCGCCGTCGATCGTAAGCAGGATCTCGTGCCCGACGCCCGCGCCGACGGTGTTGATGCCGGAAGCGTCCGAGATGCGGGCGATCAGAACCGGGTTCGGGGACGTGAGGCCGCCCGAGACGAACGTCGTGTCGCCGAGGAAGAGGCGGACCGAGGGGCCCGCTGCGTCGTCGGGGCGGGTGCCGGCCTCCGCCGAAACAACCGCGCCGCGCGAGGCGCCCGAGGCGTCGGCCGCGCCGGCGAGGCCGTAGACGAACACTTTCGCGGGAAGCCCCGAGTACGACACGTCCTGCGGGACGCGGAACGTCGCCGAGAACTGGCCCGCGGTGACGGTCGCGCGGCCGGCGTAGATCGCGTCCGTCTGGACGCGGTACGTGCCGTCGGTGTAGCTCGGCAGCGAGTTATCGGGCGGCGTCGACGGCATCCGGACGACCCGGACGGCGTCGTAGACCTCGACGTTCGCGACGCCGGTGAAGCCGCCATCGACCGACCCGTCCGGTCGCAGGATGCGGCCAGTCACGGTCGCCTCGTCGTAGGCGCGCAGCGCGCTCGGCGTCTGGATCTCGACGCGTCCCTCGGGCAGCCCGATCCGCATCGCAGGGTCCCCGAGCAGGTTGAACTTGCGGTTATTGAAGGACAGCCCGATGGTCGTGTTCTTGGTCGAGAAGAGCGCGTCACCGAGGCGGCGCGGGAGGCCGCCGTCCTCGCGGCGCAGCATCTGGTCCGTCAGCGTGACATTGAGGCCGTAGTTCGTCGCGTCGGTCGGCTGGGAGCTCGTGTAGACCACGCGGACGGTCGTGAACATCGCGACGCCGCCGCCCTCGGGGCGCAGGAGCACCTGCTCGGCCATGCTCTGGTTCACGTCGAGGTCGAACTTGCCGAACGAGCACGTCGCGGTGACGAAGATGCTCGGCCGGGTCGTGTTGTCGAGCGCGTTGAGGACGTCCTCGGTGAAGTAGCGCTCGTCGCCGAGGTTCTCGGGAGACCCGTGGCCGGAGTAGTTCCAGATCAGCGTGCCCTCGTTGAGCGACCGCAGGATGGCGTCTGTCGCGGCCGGCCGGCGGTTGCCGACGCTCTGCCGCTCGAGCGGATACGACGGGGCGTAGATCTTCTGGATCGTCAGCGTCGGGTCGGTCAGCTCGGCCTGATCGGCCGTACCGTCGGCATTGAGGACGTGGAGGTCATGGTCCCACTCGTTCGGGTACTGGTCGTCGCCGACGAACGTGAGGGTCGAGCGCCACGCGCCGAGCGAGACGGGCGACTCGTACAGCAGGATCTTGTCGACGACGTCGCGGGCCTCATCGGACGTGCGGACGGGCAGGCGCCCGATGCCGAGCTGGACGCGTTCATCCTGCGTCGCCCACCTGCCGGCGCCATCTGCGAGAATGCCGAAGTAGTCGTCCGACGTGTACGAGTCGGTGCGGTCGAACATGTTCTCGGTCTCGTAGACCGGGACAAAGTTCGGGACGCCGGTCCGGTTGATGCTGCGGTAGTCGAAGTGGCCGTCGCCGAAGAGGAGCAGGTACTTGGGCAGGCGGTCGGCGTCGGGCGCACGGTCGTAGAGGAACTTGAGGTAGTCGCGGATGGCGCGCATATCCGTCGCGCCCGACGAGAACTCGTTGAACACCTGCTCCGTCGTGACGACGACGCCTTCGAGGCCGTCGTTGGCGCGGCGGTGCTCGGCGAGGCGCGTCGCCTGTTCCAGAAAGTCCGGGTGGGCCACGACGACGTAGGCCGGGTTGCCGCCGAGGCCGTGGAGGTTCTGGTTGGCGACTGCGTCGCCGCCGAGCGGCGGGGCCGTGACGTAGGCCGATGCCGGGTCGAAGGCGACGATCTCGCGCGGGCCGGCCGCGGCGTCGATCTGGACGACGAAGGCGCCGCCCTGGGCCTGCACGCCGAGGCGGCGGATGCTGCCGGACTCGGTCACGTCCCACACCTCGGGCGCGGCCGAGAAGCCCGTCAGGGCGACCTCGACGCGGCTGCGGCGCCCGCCGGGCGTCACGAAGCGGACCGCTCCGCCGACGGCTGACGGGGTGCGCTCGTAGTCCGCCTCGGCCCAGTCCAGCCACGACTGGCTCGTCGAGATGCCGCCCGAGGCGCGGAAGGTGACGGCGAGGCTCCCCGTGGCGGGGCGCCGGACGGAGATGAGGCGGTCCGTGAGCAGGGCGCCGATGTTGCGGAACGTCAGGTCGACGGTCCCCGGGACGACCGAGGCGAGCGTCTCGCTGCCGGCCGACATCGTGATTGAGATCGAGCGGTCCGTCCGGGCCGCGACGCGGGCGCGGTACTGGACCGTGCCCGTGATGCCGTCCGTGACGGCGTCGTCGAGCGTCGTAAAGCCGCCACTGAGGCGGGAGAGTTCCTCGCCCATCCAGTCGAGTCCCGAGCCGGACCCGTCACGCTCCTGGTTGAAGAGGTCGCGCTCGTGGAAGACGCGCTGCGTGACGGTTTCGAGGCGCACGGCGTCGGTCCACCCCGGGAACGGCTCCGTTTCGAGGCGGCGAGGCGCGGGCGCATCCACGCGGATGAAGTAGCGGGCCGTGTTCGAGAACGGGCTGATGTCGTGCGTCCAGTAGCCCGGCACTTCGGGAACGCCGGTGGGATACGACGGCCCGGGCGGAATCGCCGGAATAGCCGGGACGTAGTTCCACCACGACGGGCCCTCGGCGAAGAACAGGACGCCGTCGCCCGAGACGAGCGTCGGGACCTCGCGGAGGTCGGCCGGGCGCGGCGCGTTCGTGACCTCGGGGAGGATGCGCCCGCCGTTGCCATAGACCTGGACGCGGCTGAGATCGGCCGCATCGACGCCGAGCGAGTCGCGGAGGAAGGCGGCCGTGAGGCGGTAGACGCCCTCGCGGGGCACGTCGAAGCGGAACCACCGGCCGTCGGCGAGGGCGCTGCGGGTCACGGCGAGGTGCGGGTTCTCGGTCCCGCCGCGGGCGAAGGCGACGCGCAGCGCAGGCCGCGGCACGCGGACGACGGCGCGACGCAGGCGCCCGATGCGGGCACCGGCCTCGCCGGTGCCTTCGACCCGGAGCAGGGCGATGGAGAGCGACCCGACGAGCGCCCGGCGGACTTCGCCGACGTTCTCGACGCGGGCGGCGGGCCGCTCCAGCCCGGCGAGGTGGGCGGCGAGCGAGGCCGGCAGTGCCTCCCACTCGATGTCCTCGGAGACGATCTCGACGGCGGGCGGCACGCGCGACGTGAGCGCGACCTCGTGCGACACGTCCGTCTGGCTTCCCGAGGCGACGACGGCAAACGTCGCCGGGGTCACGTCGTCCGGACTGCCGGCGGCGCGGGCGAGGGCGTCTGCGAGCGGCGCCGGCCACGAGGCGGTCACCTCGACCGTGACGGACCCGGCGTCCTCGGCGATCACGCGCACCGTGGCGCCGTCGGTCCGGGGCGCGGCCCACTGCGTGCGCTGCGCCGGTGCGCCCTCGGCGGGCGTCTGGGCGGCGAGAGGCGCGGCGAGCGCGGCGAGCACAGCCGCCAGAACAAGGCGAGAGGCGGACGGCGAGCCCGACGGGACGGAACGCAGCATGAAACGTGCGGGACGTGGGCCGGCGGCGCCGGCTGACGAGAAAGGCGCGCAGCCGGGCTGCGCAGACGTACCAATCGTCCCGATACGGTTCTCTGTTGTGCGCGGCGAAGATACGGCGGTCCCCGGACGGCCAACAAGGGCGGTCCGGCGTCCCCCGTCGAAGATGCGGCAGAGCCGGCAGACCAGAGCCCCAAGCCCGCCTCTTGCGGGACGCGGCGAGGATTTCACCTCGAAGCCCCAGAGCCCACACGAGCACCAGCGGCGCTCGGGGCAGTTGAACACGCTCGGGGCTAAGCAAAGCCGGCGACGACTGGGTGTCGTCGCCGGCCATTCCTGACGACCAGATCAACTGAGAGGCCGTCGTGGGCGGCGCGTCTATCCGTTGATGTTGCGGTGGATGGCCTGCCGCGTGAGGCCGATCCGCTCGCCGAGCTGGCTCCGGTTGTCGATGCCCGGGATGCCGACGAAGCCGTTGACGAGGCTCGTGAGGTACTCCTGGCGCAGGCGGTTGATCGGAATCGGCCCGAGGATCTTGGCGATGTCGAGGTCGGCGAGTTCGCGCGCCGCCGCGGCAGCGTCCTCCTCGATGCGCTCGATGAGGCTGGGCCAGACGGGCACGCGCTGAAAGGTCTCGCGGGCCTGCTGGTAGTACTCGAGCGAGAGGCCGTAGAACTTGAAGTCGTAGTGGTAGACCTGCGCGAGTTGGTGGAGTGCGAGGCCCTGCTCGGCGAGAAGGTCGTTACGGAGCGCGAGTTCGTAGGCCTTCTGGAGCGTCTCTTCGCCGAGGTGCGGGCGGCCGAGCTTGATCTGCGCGTAGCCCTTGTACAGCAGCGCCTTCGGGATGTACTCCACGAGGCCGTTGCGGCGCGAGAGGTTGTAGACCCGCATGCACGTCTCCATGCCCTGCTCGTAGCTGCCCATCGCCATCTGCGTCGTCGCGCGCTGGAGGAGCGCCGCGATCTCCCACGTGCGGCTGCCCATGCGGCGGGCCTCCTCGCGGACGCGGTCGAAGTACTGCAGCGCGGCGGCGAGGCTGCCGAGGCGGTGCCGCATGAGCCATCCGAGTCGGTAGTCCAGCACGGCCGTCTGGTACGCGTCGTGGGGCTCGATGAGGGCCAGTTCCGTCTTGACCCGCTCGACGGGCGCGTCGCGGAGGCACCGCACGGCCTGGAGCTGCACGTGCGTCCGGAGGACGGTGTCGAGCGGGCGCTTGAGAATCTCGTTGAACTCGAGGAACGCCTCGTAGACGCGGGCCTCGGCAACGGACGCGACGGCGCGCTCCCACCGCTCCCGGACCGCCTCCGGCTGGGCCGAGAAGGCGTCGGTGACACGTTCGATGTGCTCGAGCTCGTGGGCCGGGATCATCGGAGCAGACGGCATGGGCGCGGAATCAGGGGTGCGGAAGGCGGCCGCCGCCGGGCGGCAGCGCGCTCAGACTATCGGCCCGGCGTAGGTCCGCTTAAACCGTCCGGCCTACATCGCGACCTCTCCCCTGCCTGTGATCGGCCCCGGCCGCTGTTGGTCAGCCCGGCCCACCGAGGCGCGCGCGGAGCGTCGCGAGCGCGCCGATGCGCCGGCCGAGCTCGGCTGCCCCCTCCTCGATGTCGGCGAACGCCTGCACGAGGCTCGCGTCGGCGCCCGTCGCGCGTGCGATCTCAGCCCCGAGTTGCGCGTTGCCAACCACGACCGCGAGGGGGTTGGCGAGGTCGTGCGCGACGCGCGCGAGGTCGGCGCGCAGTGCGGCGAGGTCCACCTCGCCCACCGCCTCGGCTGCCGGCGCCCCCGTCCCGCTGGCCGGCGCCGGTTGGAGACGGAACCGGGCGGCGAGCGCAGCCCGCAGCGCTCCTGGGTCATCGTACTCCACGACCTCGCCCGGCGAGCCGAGGCCGGCGACGAGCGCACGCAGCGAAGCGTCGGGGTCCACACCCTGCCGGATGGCGACGACGTCGAAGGTGCTCCCGGAGAGGTAGGCCCGTGCTGCAGCGAGCGTCGTGACGGGCGTCGCGTCGAGACCGGCGAGGCCGGCGAGCGCATCGAGAGGCCCGTCGGGGGCCGGGTCGACGAGCAGCACGTGGGCGGTCATGGAGCGGGCGGCGGGCATCCTGCCAACCTACGCGCAGAGCCGTGACACGAGACCGAACTGACGAGGGCCGGACTCTCGCGTGAGAATCCGGCCCTGTCGCGTACCGCGTACGGGATTTGAACCCGTGTAGCCACCGTGAAAGGGTGGAGTCCTAGGCCCCTAGACGAACGCGGCATGGGGCACGCCCGGCGGCTTGCCCGAAGGCGACCCGCCGGACGCAGGGTGGCTGACGGGGCTTGAACCCGCGACCTCCCGGACCACAACCGGGTGCTCTAACCAACTGAGCTACAGCCACCGTATCGCCGCCGAGGCGGCCCCGCCGGTGTGCGGGACGGCGAACCTACGACGGCGCCCGGGCGTGCCGGATGAAGATTCCGGAAGGGGCACACCGGGCGTCGCCTCCGGGGACGGCCTCTTTCCTACCGAAGCACCGCCACCTTGCCGATCACGGCCTCGCCGTTGGAGCCGACCGCCGCGACGAGGTACACGCCCGACGAGACCACCTCACCCGTCCGGTCGTCACGCCCGTCCCAGCGGAACGAGCCCCCGGCCGCTTCGGCTTCGTGGACGAGTTCGCCGGCGATCGTGAGCACGCGGACGGTCGAGCGGGCCGTCGCGAGGCCGCGCACGAGCACGCCCTGCGGCGCCTCGGCCGGGCGGAACGGGCTCGGCGAGACCGTCAGCGCCTCGGAGCCCGCGACGGGCGCCGTCGCGTCGCCGGAGACGGAGAAAAGGCCCTCGACGGTCGTCAGGAACACGCGGCCGTCGCTCGAGCGGACGGCGATGCGACGCACGTCGTCGCTCGGGAGCGGACTGTTGGACGCATTGAGCTCGCGCAGCGTCACGAAGCCCGAGCCGCTCGGGCTCGGCGCGACGAGGTACGCGCCCGAGGTCGTCGCGACCCACACGCGGCCGCCGGGGTCGACGTCGAGGTCGTTCACGACGACGTCGCGGAGGAACGGCTCGCGCGAGCCATCGTCGCGCGTCGGCGTCAGCGTGAACTGCGGCACGCCGAGCCCTGGGTCCGAGGCGAAGACCGAGCCCGGCGAGAAGACCGTCGCGATGCCGCGGTTGGTGCCGATCCAGACCGTTCCGTCGCCGTCCACGACGACGTCGACGACGTTGGCGCCGGGCAGGCCGCCGCCGTTGATGGTGCCCTGCCCGCGGTACTGCCGGGCGCGGTCGTCGGCAGGTGAGGCGGGGTCGTCGCCGGTGTCCCACACGATTAGGCCCCCGCCGGCAAGGGAGAGCCACTTCTGCCCGAGCCGGTCGATGGCGAGGCGCGCGAGGCCGCTGCCGCCCGACGTGCCGGCCGGAAACGGCAGCCCGGCCGACGTCCCGTCAGGCGCGAAGTAGTGGAGCGGAAGGAGCGACTCCTTGTTGACGACCCATAGGTCGTCGCCCTCGAAGGCGACATCGGACACGACGACGAACGAGAGGTCCGACCCAGCCTGGCGAAGCGACGAGTTGGTCTCGTCGTAGCGCGTCGTAACGCCTTCGGGGCTGACGACGATGAGGCCGTCGCCATCGGTCCCGATGTAAACGGCGTTGTCCGGCCCGGTCCTGAGGCTCACGAAGTCGGCCCGGCCGAGCAGGGCGGGCTCGTCGCGCGTGTACCGTGACGTCCAGTCCCCCGTACCCGCATCGAGCCTGCTTATGGCCGACGTCTGGGCCGCCGCAACGCGCGCGGTAGCGGCCCACACGGTTCCGTCCGGCGCCACGTCGATGTCAGCGTAGCTGTTCGAGAATGGCCCTTCCGGGACGATGGTCTCAGGGGCGAACGCCACGGTCGCGCCCGGAGCCGAACGGGCGGGCAGCGGAAACAGGCCAAGGGCCGCGTCGCCAGCCCATGCGCGCCCGTCGGGGCCGATCACCAAACCTCTCATCGACATCGCGTTTTCCGGGACGTAGTTCGACACGGATGGCGGCAGCTCGTACGTCAGGACGGAGAAGGCGCGGAGCGCGAGCAGACGCGTCCCGTCAGGGACGAGGGTCGTGATGTCATCGCCGATGAACAGCCGGCGGTCCCAGGTGCCACTCGCGCGGCGGTCATAGAGGTCGCGCGCGTTCGCCGGCCCACCGCCGACGTGGACCGTCGGCGTCGCTTCGCCGTCGGTGAAGAGGGCGAGGCTCAGCGACCGGTGCGTGAAGCCGGTGTCGCGTGTCCACGCAGCCGGGCTCTGCAGCGCGGGGTCCGCGGCGGCGGCCATGACGATGCCGGCCTCCGTCGCGAGCCAGAGGCCGGGCCGGCCGTCGGGCAGCGGCGCGAACAGGAGGTCGTTGACGGGCGTCGCCGGGGGCAGCGTCCCGAGGCGCGCAAACGTGTTCCGGACCTCGTTGCGGACGAGGTCGAACACGACGAGGCCAAAGTCGGTCGCGGCGAACAGGCTGTCGCCGCGCACGCGCAGCCGGCGGACGCTCCGCGAAGGGTACTGCGTGTTTCGCTCGATGTCGAGGAACGTGCGGACCTCGCCGGTCTCGACCGTCAGGCGGTCGAGGGCGCCGTCGCCGTAGCCGACCCAGACCGTCCCGCGGCGCTCGTCGACGGCGACCGAGCGGACGGCGGCGCCGCGGAGCCCGTCGATGGCGTTGCGCCGCTCGATCTCGCCCGAACCGGGGGTGTAGGAAAAGACGCCGCCTGTCGTGCCCGCCCAGACGCGACCGAGGCCCGACGCGACGGCCGTGACCTCGGTGAAGGCGGGGTAGGCCTGCCACGTCCCCGAGAGGGCATCGCTGGCAGGCTGGGCGGACGCGGTCGCGGTCGCGACGACGAGGACGGCGAGGCCGAAGGAATGCCGCATGGCAGAACGAGGGAGAGTGCGGCGTACCGAAGCGGCGAGGCGGTGCGGGGCTCGGGGAGTCAGGACGCGCGGCCGACGGCCGGCGCAGAGTCACGACCCGCCGCGTGGGCGGCGCGGTCGGCCTCGTCGAGGCGGGCGGCGAGGTTGACGAGTTCGACGGCGCCGGCGGCCGCCTCGGCGCCCTTGTTGCCCGCCTTGGTGCCCGCCCG
>DASWMO010000140.1:0-39108 GCA_036399715.1 Rubricoccaceae bacterium
CAGCTCGGCGTACCCGATGACGGCCGTCAGCGGCGTCCGGATCTCGTGGGACATGTTCATCAAGAGCGAGCTCTTCGCGCGGGCGACCTCCTCGGCGGCCTCCCGTGCCTCCTCGGCCGCCTCCTTCGCCTCGACGAGCGCACGCTCCGTCGCCTTCCGGGCGGTGAGGTCTACCACGGCGCCGACGATGCGCACCGCACGGCCGTCGGCGCTGCGGACGATGTGGCTCCGGTTGACCACGTCGGCCCATGTCCCGTCCGCCCGCTCGAAGCGGTACTCGGCCTCCCACCCCTGCTCGTCTCCCCAGGCGATCCCGTGGAGCGACTCGGCGACCCGTTTCCGGTCGCCCGGGTGGATGCGCTCGAGCATCCAGTCGATGGTGAACCCGCCGCCCTCTGGCTCCTGCCACCCGAAGACGTCGGCGAAGGCGGCGTTCATGGTGATGGACTCGGTGCGGACGTCCCAGTCCCAGACCGTGTCTTTCGTCGCCTGGCTGACGAGCCGGAGCCGCTCCTCACTCTCGCGCAGCGCAGCCTCGGCGCGCTTCTCCTCGGTTACGTCCCGGAAGTAGACCGAGAGCCCCCCGTCAAAGGGAAACACCCGGACGGCCCGGTGCACCTGGAGCGGCGGATAGTACGCGTCGAACTCCTCGGGCTGGCCGGTTTCAGCGGCCCGGCGGTAGTGCGACTCGAACGTGCTCCCGACGGTCGCGGGGAACACGGCCCAGTACTCCTGTCCGATGAGGTCTGCGGGCTCACGCTGCCAGTGGTGCGCAGTCCGTGCGTTGACGTAGGTGAACCGCCAGTCGGCGTCGAGCGCGAAGAACCCGTCGTCGATGCTCTCGAGGATCTCGGCGGTCTGGCGGGACGCCACGGCCACCGCGGCCTCGGCCGCCTTCCGCTCGGTGATGTCGCGGATGATCGTGAGGTGGAGGCCGGGCAGCACATCGAACGTCGCCCTCTGTTCGACCTCGACGGCCGTCCCGTCCTTCCGGTAGAGCGCAAACTCCCCGCTGGCTGCGCCGCGCGCTCGGAGGACGACCCACCGCTCGTCGAAGCCCGGCCGCGCCCCCGCTGGCAAGATGTCCGGCACGCTCAGCCGAAGGAGCTCCTCCCGCGAGTACCCCAGCAGCTCGGCCGCCGCCGGATTCGCGTCGACGTACTGCCCGGTGTCGTCGGCGAGCAGGACCGCGTCGAGGGAGCCCTCGAAGATGGCCTTCAGCCGGGTCTGGTTCTGGGCCAGACTTTCCTGCGAGCGTCGCAGCTCCGTAATCGACTGGTGTGAGAGCACGGCGCCAAGCCCGCCGCCGAGCTGCGTCACGCACAGCGTGTACCACGCACGGTCCGACGGCCCGTGGCAGGGGTACTCCATGGAGAAATCGTCGCGCTCACCGGCGAGCACGGCCGTGATTCCGGCGAGCGCCGCCAGGGCCAGGTCGTCGCCGCTGGCCGCGGCGCGGCGGCATACGTCGAGGTAGTCTGTGCCAGCGTCGAGCCCGGCCAGCCCGTTCGCGCCTCGGGCGGCTCCGGCCCTCTTCCACGACGCGTTCGTCGTGACGATGACGCCGTCGGGGCCGAGCACGCAGATGAGCTGCGAGAGCGAGGAGAGCACGGCGTGGCTCAGCGTCTCGATCTGGCGGAACTGGCCCTCACTCCGGGTGAGCGCGTCCTGAGTCGCCTTCTGGACCGTTGTGTCACGGATGATCCCGGTGAAGAGGCGCTTCCCACCGACGGTGTACTCGCCGAACGAGATCGCGATCTGGATCTCCGTCCCGTCCTTCCGGAGGCCTTGCGTCTCGACCTGGCCCCACGGCACGGTCCGCTCACCTGTCCGGACGTACCGGTCGATGCCGGCGTGGTGCCCCGGACGGAGTCCGGCCGGCATGAGCGCGGCCAGCGGGGTCCCGACCAGTTCGGCCGGGGCGTACCCGAAGACGGCCTCGACGGCCCGATTGGCGTACCGGATCGTGCTAGACGTGTCGATGGTGAGGATCACGTCCGTGGCCGTGTCGGCGAGAAGCCGGAACCGCTCCTCGCTCTCGCGCAGCGCCTCTGCGGCCCGCGCCGCCTCAGAGACGGCCCATGCCCGCTCGGCCGTTTCCTCTGCAAGGGCGACCTCCTCGGCCGTCCACATCCGGGGCTCGGACTGGTGGGCACCGAGGAGCCCGACGAGACGGCCCGCCCGCATGACCGGGACTACGAGGTGCGACCGGACGCCGAGAGCGTCGTAAGCGGCCCGTTCGTCGGCCGTGAACCGGTCGTCCGCGTCCGTGTCCTCGTCGGCCAGCGTGCGCCCCGCCCGCGCCTCGTCTACGACGCGGGAGCCGAAGGCGCTCAACGAGTGCGTCCCCGCTACGCTTGGCACGTCGTCGCAGTAGTCGCGAGCGACGTGGACGCGGTCGCCATCGGGGTCCGCGTCGGCGTAGAAGACCCGGCTCGCTCCGAGGTGCTCGCCGAGCACGCGGGCGGTCACAGCCTGAACCTCCGTGGGGTCCGTCACCGACCGGAGAGCAGTACTGAGCGCCTCCCGAAAGGCGGCCTGCCTGGCACTGGTGCGGAGTACGGCGTCAGCCTGGTTCTGCTCGGTCACGTCGCGGTTGACTGAGATGACGACCGAGCGGTCGCCGAGGGGGACGACCGAGGCGCTGATGGCGACGTCGAACGCAGTCCCGTCGGCGCGCCGGTGGACCGACTCGAACTTCGCCGGCCCGCCCTCGGCGAGCAGCTGCGTCACGGTGGCCGTGCCGAGGGCGGGACTGGACGCGGCACCCTTCAGGGTGCCTCCGACGAGCACTGCACGGGGTTGGCCATAGAGCGCGCTCGCCGGCCCGTTGGCGTCGAGGACCGTCTCGGTGAGTGGCTCGAGGACGAGGACCGCGTCGGGCGAGGCCTCGAAGAGTGCCCGGTACTGGGCCTCCGTCCGTGCGTGCGCAGAGACCGCAGCACGAAGGGCGAGCTCACTCTCGGCCATGGCCGCAAGTTCGAGGAGCGCCTTTAGGTCGTCGTCCGTCCACGCTCGGAGCTCGGTGTCGAATACGCAGAGGGAGCCGAGCGGGTACCCGTCGGGGCTGTGAACCGGGACGCCGAGGTAGGCGATGACGCCGAAGTCGTCGATGGCGGGGTTCCTGCGCACGACTTGATGGTCCCGAGCGTCCCTGACGACGAACGGGGCGTCGGTCGAGACGACGTGCTTGCAAAACGAGTGAGAGAGTGGGGTCTGCCGCTCCGACGCTAAGGGCTCGGCGAGTCCCTGTAGGCTCTTGAAGAACTGCCGGTCGTGGTCGACGAGCGAGACGAGGGAGATCGGGGCCTTGACGAGCCGCCGGGCCAGCGTGGTGAGGCGGTCAAAGGCCGGCTCAGGGAGGGTGTCGAGGAGCTGGGAGCGCCGGAGGGCCGCCATCCGGTAGCCCTCTGTGAGTGGAGCACTTGCAGACAGAGAGGGCATGAGCGCGCTCTTAGATATATGTGTACTGCCAATATCGTGCGCTTGCTGTAGAGCAGAATGGGTACCTCTACCCATTCCCAGCCCTCTCCCTAGTCCAAGCCCAGGCTATCCCCTAGGCAGTGTCATCGCACGAGGCCACGGTCCACGTCTATATCAGCCCCCGCTCTGCAAGACCCGTGTAGCCTGCCTCGGTGCGCGCGTCCTCGATCCTCAGCGGCGCGTCGCGGTCGACGACGTGCTGGCAGAGCGAGTGCAACAGCGGTGTCTCGCGGGCCGTCGCTCACGGCTTGGCGAGGCCGAGGTGGCTTTTGAAAAACGCTGGTCGGCTTCGACGAGCAACACGAGCGCGACCGGGACGCCGAGCAGGTGCTGCGCGAGGGCCGTCAGCCGTTCGAAGGCGGGCTCGGGCGGCGAGTCAGGCAGACCCGACGCGGCCAGTACCGCGAGGCGGCTCGGGGCGCAGACGGCCGCTGCGGACGCCTTGGCGTCCGCGTCTGGCTGCGAACCTATTGTAACGACCCGATCTAGGATGACGCATGGGCTGGAATAAGGAAAACCCGACTGGTTGATCAGGATTTTCCTGACCCTAGACGTTGATACTCGCATTCCCACAAAAAGCCGGCGTGCCACCGGGAGCGCGTCGTCTCGAGGTCCAGGCCCGAGCCCGTGCCGGCCGGGCTCTATTTTGGCGGCCAAACGCCAGCGGCCCGCCGGGTGCACCCGGATCTATGCCCGACATCTCCCCTGCCCCGTCCGCCGGGGTGCTCTCGCTCGACGACGGCGTCGAGACCCTTCAGGGCATCTCCGAGCGCCGCGCCGAGCCGCTCCGCAAGGCCGGCGTCGCGACGGTCGGCGACCTGTTCCGCTACTACCCGAGGCGCTACCTGGACCGGAGCACGATCACGGCCGTCCGCGACCTCCAGCCGGGCGTCGTCGCGACGGTCGTCGGGACGGTGACGTCGAAGTCGCTCGTGCCGGGCGGCCGCAGCCGCTTCGAGATCCGCCTCACGGACGAGGCCGGCGTCGCGATGAAGGGCGTCTGGTTCCGCGGCGCGCAGTTCGTCGGCCGCGCCTTCGCCATCGGCGACCGCGTCGCGTTCCACGGCAAGCCCGAGCAGTACGGCAGCCAGTTCTCGATGGCCCACCCGGACTTCGACAAGCTCGACGACGCCGCGGCGGCCCTCGCGACGGGCCGGATCATCCCGCTCTACCCCGGCGGCGCGGCCCTCGAAAAGGTCGGCATCACGAGCCGGTCGCTGCGCAAGCTCGTCTACGGCGCCTTCCAGACGCACGGCGTTCTCATTCCCGAGGTCCTCCCGGCCGACATCCGCGAGCGCTACGGCCTCATCCCGGGCAACGTCGCGCTCCGCGCGATCCACTTCCCAAAGGACACGGCTGAGCGCGGGCGCGCCGAGCGGCGGCTGAAATTCGAGGAGTTCTTTTTCCTCCAGCTCCTCCTCGCGCTCACGCGCGGCCGCCAGAAGCGCCAGCCCGGCATGGCCCTCGCCGGCCACGGCCCGCTCACGGACCGCTTCCTCAGCGAGATCCTCCCGTTCACGCTCACGAACGCCCAGAAGAACGCACTCGTGGACGTCGCGCGCGACACCGCGAGCGGCAACCAGATGAACCGCCTCGTCCAGGGCGACGTCGGCTCGGGCAAGACGGTCGTCGGCGTGGCGGCGATGCTGATGGCCGTCGACGCGGGACACCAGGCGGCCTTTCTGGCACCGACGGAGATTCTGACCGAGCAGCACTACGCCAACCTGAAGCGGTACCTCGAGCCGCTCGGGCTGCAGGTCCGGCTGCTCATCGGCGGGCAGCGGAAAAAGCTCCGCGAGGAAATCCTCGGCGAGATCGCCTCCGGCGCGGCGCACGTCGTCGTGGGCACGCACGCGCTCATCGAGGACACGGTCCAGTTCCAGAGCCTCGGGCTGGCCGTGGTCGACGAGCAGCACCGCTTCGGGGTCGTCCAGCGGGCGCGGATGCAGCGCAAGGGCCAGCGCCCGCACACGCTCATGATGACCGCGACGCCGATCCCGCGCTCGCTCGCGCTCACGGTCTACGGCGACCTCGACGTGACCGTCATGAACGAGCTCCCGGCCGGCCGCAAGCCCATCGAGACGCGCGTCTACCCGGACTCGCGCCGCGACGAGATGCTCGCCTTCGTCAAGGAGCAGCTCCGCGAGGGCCGCCAGGCGTACGTCGTCTTCCCGCTCGTGGAGGAGTCCGAGTCCGAGACGCTCGCCGACGTCAAGGACGCCGAGTCGGGCGCGGCCGAGTTGGCGGAGCGCCTGCGGCCGTACCGCGTGGACCTCGTCCACGGCCGGATGCTGGCCTACGAGAAGGAGGAGGCGATGGACGCCTTCAAGGCCGGAGAGACGGACGTGCTCGTCGCGACGACGGTCATCGAGGTCGGCGTGGACGTGCCCAACGCAACGGTGATGGTGATCGAGCACGCTGAGCGCTTCGGGCTCGCCCAGCTTCACCAGTTGAGAGGCCGCGTCGGACGCGGCGGCAACCAGAGCTTCTGCTTCCTCATGGCCGGCTTCAAGCGCACGGCCGACGCCGTCGAGCGCCTCGAAGCGATGGAGCGCTCGACGGACGGCTTCGAGATCGCCGAGCTGGACCTGAGGCTCCGCGGCGCCGGTGACTTTTTCGGGACGCGCCAGTCCGGCCTGCCGGACCTCAAGATCGCCGACATCGTCCGCGACCACGAGATTCTTGAAGAGGCGAGAGAGGCGGCGTTCGCCCTCGCCGAGGCGGACCCGGACCTGCGCTCCGACGCCGAGACGCGGGCGTTCTTCGGGAGGACCGCCCCGCGCTCGCTCGGCTTCGCCCGCGTCGGATAGGGACGATCCGCACGATCAGGAACCCGCCGCACGCCCCGGGCCTCTCAACGCGCCCCCACGCCGCACGCCGATGACCTCCCAGAAAGCCCTCGTCGTCACGCAGGACACGCTCGACGCGCTCAACGAGCACCTCCGGACCGGCTGGGTCGTCCTCACGGCGACGCCGATGGGTGGCGGCGGGCAGGCGGCCGGTTTCGCGAGCCTCGTCGTGCTCGAACAGCGCGCAGCCGCGGCCGACGCGATCCTCGGACAGATCGAAGAGGCCCTGGACGCCGCGCCCGAGGCGGCCGAGACGCAGGACCCACTCCTGCGCCGCCTCCAGAGCGATGCCGACGACCTCGGCCCGCTCGAGAACCGCGGCTAGGCGACCGCCTCCGCGACGAGCGGCGACTGCGCACGCACGCGCGATGGCGTCTCGCGAAGCGCCGTCGCGTGCGGGGCGGCCTCGCGCGGGGCGGCCTCGCGCACGGCCGGGAGCGAGATCCGAACGGTCGTGCCTTCGCCCTCGGCGCTCTCAAGGGCGATCTCCCCGCCGTGGCCGTCGGTCACGATGTCGTAGGCCAGCGAGAGCCCGAGGCCCGTCCCACTCCCCGTCGGCCGTGTCGAGAAGAACGGCTCGAAGGCGCGCGCCGCGACATCGGCCGGCATCCCGCAGCCCGTGTCGGCGACGACGATCTCGACCGCATCGCCCAGGCGCCGCGTCGTCACCCGGACCGTTCCGTCCGAGCCGACGGCCTGGTACGCGTTGCCGACGACGTTCTGCACGACGCGCCCGACGTCCTCGGGCAGCACGACGACCGAGCCGACGGCCGGGTCGAGGTCGAGATCAGGTGCGGGCGTCTCAGCTCCGCTCGTGCGTTCCGCCGCACGCCGGGCGAGGGCCGCGTGCTCGGCGACGACCGCGTTGAGGTCGGCCGTGCGCCGGCCCGCCCGGGCGCGTCCGCCGTGCTCGAGCATCCCTTTCACGACCGCGCTCGCCCGCGCGCCGTGCTCCTCGATGCGCGCCGCGTTGTCGGCGATGTCGCCGACGGTCTCGGCCGCCTCGGCGAGGGCGGCCTCGGTCCGGAGGCCGTCCGCCAGCAGGGCGCGGAGGTCGGCGGCCAGCTCGACGGTCATCGTGGCGAAGTTGGTCACGAAGTTCAGCGGGTTCTGGATCTCGTGGGCGACACCGGCCGTCACGCGCCCCAGCGACGCCATCTTCTCAGCGTGGACGAGGCGGTCCTGCGCGCTCGTCAGCCGCTCCAGCGCGGCGGTGAGAATCTCGTTGCTGGCCACCTGCCGGCGGACGTTGACGAACTCAGACCGCGCGTAGCGCTCCAGCGCATACGACGCCACCATGCCGCTGGCCTGGGTCGAGATCAGGAACTGGAACGCATTGGCGAGCCGAATCGGTGGCGTGTGCAGCGCGGCCACCGCGAGGTACAGCCCGATCAGCCCGGCTCCGATGGCCGTCGCCGTGACGAAGCGCAGCCGCAGCAGCACGTGGACGTAGATCAGGATGAGCATCATCCCGGCGTAGTAGTACCCGTCGCCGATGACCAGCTCGTCGGATGGAATAGGCGTGCGGGCGACGCCTGTGGCGTGGAACATCGCCCACTCCATCGCGACCACCCCGAGCCCGCCCACCAGCGCTCCCACCACCTCAGGCTGGACGAGCCGGCGGAGGCGCGCGTGGTACGTCATAGCGATGGCCGCCGCGACGATCAGGCACACGACGATGCGCACCGACCGGACCTCTGCGAAGGCGAGCGGGGCCACCCAGCGGTCCAGCCACCCGAAGGCGGCGTATTGGAGAAGCCCGAGCGCGAGCGCCGCGCGCACCAGTGGGCGCGAGCGCTCGTCGTATCCAGTCAGAAAGGCCTCTTCTGCCGAGGCGTCGCGGAAGCGGAGCGTGAACCGGGAGGACAGGTCGTTTCTCATCGTGGCGGTCAAGACTGACTCCAAGACAACGTATTGCAAACGGTCGGGTTACGCCCCAGCGCCCGATTTATCCCGCCTTCGCGTCTGTCCCCGGAGCGTCTCACAGCGTCAACGAGACGGCCGCGGAGCGCCGGCGCGGAACCGGAGCGCCGCGTGCGCCGCTGGCGGGTGCAACTTCGGGGCTACGCCTGCGGGTTAGAGATTTTCCGGACGCCGCCCACGGCGCTTGCAGATCGGGCGAAGATCCCCGTTCTTGTGGCACGATTGCCCCCACGGCTATGCTCCCGACGCTGCGCGCGCGGTTCGGCTCCCGGCTCGGCGCCGCCTTCGTCGCTGCGACGCTCGCGGCGACCGGCGGAGCGCCCGGCGCGGTCGCGCAGGGAGGCTTCCAGACGCTGGACCCGTTCTACCGCGGCGAGGCCGCGCAGCGGTCCTTCGACGGCGAGTTCGCCGTCTCGGCCGAGGCCGCCGTTCGCGACGCGGACCTGCTCGGCGTCGCCGAGCCGGGCACGCCGGCGAGCCCGCTCGCCTTTTCGGGCCGCGTGGACTTCGCTCTGCTCCCGCAGGTCGACCTCTCGCTCGTCGCCGACCTCACGGGCGGCGTCGGGCGCGGACCGATGGGCCTGAGCTGGGTCGTCGTCAAGCCGTACTGGCGCAACGAGGCGACGGACTACGCGATCCGCGTCGCCGTGGACCCGGCGAGCGAGGGCGGGCTGGGCTTCCGCCAGACCGACGTCGCCTTCCTCTCGGCGACGACGCTCTCGCCCGACGTCACGACCGACATCGCGCTCGGCATCCGCCGCGTGCGGACCGGCTACACGCTCGCCGCTGATGCCGTGGCCGCAGGCGAGCTTGGCGGCGACGCCCTCCTGTCGGCCGCACCGGGCGAGGACGGCGTTCGAGTCGTCGGGCAGGAGTTGCGCGTCTCGTGGGGCTACAACGTCGTCTTCGACCCTGCGGGCAGCCGCCTCGCGCTCGGCCTCGTCGCCGAGGCGGGCGACTACGCGCTCGTGCGGGCAGGCGGCCCGACGGAGGACGACCGTGGACGCGAGCGCATCCGCAGCGGCATCGGCTGGCTGCGGGCGGGCCTGGAGTTCAGCCGCCCGGCCTACCAGCTCGCGCCGTTCATGAGCATCCCGCTCGTGACGTGGGCCGACGTCCGCGGCGAGCCCGTCCGCTACGGCCCACGGCCCGAGAAACTTCGCGCCGGTCTGCGGGTGATGCTGCGCTGAGCGGGGGTCCGGTACCTTCGGGCCTCGCCTCGCCTCGCCTCCCGCACCGCACTGTGACTGTCGGCATCGTCTCGGACACGCACGGCGTCTACCATCCCGAGCTCGACGTCGTCTTCGCGGGCGCGGACCTCATTTTGCACGCGGGCGACGTCGGGCCGGGCGAGATCGTCGAGCGCCTGGAGTGCCTCGCGCCGGTCGTCGGCGTGTGGGGCAACATCGACGGGCCGCCCGTGCGGCGGCGCTTCGGCGAGCACGCGCGGATCCTCGTCGGTGGGATGCGGCTGTGGATGACGCACATCGGCGGGCACCCGGGGCGGTGGGATGCGCGCGTCAAAGACCTGCTCCTCGCCGAGCCGCCGGACCTGTTCGTCTGCGGCCACAGCCACATTCTGCGCATCGAGCGCGTGAAAGCACTCGGCGGGATGCTGTACGTCAACCCCGGCGCGGCCGGCACGCAGGGCTTCCACCAGGTGCGGACGTGCGTCCGGCTGACGGTCGACGACGGCCGCGCGACGGCCGCCGAGGTGATCCACCTCGCCGACCCGTCGCGGCCCGATCCGCCGCCCCTCGACACGCCCGCGCCCCGGGCAGCGCCCCGCCGCGCGCGATAGCTTCGCCGCATGACCGATCCGACCCGGCCCGCCGACGCGGGCACCCGGCAGGCCCTCGCCTCTCGCGAGCAGGAGCTCAGGACGCTGCTCGAACTGTCGCAGGCGTTCGGGCGCGACCTCGACCCCGGCGCGATCCTGACACGCCTCGGCTTCGCGCTCCGCGGCCAGATGCTCGTCGGCCGCGCCGCGGCGTTTCTCCGCACGCCCGGCGGGCTCGTCGCCGTCTCGAGCACGCCCGGATCGGGCGTCGCCCTGCCCGACGTCCCGCTCGCGCTCGCCGACCTCGACCGGCCGGCCGTCCTCGACGCCGGCCCGCTCCGCGACGCCGGCTTCGCCGTCGCCGTGCCGCTGCGCGCCGGGAGCGTCTCGCGCGGCGTCGTCCTGCTCGGGCCGCGCGCCTCGGGCGGCGCGCCGGACGCGAGCGCCTTCGACTTTGCTGCCGCGCTCGCCGCGCTCGCCGTCGGGGCGCTCGAAACGGCCGACCGCGTCGCGGACCGCGTCGCCGACGAGGTCGCCCGCGAGAGCGCCCGCGAGGAGATGCGCCTCGCGCGCGAGATCCAGCGCGGCTTGCTCCCACGCAGCCTCCCCGCCGTGCCCGGCCTAGATGTCGCCGTGCGGTGGCGCCCGAGTGCCGCCGTCTCGGGCGACACCTACGACGCCGCCGCGCTGCCCGATGGTCGCCTCGTCGTCGCCGTCGCCGACGTCGTCGGGAAGGGCATTCCGGCCGCCCTGCTGACCTCGACCGTCCAGGCCGGGCTGCGCCTGCTCCGCCCCGACGGGCAGGACGCCGGAGCCGCCCTCGCGAGAGCGACGCAGCGCCTCAACCGCCTCATCGCCGACAGCACCGAGCCGCACCAGTTCGCCACGCTCGCGTGGGCCGTCGTCGACCCCACCTCGGGCCGCGTGTGGTCCGTTGCGGCCGGGCACCCCGCCCCGCGCATCCGCCGCGCCGACGGCTCCGTCGAGGCGCTCACGGCCGGCGGGCCGCTGCTCGGCGTCGTCCCCGGCGCCCGGTTCGGGTGCGCCGAGGCGACGCTCGCCCCCGGCGACACGCTCGTGCTGTTCTCGGACGGCCTGACGGAGTCGCTCGACGCGGCCGGCGAGGAGTGGGGCGAGGCCGGTCTCGACGCCGCCCTCCCGCTCGGGCCCGACGCGACCGCCGACGCCCTACTCGGCAACCTCGTCGCGGCCTCAGACGCCTTCGCGGGGCCCACGAACGGCGCCGCCCATGACGACCTCACGGCCATCGCCGTCCGCCTCACTGGCGTTCCGTAACCAGCGCCCCGCCGAATTAGCGCGCCGAGTGGGGAGACGCCGCGATCCGCGCCAGCAACTCCTGCTCGGCGTCCGAAACCGTTCGCCCGCGGCGCACCTCGACCGCATCGGCAACGCGCAGCGCTTTGTCGATGCGGTACGGCGCGAGGCCGTCACCGCCGCCCCATGCGAACGATGGGACGTGCCGAGGCGGCACGCCGGACCCGAACACGTTGGCGAACACGCCGACGACCGTCCCGGTCGAAAAGGCCGTGTGGATCGCGCACTTCGAGTGGTCGCCCATGACGAGGCCGAGGAACTGCCGCCCCGACGCCACGAAGTCGCGCGTCGGAGCATCGTACATCGTCACCTCGCCGTAGTCGTTCTTCAGGTTCGACGTGTCCGTCGCCGCGCCGAGGTTGGTCCAGCGGCCGAGGGCGCTGTTGCCGAGGTAGCCGTCGTGGCCCTTGGAGGCGAACGAGTGGAGCGTGCTCTCGTGAACCTCGCCGCCGAGGCGGCACTGCTCGCCGGCCGCGCTGCCATCGACCCGCGCGAGGGCCTTGACCGTCGTCTTCGCGCCGAGAAAGAGCGGCCCGCGCAGGACAGCGTTGGACTCGACCGCCACGCCGGCCGCGAGGTGGACCGGCCCGTCCGAGGCGTCAATCACGGCGCCTGCACGGACCGTCACGCCGGGCCCGAGAAAGACCTCGTGCGGCGCGACGAGATGAGCGCCGTCGTGGACGGCCGCGCCGTCGTGCGTCCCGAGGCGCCCGAGCGCGAGTACGTCATACTCGATGCGCGCCGGCAGGTCGGCCACGACGTCCCACAGGCGATCGACCGTCGTCGCGGCCGCCTGCTCGCTCGGGACGTTGTCGGGGACGGCGAGCCAGCCATCCTCACCGACGAGGCGGGCGGGCGGGTCCGGGTGCCACAGCGCGAGCAGGTCACCTGCAGGCGTGACGAAGGCGCGCGCGGGCTCGCCGCCGCGGGCGATCCGAACCAGAGCCGCCGCGAGGCCGCCCGGCCGGGCGAGCCACCGCGCCGAGACGAACAGCGTCGGCCCGGCCGGCGCGGCGTTAACGCTCCAGCCTGGGTGCTCCTCGGCCGCGACGCCTGCGACCTCGGGCCGGACGAGAAGAGCGACGGGCGTCTCGGGTCCGAGCGCGAGCAGGGCGACTGCCGCCTCGCCGAGCGTCCGCGCGCCGACGCGCAGGTCGGCCGCAGCGCGCGTGAGCACGAGTGGGGCGAGATGCGCTACCGTAGCGTCTTCGAAGAGGCAGAGGGTCATCGGGGCGGCGGTTCAGGTGCGGGAAGATGCGAACGGAGCGCCGCGACGCCTGCCTCTCTGTCCCACGGCCCGGGCGCGGCCGGCGGACCCGAACGCGCCCGGCCTCGTTCAGCACGCGGTGCCCATCCCCTCCCCTACCCCGCCATGAAGTTCTTCATCGACACCGCCAACCTCGACGAGATCCGCGAGGCGGCCGACATGGGCGTCCTCGACGGCGTGACCACGAACCCGTCGCTGATCCTCAAAGCCGGCGTCCGCGACTTCGACGCCCACATCCGGGCCATCTGCGAGATCACGCCCGGCGACGTCTCGGCCGAGATCACCGCCCTCGACTACGAGACGATGCTCGCGCAGGGCCGCCACATCGCGACGATCGCCGAGAACGTCGTGGTGAAGGTGCCGCTCACGCTCGACGGCATCAAGGCCATCAAGACGCTCGCCGAGGAGGGCATCCGGACCAACTGCACGCTCTGCTTCTCGCTCCCCCAGGCGATCATCGCCGCCAAGGCCGGCGCGACCTACATCAGCCCGTTCATCGGCCGCCTCGACGACGTCTCGTGGGACGGGATGGAGCTGATTCGCCAGATCGTGCACGCGTACGCGACCTACGGCTACGAGACCGAGGTCCTCGCCGCATCGGTGCGCCATCCCATGCACGTCGTGCAGTGCGCCGAGGCCGGCGCCGACGTCGCGACGATCCCGCTCGACGTGATCAAGAAGCTGCTCAAGCACCCGCTGACCGACTCGGGCCTGAAGCAGTTCGTCGCCGACGCCGAGGCGCTGGAGAAGACCAACGCGGCGCCCGCAGGCGACGGCGACCCGGCCGGGACGGCGCCTGCCGACGCAGGCGGCAAGGCCGAGACGCTCGCCGAGGCGCAGGCCCCGATCAAGGACGCCGCCCCGGCCAACGACGCAGGCTGACATGGCGCGCCCGCTCGGCAAGGCCGTCGTCGCGACGCTCGTCACGGCGGTCGTGCTCGAACTCGTGATCGCGGCGTCCTTCCTGGCCATCGGGGCGGGGGCGGACCACCTGCGGGGCTCGTGGATCGCGTTCTCGATCCTCGCCCTCCCCGTGTCGTTCGTCTTCGGGGCCGTCGCGAGCGCGATCGTCTCGGGCCGCGCGCGTCCGCCGGACTGACATCTGCCGGGACTGACGGCCGGCGCGGCGGTCGGACCGTACGTGCGAACTTGCCGCGCCCACCGCTCCGCCGATGCTGCTCTACCTGCCCACGTTCGTCACCGGCCGCCCGGTTGTCCCCGCCGAGGGCTGGGCGGCGCCCGGCGAGCCGTTCCAGCTCCGGTCGTCGTTCGCCGCCGCCTCGGCGGACTCGGTCGCGCCCGACGGGCAGCTCGGCCGCGTGCTCGTGCTGGACTCGGACGCGCTCTCGCTCACGCGCGCGGAGCCGCCGGCCGCGAGCGTCATCCCGCGCGCGGCCGTCCTCAACGTCGACCCGGACGACGACTTCTGGCCGCCGCTCACCGTCGATGCCGGTGGGGGCTACGTCGTCCGGCCCGCCCGCGAGCCGGGGCCGGACCGGCTCGACGTGCTCATGATCTTCCGCCGCGGGGTGTGGGACCTGCCCAAGGGCAAGCTGGACCCGGGCGAGTCGTTCGAGCGCGCGGCCGTCCGCGAGGTGAGCGAGGAGGTCGGCGTGCCGCTGGAGTCGCTGCGCGTCGTCGCGGACCTCGGCGCGACCGTCCACGGCTACATCTGGCCCCGCAAGGAGGCCTTCGCCGTCAAGACGACGCACTGGTACGCGATGACGACGACCGCCGAGGCGTTCGAACCCGAGGACGGCGAGGGCATCGAGGCCGTCGCGTGGGTCCCGTGGACCGAGGCCGGGCGCCGCGTGGGCTTCGAGAGCCTGCGCCGGCACCACGCGGGCGTGGACCCGGACACGATCCGCCTCGACGAGCCGGACGGCAAGGTGGCCGTAGGCGAGGGGCCGGGCGGAGGGTGAAAACCCGTCCCGCTGCCGCGCCGCGGCGGGCCTGCCGGTAGCTTCGGAGCCTTTCCGACTCGCCCGATCCAGATGACCCTCCGCCTCGCCGCTTCGATCCTCGCGCTCGCCTTCGTCGCCGCAGGCTGCGACTCGACCGACCCACTCACACCGGTTACCTGCGCCGACGCCCCGCTCTCTGTCCAGGACATCTCGGTGACGACGAGCCAGGCGGCCAACCAGGGCAGCTTCGTCTCCGTCCGCTACGTCGGACGTCTCACGAACGGGGCAGCCTTCGACAGCACGCGGGCCGGGGCCGTCGCGAGCTTCTCGCTGCAGCAGGTCGTGACGGGCTTCCGGCTCGGCATCGGCGGCACGGATGCGTTCCCCGAGGCGCAGGTCCCGGAGATTGCCCCGATGCGCCTCGGCAGCCGGCGGATCATCACGATCCCGCCGAACCTCGGTTACGGCGGCGTCCCGCTGACGGACCAGAATGGCAACGTCATCCTGAACAGCGCCGGTACGCCGCTCATTCCGGCCTGCTCGACGCTGATCTTCGACGTGACGCTCGTCGACATCGACTGACCTCGGCGCCGCGTCCGCCGCTAGTGCGCTCCGTCCGGCGCGGCGCGACGTCCGTTAGCGCGGCGCGCCGTAGAGGCGCGTGAGCTGGTTGATGAGCGCCCGCCGCACGTCGCCGTGGCGCCCGACGATGACGACCTCGGGGTTCGTCTCTGCGTTGAAGTAGTCCAGGCCCGTCTCGCGGCCCGAGACCAAGAAGTCGCTCGTGGCGACGGTATACGTCCGCGCCGGGTCCAGTGGCGCCCCCGCGACGGTCCAGCCCGCGGGCGTGCGCGCGATACCGGCCGTCTGGAGAAAGCCGCCCGTGCCGGCATTGGCCTCGCCCTGGGCGAGCACGCGCGCCAGGAGGGCGCCGGACATCCGGACCGTCACGACCTCGCCGCCGAAGGGCAGCACGCGGATCGCGTCGAGTTCGGTGAACGGGCCGGCGGGGAGCACGTCGTCTACGCGGACCGAGCCGCCGTTGAAGAGGCCCGCCTCGGCCGGGGCGGCGCCGGTCGCCGTCGGGGCCACGCGGAAGCCTTCGGCGATAATCTGCCCGAGCGGCGCCGGCCGCGTCCGCACGGTCGACTCGCGCCCGTCGAGGTCTTCGCTCGTGACGGTCACGACGCGCGTCGGCTCGAAGCCGTCGGCGCGGAAGCCCGCGTATCCTGCCTCGGTCCAGCGCCGCACCTCCGCCGCGACGGCCGGGTCGTCCGGAAGGGCGTCCGTGATCCCGACCAACTCGGACGCCACCTCGACGCGGCCGGCCGCGCCGCGCGGCATCCCGCGGTGGACGGTGACGCGGTGGACGTAGACCGTCCGCGCGTTCGCGTCGGCCTTCAGGACCGGGACGAGGCGCGGGCCGCGGTAGGCGCGGACGTTCTCGTGCTCGTGCCCGCCCAGCACCATGTCCAAGCCCGGGACCGTCGCCGCGACCGTCGCGTCGTCGGCGAAGGCGAGGTGCGTCAGCGCGACGACGACGTCGGCGCGCGGGGCGAGGCGCGCGGTCTCGTCGGCGAGCGCGGGAACGGGGTCTGAGTAGACGACGAACGGCTTGAGAGTGGACGAGATGACCGCGCTCACGAAGGCGACGCGGAGCGTGTCGCCGGGGGCGAGCACGACGGGCATCAGCAGGCCCGGCGAGACGTTCGGGAAGGCTGCGGCGCCGGCCGCGGGCGCCACGTTCGCCGAGACGTAGGGAAAGCGCGACTCGGCCAGGCGCGCCCGGAAGTCGGCCTCGGACACGTCGAACTCGTGGTTGCCCAGCGCTGCCACGTCCACGCCGACGGCGTTGAGGACGGCCACCATCTGCCGCCCGTTGAGGCGGGCGCCGTCCACGCGGGCCGTCCCGAGGGCCGACGGGCTGAAGAAGTCGCCGGCGATGACCGTGATCGTGTGCGGGTCGTCGGCGAGCAGCTGCTGCCGCAGGCCCGCGACGCGGGCGAGCCCGCCCGAGCGCCCACCCTCGACGGGCGTGATCTCGTAGACGTCGTTGAAGTGAAGGATCGTGAATGTGACGTCGCTAGGCGCGGCAGCCGGCAGGCCGGCGGGCGGGGCCGTCGCGGCGCAGCCCGAGACGAGGACGAGGCAGACGGCCCAGAGAACGCGGCGCATCGGACGGGGAGGCAGGAGGGAGATCAGCTGTTGTTGCGCTCGTTGCGGCGTTGCACGACGAGCACGGCGATGAGGAATGCGCGCACGACGAGCGGGAGCGCGTCCGAGACGTCGAGGTGGAGGCGTGAGCGGATGTGGCCCGTCCAGTCCGCCCGCCCGGCGACCTCGCCGTCGGCGTAGACGGCCCAGCGGCGGCCGAACCAGCCCTCGGGCTCGAGGTCCAGCGTGAGGTCGGCGTCGGTCCCGAGCGCGTCCGCGTCGAACGTGACGACCGTCCGCCGGCGGAAGACGCTCGGCCGGCGCGAGGCGGCGACATGCACGCCGTCGAGGTCGAGCACGAGTTCCTGCTGGAGCAGGCCGACGGGGCGGAACTCGTAGTCCGCGTCGCCGACGGTGAGGCGGCCGCCGCGGAAGAGGCGGAGCGAGACCTCGCCCAAGGGCTCGCCCGATCCGTCGGTGTCCGAGAGCGTGAACGTCTGCCGGAACAGGCTGGTCGGTTCGGCGACGATCATCGGAGCGTGACGACGCGGTAGCCGCCGCCGGGCACGGGAAACGCGAGGCCCGCCGCGTCCGCGACGGGGAGCGACGGGTCGAGCGCGTCGAGCGCGAGGCCGTCCACGCCGAGGCCCGGCACGCGCACGTCCGCAGGCCGACGGGCCGTGTTGAGCGCGACCACGACGTCCGAGTCGGCCGAGGTCCGACGGTAGACCCAGAGCGTCTCCGTCGCCGTGAGGGTTTCGAAGGCGCCGTGGCGGAGCGCGGGCAGGCTCTGCCGGAGGTCGGCGAGGCGCGAGGCCGCATCGCGCAGCGACACCTGCGCCGTTTCAAGTGTCCCGCCGAGGTCCTGCCACGGCATCGGGCGGCGGTTGTCGGGGTCGCCGGCGCCGGTCATCCCGATCTCGTCGCCGTAGTACACGACGGGCACGCCGGGCGTGGTGAAGAGGTAGGCGAGGGCCAGCTCCATCTTGCGGTACGAGTCGGTGTCGTCCACGCGCGGCGCGTTCGGCCCCCAGCCCAGCTCGGCCTCGTTGGCGCCCGCGGGCACGTCGCCGTCGGCGAAGGCCATGAAGCGCGTCTTGTCGTGGCTGTCGAGGGGGTTGCCCATGACGTTCAGCGGACCGTAGACGGCGAGCGAGCGGTCCATCTCGTCGGCGAGCAGGCGCATCGAGGCGCCGCGGGCGAGGGCCGCGACGGCGGCGTCGTAGAGCAGGAAGTTGAACTGCGCGTCCAGCTGCCCTGGCACGACGTAGCTGGAGACGAGGCCGTACGAACCGAACGTCTCGCCGATCTGGTAGACCGGGACCGGCCGGCCGGCGTTCTCCTCGGCGACGCGGGCCGTAAGGGCGCGCCAGAACGCGTTGGGCACGTGCTTCACGGCGTCGTGGCGGAAGCCGTCCGCGCCCGTCTCGCGGAGCCACCAGATCGCGTCGTCCGCGACCTGCCGGACGGCTTCAGGCGAGGCCTCGAAGTCGAAGGTCGGCAGGTACGGCTCGAACCACGTCGTGAGGCGGTAGTCGTCCCACCGGCGCAGGTTGAGCGAGCCGTCGGGCAGTTCCAGGCTCCCGAACCACTCGGGGTGCTCCGTGACGTACGGGTGCGAGTCGTGGACGTGGTGCGCGACGACGTCGAGCAAGACGCGCAGGCCGCGGGCGTGGGCGGCGGCGACGGTCCGGCGGAGCAGGTCGAGGCTGCCGAGGTGCTCGTCGACCGCACGCGGACGGCTCGGCCAGTAGCCGTGGTAGCCTGTGTAGAGGCGGTGTGGGGCGGGGTACTCGCGCTCGGCGCCGGGCGGGTTGTCGTAGACCGGCGAGAGCCACAGCGTGTTGACGCCGAGGCGGGTGAAGTAGCCGCTCTCGACGGCGTCGAGGAGGCCCTGGAGGTCGCCGCCGTGGTAGTTGGCCGGCGCGAGCAGGCTGTCGGCGAGGACGGGCCGGTCGTTGGTGCGGTCGCCGTTGCGGAAGCGGTCGAGGACGACCTGGTACACGACGGCGTCCTGCCAGACGAACGGCGCGGCGCCGGGCTCCGTCTCCGCCGTCTGGGCCGTCCCGAGCGGGTGGCCGTCGAGCAGCAGCACCTCGACCCACCGCGACGTGAGGCCGGCCGCCGTCGCGGCGACGCGCAGGCGGTGCAGGCCGGCGGGCATGGCCGCGAGGTCGACCGTCGCGACGGCTGTCCCGGCCGGGTCCGTCCCGGCCCCGACCACGACGACGTGGCGCGTCTCGACGGGCGCGTTGTCGACGAGCGCGACGAACGTGACGGGCCCGAGGTCGGCCGGCGCCCCGTCAGCGCCGTCGCGGGCGATCGCGAAGCGGATCGCCGTCCGGTCGTTGGCGAGGTCGGGCGGGCCGAGGCGTAGGCGGCCCGGCGCGGCCCCGGCGACCGTCAGGATGTTGTTGTACGCGCCGAACGGGTTGAGCGTCGAGTCGCGGCTCGCCGGGTCGAGCACCTCGACGCCGTCGACGACGAGCTTGTACTCGTAGCGCCCGGGCGTGATGGCACGCGTCCGCGCAAGGCCGCCGGCTCCGTCGGCCGTGAGCGGGTCGGATGTCCGGCTCCAGTCGTTGAAGCCGCCGATGACGTGGACACTTGCCGGCGCCGGGCGTCCGGGCGTCAGGTCGTACCGGAACGTCACGGTCGGCTCGACGGCCGCCTCGACGGCCAGCCCGCGCAGAGCGCCAGCGTGCGGCCCGCCGGCGATGGTGTACGGCACGACGGTGAGGCCCGAGAAGCCCTCGCGGGCCGCAATCGCGACACGCCCGTCGCCGACGTCGGTCGCGGTCACGTCGCCCGAGGCGCCCCAGACGACGGCCGCACCCGGCCCGAGCAGGTCAGCGGTGAGCAGGGTGTCCGCCCGGCCGGCGACGACGCGCACGACCGGCGCGACGGCCTCCGCCGCCCGCTCTTCCGCCGGAGCGGGCGGCACATCGACGGCGCCGTGGCGCGCGGACGAACACCCGGCGAGGGCGAGCAACGCGACGATCGGGAGGCGGACGGACATAGGTTCGGGGTGACCCGGCGGCGCAGAGGAGCGCGCCAAGGTACGGGGCCATGCGTTACGGCGCGGCTACTCGTCCGGCCGCTGGCGCCGCGCCTTCGTCGCAGACTGTCGCTTCTTCGCGTCCAGGCGCCGTACCCGCGAGCCCTTCGTCGGCTTCGTCGCCGTGCGTGGCTTCACGGGCCGGTTCAGCTCCACGAGGCGCCGGCGCAGCTCGTCGAGCGCCAGCCCCTTGTTGCGGTACTGACTCCGGCTTTCCCGCATCGTCACCCGAATGCCGGTCGGCCGGTGCGTGAGCCGGACGCCCGTCTCGACCTTGTTGGCGCGCTGCCCGCCCTTCGTGCCCGCGCGGAGCGTCTCCACGTCGCACTCGTCCCAGAGCGCGTCGTCGGTCTCGGGGATCGTCACGGGGCCGGGCGGGCGAACCGCTCCTCGAACCGCTGCCCCCAGTCGAGCACGAGGACCAGCAGGACCGTCGCGCCGATGGCGAGCACGGGCCGCCCGAGGGCGACCGCGATGCCGACCGGCGAGACGGCAAGCACGGCCGCGGCCGTCGTCAGCCCGCGCGTCCGGTCTTCGGATCGGTGCTTGTAGATGATGCCCGCGCCGACGAACCCCAGCGCCGTCGCGACGGCCTGGATCGAGCGGACGGGGTCCGTCCGCACCATCTCGCTCCCTGGGTAGCTCTCGCCCGCGATGAGGCTCACCTTCACGAGGAGGAACGACGCGAACGAGACGAGCATCATCGTCCGGAAGCCCGCGCCCTTGTTCTTCCGCTCGCGCTCCCACCCCACGGCGCCGCCGAGCGCGAGCGCGAGCACGCCCTGGGCGAGCGAGAGCAGGTCGGCGAGAGCTGTGTCGAGCACGGTGCAGAGGTGGGCGTCGTCCCCCGACGCCTCCGCCCCGCCCCGGGGTTCCGCTCGCACCGTCGCCGCCCGCTCGCCGTACGTTCCCGCCGCCCCCGCCCGACGCCCGATGCCCGACCTTCTCGACGCCCCCGCCGTCACCACGACGGCTGCCGAAACCACCTACCTCGCCCTCGTCCGGCGCGTCCTCGACACGGGCGTCCGCACGTCCAACCGGACCGGCACGGACACGCTCGCGCTCTTCGGCGAGCACTACACGGTCGACCTCGCCGAGGGCTATCCGCTGCTGACGACCAAGAAGGTCGCCTTCCGGGCGATGCTCCACGAGACGCTGTGGTACCTGAGCGGCGCGGACCACATCCGCGACCTCCGCCAGCACACGGCGATCTGGGACGACTGGGCGACGCCCGAGGGCGACCTCGAAACGGCCTACGGCCGCTTCTGGCGGCGCTTTCCCGTGCCCGCCGCGGGCGCCGCCCTCGGCGGCGAGGTCTGGGCCGATGCCCGTCATCCGAACGTCCGCACCGAAGCCGACGGGTCGTTGTCGTTCGACCAGCTCGGCTACGTGCTCGACACGCTCCGCCGCGACCCGCAGAGCCGCCGACTTGTCGTGAGCGCGTGGCACCCCGCGAACGCGGCCGTGAGCCGGCTGCCGCCGTGCCACTACTCGTTCTGCTTCAATGTCACGCCGGGCGCGGACGGCGAGCCGGGGCGCCTCAACTGCCACCTCACGCAGCGCTCGGCCGACCTCGCGCTCGGCGTCCCGTTCAACCTCGCGTGTTATGCCCTGCTGACCCACGTCGTCGCCGGGCTTACGGGCCTGCGCCCGGGCCGCTTCGCGCACTCGCTCGTAGACGCGCACGTCTACGTGAACCACGTCGACGGCCTCCGCGAGCAGCTCGCCCGCACGCCCACACCCGCGCCGACGCTCCGCATCGCGCCGCACGCCGATGGCCGCCCGAAAGATCTCGCTGAGCTGACCGTCGAGGATTTCGCCCTTGACGGCTACACCCCGCAGTCTGCCATCCGCTTCCCCGTCGCCGTCTGAGCATGCCCTCTTCCCCTGAACTCGTCGTCGTCGCGGCCGTGGCCGACGCACTTGGCCAGCCCGGCGACCGCCTCATCGGGCGGGGCCTCGACCTGCCGTGGCACCTGCCGGCCGACCTGAAACGATTCAAGGCGATGACGCTCGGGCACCCGCTTGTGATGGGCCGCCGGACGTTCGAGAGCCTGCTGCACCAGTTCGGTGGGCCCCTCCCCGGCCGCGAGACCGTCGTGCTGACGCGCCACCCCGAGGCGTCGCACCACCCGGGTATCCACGTCTGCTCGTCCGTCGAGGCCGCCGTCGAGGCGTTCGCCGGCTCGCCGACCGTCTTCATCGGCGGCGGGGCCGCCGTCTACGCGGACGTCCTCGGCGAGGGGCCCCGTCTCGCAGACCGCCTCGAACTGACGTTCGTCGAGGGCGACTTCTCGGGCGACACGTTCTTCCCGCCCTACCGCCACCTGCTCGCCGACCATGGCGGCCCGTTCGAGCGCACGTTCTCGGAGCGCCACGATGCGGCCGACGGCCGGCCCGCTTTCCGGTTCGAAACCTTCGTCCGCGCCCCTCAGGATTTGCCCTAAAGGATGCGTCGAAGTGGCCGATGTCCGGAGCCAGTGTTTCACCTGCTCTGTGCCTCGCCTCGTCCACCTGATCGACTCCCTCAATCCGGTCCGCGGCGAGTCGGGCAGGAGTTCGCTGACGCTCCGCACGTTCCGGTTCACATGCCTGTCGGCGGTCGTGCTGCTGCCAGCGTTCGGGTGGCTGTACCACGCTTCGGGCGAGCCGGTCGTGGACCCGTGGGGGCTGCGCGCCGTCGGCTCGGTCGGCGCGGGCGCGCTGTTGGGGCTGAGCTACGTCAGCGCAACCGTGCGGCGGCACACGGGCCCGTTGCACCAGACCGCGATATATGCCATGACGGCGTACATCGGGTGGCTCTCGCACGCCAACGGCCTTTCGGCGAACTACGCGCTCGGCTACCTGTTCGTCTTCGCCGCGCTCGCCCTCTCGCACAGCCTCGCGTACACGCGCCGCGGGCCGTTCGTCCGCTACCTGCTCGTCTCGACGGGCGTCGCCCTGGCCGTCGCCATAGCGACGGTGCAGCCCGGCGTTTGGCCGCCCCTGTTCGCCGTGAGCGTCGTCGTCCTCGCCGTGATGCTCTACATCGCCGTCGAGGCGCGGATGGAGACCCACCGCGCGCTTGAGGTCAGCCAGGCGCAGCACACGGCCGCCGAGACCCTCGCCGGGGCCGGCAGCTGGGTCGTCGACCTCATCCAGGGTGGCCGGACCTGGTCGGCCGGCGCACGGCGCCTCTACGGCATCGCCCCGGATGCCGTGCTGCCGTCGATGCTGACGCTCGTCCACCCGGACGACCGCGGCCGCGCGACCCGCGTCAACGAACGCCTCGCGCGCGACGGCGGCACGGCCGAGCTGACGTTCCGCGCCGTCACCGCGGGCGGGGCCGAGCGCACGCTTCAGTCCATCTCGCGCGCCGAGCCCGGCCCCGACGGCCGCCCGGCGCGCCTCACAGGCGTCCTACTCGACGTGACCGCGCAGGTCGCCCGCGAGGCCGACCTCCGCGACGCCCGCGACCGCGCCGAGGCCGCCGACCGCGCGAAGAGCGACTTTCTGGCCAACATGAGCCACGAGATCCGGACGCCGCTCACGGCCATCATCGGCTTCGCGCAGCTGCTCGGCGAGGAGACCGGCGAGGCCTACCGCGACCTCGTCGGGCCGATCGAGTCCGGCGGGCTGCGCCTGCTCGACACGCTCAATTCGGTCCTCGATCTCGCCCGGATGGACGCCGGGCACGACACGCTCCAGCTCACGCCGGTCGATGCCGGGGCCGAGGTGCGTGCTGTCGTCGCGATGCTCGCACCTCGGGCAACCGGCGTCGCCGTCATCGCGGACATTGCCGCGGGCGTGCCGCGTGCCCTTGCAGACCGCCCGGCGCTCAGCCGCGTCCTCGCCAACCTCGTCTCGAACGCCGTCAAGTTCACGCAGGCCGGCGAGGTCCGCGTGTCCGTGCGCCCCGCCCCGGACGGCGGCGTCACGGTGACCGTCGCCGACACCGGGGCGGGCATGAGCGCCGACTTTATGGCGACGCTCTACGAGCCGTTCCGCCAGGCCTCGACTGGATGGGGGCGCAGCCACGAGGGGACGGGCCTCGGGCTGACGATCACGCAGCGCCTCGTGCACGCGATGGGCGGCACGCTGTCCGTCGAGAGCGCGGTCGGCCGGGGGAGCGTCTTCACGCTCCACCTTGCCGCCGCGCCCGAGCGGCCCACCGGTGCGCCGATGCCTGCGGTTAAAGGGCGTGCACGAGCCGTCGCGCCAGCGTCCCCGCCGGCGTAACGGCGCGGACGACGTAGACGCCCGGCGCGAGTCCGGCGCCGTCGAGCGTGAGGGTGAGGTCGCCGGCCTGGGCCGTGCCCTCGAACAGGACGGCCACGCGGCGGCCGAGCGCGTCGTACGCCTCGGCGAGAACGGGCGCCGCGGCCGGCAGCACGAGCCGCAGGCGGACTGAGGCCAAGAACGGGTTGGCCGAGACGACGTCCAGGCGGACGGTGAGCGCGTCCGGCCCGCCCTCGTCTGCGACGACGATCTCGGGGAAGTACGCGCGGCGGGCGAGCGTCGAGTCGAAGGCGAACGGGTTGTCCTTGCCGTTCTGGAAGACCGCGACGCGGTTGGAGCGCGCCTGGTCCGCCGCCGTGATGGCGTCGATGCGGTGCCAGTTGTAGAGCGTCCGTGCCTGCGTCAGGAACCACGCATGGTCGGCGTCGGCGTAGACGGCGTCCATGTAGAACATCGCCCGGGCGACGTTGCCCTCGTGGTCCTCGCGCGTCTCCCAGCTCGTGCCCGAGAGCAGCTCGGAGTAGCTGTCGATGTTCGACGCCGGGATCGCCGTCTGCGTGTACGGCGGCGCGCCGATGTACCAGCGGGTCGTCTGGGTGTCGGGGATCTCGGCGAAGGGCAGGTTGCCGCGGTCCGCGTTGGCCGTCACCTGGCTCGGGAAGAGGTTGTGGAGGTCGGACTCGGCCGGCGACGTGCTGCCGCCGTTGAGGCGCGACTGGGGGAACGTGTGCTCCTGGTTGATGCCGGCGCCGTTGTTGAACACGTCCTGGCTCGGGTCCGTGCTCGGGTTGCCGTCGAAGGGCACGAAGAGGCCCGTGTAGACGCACACGACGCCCGACTGGCCGCCGACGGTCACGCGGTCGACGATGCTGTAGAGGTCGTCGTTGGAGCCGTAGGACGTCGGCCGGTAGGCGGCGCGGATCGAGGCGAGCAGCGTCGCGCCGGTCTGGCCGGGGAATAGGACCGTCTGGGTCTGCGCCGACGACGCGGCGGCGGAGAGGCTAACGACGAGAAGAATGAACAGGCGAGCAGAACGCATCGGATGGGGCGGGCAGAGTGGCGAAAAGGATAGAGACGCTTCGCAGCGCCGCCACCCCCACCGCTCGCGAAAAAGCGGCTTGGATGGCCGACGCCGGGCGCCGGGGCCACCTGGGCACTCCGAATGGCCCTTTCGGAGCCTGAGTGCAGCTTTTTCAGGGGCGTCACCCGTCCAGCCGGGCGCTCGGGCAGCGCCAATCGAAAGCGCTTTCGGCCCTTGCGGCCGCAGGTCACATTAATCGCGTGTGACTCAACTCGGGCTTCACCCACCGGCGGGATCTTCGGGCTACGTTCACCCCTGCCGACCGTCCGGTCTTTCCCGGACTCACCACCCGGTCGCTCCTCCAACACCCGGTTATGCGAACGCACTTGCTACCCCTCGGCGCCGCCCTCGTGGCGCTGTTCCTCGCCGTCGCCGCGCCCGGCGCACACGCCCAGGGCATCTCCGCCGCGATCAGCGGCACCGTCCTCGACGCCGCCGGCCAGCCGCTGCCCGGGGCGACCGTCCTCGCGGTCCACGAGCCCTCCGGCACGCCGTACCGCGCCGCCACGCGCGGCGACGGCGGCTACGACCTCCGCGGCCTTCGCGTCGGTGGGCCGTACACCGTCTCGGCGAGCTTCGTCGGCTTCCAGACGCAGACGCAGACGGGCCTCTCGCTCGCGCTCGCGCAGGTCCAGACCGTCTCCTTCACGCTCTCCGAAGACGGCGCCTCGCTCGAAGAGGTCGAGATCACGGCCGCGTCCGGCGCGGCGATCTCGCAGGACCGCACGGGCGCCTCGACCAACGTCGGCGAGGAGGACATCGAGGCCCTGCCGACGATCTCGCGCTCGCTCGCGGACTTCGCGCGCCTCTCGCCCCTGACGACCGTCTCCAACAGCGGCTCGTCCGTCGGCGGCCGCAACAACCGCTTCAACAACATCCAGGTCGACGGCGCGACACTGAACGACGTCTTCGGCCTCGCCGGCTCGGGCACGCCCGGCGGGCAGTCCGGCACGCAGCCGATCTCGCTCGACGCCGTCGAGCAGTTCAACGTCGAGGTGGCGCCGTTCGACGTCCGCTACGGCAACTTTACCGGCGGCCTGATCAACGTCGTCACGCGCTCGGGCACGAACGACTTCCGCGGCTCGCTGCGCGTGCTCACGCGCAACCAGGACTTCGTCGGCAACCGGACCATCCCGACGACGGGATTCTCGACGTCCTACCCGACCTTCTCGGACAACCTCTACATCGGCACGCTCGGCGGGCCGATCCTCCGCAACAAGCTGTTCTTCTTCCTCTCGGGCGAGTACGCGACGAGCGACTTTCCGAACGAGACCGGCCTGATCGGCTCGGGCGCGGCCAACATCTTCCCGGCCACGGCCGAGACGGTCGCGCAGTTTATCGGCATCGCGCAGAACACCTACGGCTACGACCCCGGCACGGCGGACCTGATCTCGAACAGCCGCGCGTCGGGCAAGCTGCTCGCGAAGCTGGACTGGAACATCAGCTCACGCCACCGCTTCTCGCTGCGCCACAACTTCGTCCGCGCCGGCGACGACCAGGGCAACACGCGCTCGCAGAGCACCTTCGACCTCTCGAACCGCTTCTACGACTTCCGGAGCACGCAGAACTCGTCGGCCGCGCAGCTCTACTCGACGTTCGGCTCGCGCGTGACGAACGAGGCGCGCCTCGTCTACACGTCGATCCGCGACAACCGCTTCGTTGAGGACGCATCGCGGTTCCCGTCTGTCACGGTCCGCCTCGGCACCAACGGCACGGACTTTCTCCAGACGGGCGTCGAGCGCTCCAGCCAGGCCAACGCGCTGGACCAGGACCTGTTCGAGTTCACCGACAACTTGAACTACACGTCCGGCCAGCACGCCGTCACGCTCGGCACGTCGAACCAGCTCTTCCGCTTCCGGAACCTGTTCATCCAGGACTTCTACGGCTCGTACGAGTTCTCCGCCATCGGCTCGGACCTCGACGGCGACGGCCAGAACGAGTCTGCTCTCGACGCCTTCCGCCTCGGCTCGCCGAGCCGGTACCGCTTCTCGTACGCCAGCCCGCTGGCCTTCGACGACCAGGGGCGCCTCATCCTCGGCGCCTCCGGCGCCCCGAACCGCCTCGTCGCGTCGGGCGACACGCCCGAGGCGACGTTCGTCGGCGCGCAGCTCGGGCTCTACGCTCAGGACGTGTGGTCCGTCACGCCGGACTTTCGCGTGACGCTCGGCCTCCGCGCCGACCTGCCGGTTTTCCCGGACAAGCCGACGTTCAACCCGCTCGTCTCGGGCGGCGCGGCCGTGGACGCCTCGGGCAACGCGGTGACGCTGCTGCCGGCCTTCCGCGAGGAAGCCTTCGTCCGCGCCTACGCTGCGGCGACGGGCCAGAACGCCGATGCGACCGTCGCGGCGTACAACGCCGGCACGGGCTACAACGGCCCGCAGTACGAGGACTACTCGGAGCTCTCGACGGAGGAGGTGCCCAATGGCAACCTGCTCATCTCGCCCCGCCTCGGCCTCAACTACTCCACGCCGGCGCTCGCCGGCCGCCGGCTTCAGGTCCGTGGCGGGACGGGCCTCTTCTCGGGCCGCACGCCGTACGTGTGGATCTCGAACCAGTACTCCAACACCGGCGCCGACTTCGCGCGCCTCGACGCGCAGTTCGTGAACACGCCGGCCCCGGTCGGCTTCTTCTCGGGCTCGGCGGACCCCTCGACGCAGCCCGTTCCGGGCGTGACGCCGGGCCTCGCCCCCGTCGCGACGTCCAGCCTCGCGCTGACGGACCCCGACTTCCGCTTCCCGCAGGTCTGGCGCTCCAACCTCGGCTTCGACCAGGATCTCGGCGGTGGCTTCGTCGCGACCGTGGAGGGCATCTACACCAAGTCGCTCTACGACATCGGCTTCGTGAACCTCAACGTGCTCCCCGTGGCCACTGGCGGTGACGGCCGCACGCTCTACTCGGGCCGCGTCGCCGGCCGCGACTTTATCGACTCGATCCTGCTCACCAACACGACCAAGGGCTACGAGTACAACGCCGTCGCGCAGATCCAGCGGCGCGTGTCGCAGGGCTTCGGCGGCTCGCTCTCGTACACCTACGGCCGCGCCTTCGCCGTCAACAACGCGACGTCGTCGGTAGCGTACTCGAACTGGCGCTTCAACGAGTCGGCCGACCCCAACGACCTCGACGAGGTCGGCACGGCGGACTTCGAGGTGCGCCACCGCGCCCTCGGCTACGCCAACTACCGCGCCGAGTACGGCGGCCGCTTCTCGTCGCAGCTCGGCCTCGTGCTCGACGTGCGCTCGGGCGAGCCGTTCTCGTACATCTACTCGAACGACGCCAACGGCGACGGCGAGACCTCGAACGACCTCGTCTACGTCCCGGCGAACGAGCGCGACGTCTTCCTCACGGCGGGCACGTACTCGCAGCTGGACGCCTTCATCCGCAGCCAGCCCGGCCTGGAGAACTACCGCGGCGAGATCGCACCCCGCAACACGGGCCGCGGCCCGGCACAGGCGCGCCTCGACCTCGAGTTCACGCAGGGCGTCGAGACGGTCCGCGGCCAGCGCGTGGACTTCGAGGTGACGCTCGTCAACCTGCTCAACGCGCTCAGCTCGGAGTGGGGCGTCATCCGCTTCGCCAACAACGCCGCCATCCCGATCCTCAACTCGGGCGGCTACGTCGGCGCGAGCCAGGTCGGCACGACGCTCGGCGGCCGCATCGTTACGCAGGACGACATCGGCAAGCCGATCCTCGCCTTCTCGGAGCGGACCGTCAACGACGCGCTGACCAACGACCGCTACACGACGGCGGACCTCGCCTCGCGCTGGCAGCTCCGCTTCGGCCTCCGCTACTCGTTCTAAGACACCGACCGGCGGGGGGCCAGCCCCCCGCCCCAACCAACCGACTATGTCTTTCTCCACTCGCTTTTCCGCGCTCGCGCTCGCCGGCCTCGTCGCCGTGGGTGCGTCGGGCTGCGACAGCGGCACCGAGGCCCCGGCCGCCGGGCCCGTCGTCCAGTTCGGGGCCTCAAGCACGCTCGCCATCGAGGGCACGACGGTCTCGATCCCGGTGACGCTCACGGGCGCCAACGGCACCCCGGTCACCGTCGAGGTGCTCTACGCCGCCGGCACGTCTACCGCGACCCCCGACGCCGACTTCACCGGCTTCGGCACGCTCGAAGGCGGCCTCCGCCGGGCGACCGTCTCGTTCTCGGGCGCCGCTGACGAGACCCAGACGGTCACGTTCGACGCCGCCGCCGACGGCGTCATTGAGGCCGCCGAGACGGCCGTGTTCGCGCTCCAGCGCGTCTCGGGCGCGTCCATCGGCACGCGCCGCGAGTTCACGGCCAACATCGGCGTCCCGCCGATCTCGACCGTTCGCACAGGCGTGCTCGCATCGACGGCTACGACCGAGGGCGTCGTCACGCGCGCGTTCGGGCGCAACGTCTGGATCCAGGACAACACGGGCGGGACGGTCCTCTTCGGCCCGACCGGCTCGCCGATCGCGCTCGCCGTGGCCTCGGGCGCGGTTCGCCCCGGTGACCGCATCCAGGCCACCGGACGCCTCGTCGAGTTCCAGGCCTCAACGGGTCTGGCGGGCACAGGCCTGTTCGAACTCGACAACATCCTTGCGGGGGCGTTCCAGGTGCTCGCCCGCGACCAGGCGCTGCCGGCGGCGCAGACCGTGACGCTCGCGCAGATCAACGGCTCGTCGGACGACCGCTACGAGTCCGAGATCGTCCGCGTGACGGGCCTCACCATCGACCCGGCCGGCGACGTCGTGTTCGTGGCGGCCAAGAACTACACCGTCTCGCAGACGGTCGGTGGGACGACGACGACGGCGATCCTCCGCATCGGCTCCACCGGTGATACGGCGCTCATCGGGACGCCCATCCCGACGGCGCCGTTCACGTTCACCGGGCCGGTCGGTCAGTTCCGCGGCACGTACCAGCTCACGCCGGTTCTGCTGACGGACATCGTCGTCGACTGATCGCCCACGCGATTCGCGACAACGCGTCCTGCGGGGCGGCCTTCTCCGGAGGGCCGCCCCGCTCTCGTTTCGGGGCTGCTAGCGTCCGGCCGCGAGAACGGTCTGCGCCGCGGCCGGGTCGCCGTCGTTGGGGGCGGCCGCGATGCCAAGGGCCTGGCAGAGCATCGCGTACACGTCGACGGTCCGAAACTCATCCACGGTCGCGCCGCCGGAGCGGAAGGCGGGGCCGCGGGCGATGAGGATGCCCGACATCGAGCGGACGGCATTGTCGTAGCCGTGCGTCCCGCCGCGAGGCGTCCGGGCCGTCGCGCGCGTCGTGAGCGTCCAGCCCTCGTCGGCGACGAGGATGAGCGGCGCGATGCGGGGGTTGTCGCGAAAGTGGAGCCGCTCGGGGACGCCGCCGGCTGCCTCCGGCGCGTCGCGGCGGTAGACCTGCAGATGCTCCAGCGTGCCGAGCGCGGCTACGAGCGAGTCCAGCCGGCCGGGCTGGGGCCAGACGAGCGTCGTCGCGCCCCAGAGGACGTTCTCGGTCTGCGCGGCAAACCGCGGCGCCGCATCGTCGAGGTACGCGACGCGGTCGGGCGAGAGCGCGGCCATGCCGTGGTCCGACACGACGACGACGTTGACGGGCCGGCCGAGGGCGCCGAGGCCCGCCGTGAGCCGCGCGATCGCAGCGTCCACGTGCTCGATGGCAGCCGTCGTCTCGGGTGCGTCGGGGCCGTCCGAGTGGCCCGCGTGGTCGACGTCCTCGAAGTAGAGGGTCACGAGGCGCGGGCGCGTTGCGGCCGGCCGGGCGAGCCACGCGAGGACGGTGTCGACACGCGCGTTGGCCGGAACGGCCTCGTCGTAGACGGCCCAGTCGCTCGGGCGGACGCCGCCGATGGCGGCCTCGGAGCCAGGCCAGAACATCGTCGCCGCGCGAGCGCCCTGGCGCTCAGCGGTCGCCCAGATCGGCTCGCCGCCCCACCAGCGCGGGTCGGTGACGGCCTCGCGGTTGCCGAGCGAGAAGGAGCCTAGGACCGGGTCGCGCATCGAGTTGCCGACGATGCCGTGGTGCTCGGGGTGGAGGCCGGTGACGAGCGCGTAGTGGTTCGGGAACGTGAGCGTCGGGAAGACGGGCACGAGGCGCCCGGTGTGGACGCCCTCGGCGGCGAGGCGGTCGAGGGCCGGCGTCTCGGCGCGGTCGCGGTAGTCGTAGCGGAAGCCGTCGATGGAGACGAGGACGAGCGGGACGGGCTCGGCGGCGGGCGGCGCGGCGGTCCGGCAGCCGGCGAGCACGAGGACGGCGAGAAGCAGAAGGCGAGGCATCATCGGGAGGCAGGGCGAAGAGAAGGGGCCAACGCGTCCGTGGCCGTCGGGCTCCGAGGGAAACCGAGCGGCGACGCGCGGCGGGAGAGCCGGAATGGGTAGAAAGACCCCGCGAGGGTCGCCGACGAGGTCTGGAACGTCGCCGACGAGGTCGGGAAGGCCCGCGACGAGGTCTAGAGTGTTGCCGACGAGGTCGGGAGTGTTGCCGACGAGGTCGGGAGGCTCGCCGACGAGGTCGGATACGACAGCGACGAGGTCGGGAGCGTCGGCGACCCGGTCCGGAACGTCCGCGACGAGGCGTCAGAAGCCGACAGCGGTGTCTTCGCCGCGGGGGTCGGCGCCGCCGAGGAGGACGCAACCCGACCCGAGCGTCTCCGTCTGGGCGAGGCCCGACGGGTCCGTCGTCACCTCGGCGGCGTCGCAGGCGACGAGGACCGCGTCGGCGCGGCTCCAGTGGCCGTCCTCCTCGACGACCGCCCAGCCACGGGCGCGGAGGGCGTCCGCGACGTCGCGGGCGAGCGCGCCGCGCTCGGCGAACAGGACGTCCGGGAGCCACTGGTGGTGCACGCGCGGAGCGGCGACGGCCTCGCTCACCGTCATCCCGTGATCGACGACGTTGAGGATCGCCTCGAAGACGGTCGTGATGATGCGCCCGCCGCCGGGCGAGCCGACGACGAGGCGCAGCCGGCCGTCAGGTCCTTCCACGATCGTCGGCGTCATCGAGGAGAGCATCCGCTTGCCCGGGGCGACGGCGTTGGCGGCGTTGCCGACGAGGCCGAACTGGTTCGGGACGCCGGGTGCGGCCGCGAAGTCGTCCATCTCGTTGTTGAGCAGGAAGCCTGCCCCGCCGACGACGAGGCCCGACCCGTACGCCCCGTTGAGCGTCGTCGTGACGGAGACAGCCATCCCGTCGGCGTCGACGACCGAGTAGTGCGTCGTCTGGTCGGACTCGTGGGGCGGCGCGCCGGCGGCGATCGTGTCCGACGACGTCGTGCTGGCCGGGTCGAACGTCGCCATGCGCGAGCGGACGTAGGCCGTGTCGATGAGGCCAGCGACGGGGACGCTCACGAAATCCGGGTCGCCGAGCCACTCGGCGCGGTCGGCGTAGGCGCGGCGCATCGCCTCGCCCATGAGGTGAACCGTCGCGGACGAGTTGAAGCCCATCGCGCGCACGTCGAACGGCTCGACCGAGGCGAGCATCTGCAGCAGCGCCGTCCCGCCCGACGACGGCGGGCCCATCGAGATCACGCGGTGCCCGCGGTACATCCCCACGACGGGTGGCCGCTCGACGGGCCGGTAGCCGGCGAGGTCGGCGAGCGTGATGAGGCCGTCGTTCCGCTCCATCTCGGCGGCGATGAGGCGGGCCGTCTCACCGGTGTAGAAGCCGTCGCGGCCCTCGGCACGGATGCGCGCGAGCACGGCCGCGAGGTCCGGCTGCCGGAGCGTGTCACCGTCGGCGTAGGGCACGGCGGGGACGAAGGCCCTGGACGTGCTCGGGAACGCCGAGAAGGGCGTCCGGAAGGCGTTGAGGCGCTCGGCCTCGTCGCGCGAGAGCGGGAAGCCCCGTTCGGCGAGTGCGATCGCCGGCGCGAGGACGTCTACGAGCGGCAGGCGGCCCCAGCGCGCGTGGGCCTCGACGAGCCCCGCGACGGACCCGGGCACGCCGGACGCGAGCGCCCCGACCTGGCTTCGCACGGGCACGAAGGTGCCCGTCGAGTCCAGAAACATGTCGCGCGTGGCGGCCGCCGGGGCCGTCTCGCGGAAGTCCAGCGTCGTCGCCGTCCCGTCGGGGAAGCGGACGACGAGGAAGCCGCCCCCGCCGATGTTGCCCGCGACGGGGAACGTGACCGCGAGCGCGAAGCCTGTCGCGACGGCCGCATCGACGGCGTTGCCGCCGGCGCGCATCACGGCGACGCCGGCCTCGGACGCGTTGCGCTCGGCCGAGACGACCATCCCGCGCGAGGCGCGAACCGGGGCAGGCGCGGGCGACCACTGCGCCCGGACGGGCGAGGCGGTGAGCAGCGCGAGAAGGACGAGCGAGAGGCGTCGCATGCGTCAGTGGTCTCCGATGACCTGCCCGGTGTGCGGCCGCGTGTCGCCGCCGAAATTCAGGCGGTGCGGGACGTCGTTGCGCTGCGGGGCCGGGTTGACGAGGCCGCCGGTGATCGGCGTTTCGAGAGCGGCGACGAATGGCGCGACGGACGAGAACAGGAAGTCCTGCTGGAGCTCGTACATCTCGGGCGTGAAGCCGGCTGCGTCGCCGTCGTGCCCGACGAGGTCGAGGTAGAGCGTGCGCGGCCAGTCCGGGAAGCGGTCCTGCGCGTCGCGGAGGCGCGCCATGAGGCCGCGCGCGGCCGCCTCGAACGTGTCGTCCGGCCCGACGACGTGGTACACGGCGACGGTGTTGTCGAAGCCGGCGTAGACGCCGGGCAGGTCCGGCTTGGCGTAGTCCGGGACGAAGGCGGAGTCGGGGGCGTCGGGAGCGTCGGACACGGGGGCGGCGGGCGGGGGCCGCAACCTACGCTGCGCTCTCGGCTGAGGTCCACCCGGAGTGGGCGAGATCGGCGAACGGGTGCTCGGCACCGATCGGGCCGTCGAGCGCGCCGAACGGGTCGCCGAGCGGGTCGCCGAAGAGGCCGTCGGGCAGGAGCATGTCGGGCCTGAGCATGGCGGGCGCCTCGTACGCCTCGGCGACGCCCACGGGCGACGCGAAGAGGAGCACATCGGGCGGAATCGCCTCCGGCGGCAGGTCCACGACGACGGCTGCGTGGCGCGGCAGGCGGACCGTCCGGCGCCACAGCGGCCCGGCCGGCACATCGACGGAGCCGCCGAGCCGCTCGACGAGCCGCTCGACGAGCCGGTCCACAGACGCCGGCGGCAGGCCGGTCGCGGCATCCGCCGCGACTGAGTCGCGGACGCCGACGTCGAACACGAGGCGGCTGCCGTCGTCGGTGAGGCGCGTGTCGACGTGGCGCGCCCCCGGGACGGCTGTTGCCTCGTCCACGATGGCCCGCACGACGCGCCCGACGAGGGCGGGGTCCATCAGCAGCGGCACGCGCGTGACGGCCGCTTCGTACGAGATCTCGACGCCGGCTTCGCGGGCGGCGGCCGCAGCGGTGCGGACGGCGTCGCGGACGACCGCGGCGGCATCTACGGGCACGAGGGCGATCGAGACGCGGACGGCCTCGGCAAGGGCGACCGCCGCGTCGAGCGTCGCGAGCAGCTGGTGCGTCGAGCGCGTGATGACATCGCGGATCTGCTCCGGCTCGCCCTCGGCGAGGTCCGGCCCGAGCAGTTCGGCGTAGCCGAGGATGGTCGTGAGCGGCGTCCGGACGTCGCGGTGGAGGCGCTCGAAGAGGCTGGCCTGTTCGACTGCGGCGGCCTCGGCAAGGTGGCGGCGCTCGCTCGCGACGCGCAGGCCCGCTTCGCGGTTCGTCACGTCCTCGGCGACGAACGAGACGCACGGCGCGAGATGCCCGTCGGTGTCGTGAACGTCGAGCCGCGTCAGAGTCGCCTCGATGCTGCGGGTGCCAGCAGGTGTTTCGAGCGCGAGCAGGATCGGCGGCAGGCTCGTCCCGACGTCGCAGGCGAGGGCGCGGCGCGTGCCCGCGGCCCACAGACGCCCGGCGTAGCCGTCAATGCCGACCTCAGCCGCGAGGCGGCCCGCGAGCGCGTCGGCCTCAATCCCGATGAGGCGCGCCGCGGCCGCGTTGACGCTCACGAACCGGACCGCCCCGTCGCCTGCGAGCGTCGTGAGCCCCATCGCGACCGGCGCGCGGTCTACGAACGCAGCGAGGGCCGCCTCGCGGTCGGCAAGGCGCCGCGCGGCTTCACGCCCGCCAACCGCCGACCCGACCCAGCGCGCGAGCGACTCGACGAGTGCACGGTCGTCCTCGGAGAACGGCGCCGCCCGGGCGGCCCGCCCGACGGCGACGAGCGTCCCGACGGTCCGGCCGCCGGCGAAGACGGGAGCACCGAGGTAGGCCCCCCGCCCGTCGCCCAGGCCGTCGATGGCGACAGGGCCGTCCGCAGTCGCCGTGATCGCGCACGGCAGGTCGGCGACGGGAGTCGGGACGGCGGGCAGCAGCCCGAGCGGGTCCACGATGGATTCGGGTGTCCACGTCCCCTCGTCGATGCGGGCGAAGGCGGCGGCGTCGAGGCCGAGGGTGTCGGCGAGGCCGGCGAGGCCGATCGCGAGGCGCTCGTCGAAGGTGCCGGTGTGCGTGGCGACGCGGTGGAGCAGGCGGCCGCGGAAGTCCTCGGATGCCTCGGCGGGCGGCCCCTCGGGAGACCCGGCGACGAGGTGAACGAGCATCATCGCATCTGCGAACGCCGCCAGCCACGCCGAATCAAGCGCGACGCCGTCGAGGCCGAGCACGAGCAGCGACAGGGCTCCGGCGCACTGCCCAGCGGCCAGGTGAACGCCCTCCACGACCGCCGACACGTCCAGCGCCGTCGGCTCGCTGCCGAGGGCGTCCGCGAGCAGCGGAAGGGCCGCAAACGGCACCCCGGCTGCGGCGACGAGGTGCTGCTGCCCGCCCGATGCGCGGTACAGGTGCACGGCGGCCGCCCCGAGGTGGTGGGCGATCAGGCGGAGGGCCGCCTCGGCTGCGGAAGTCGGACCGGGGATCAGCCCGATGTCGGGGACGGCAGCGTGAGACACGGGCGGCGGAGAAGGCGGACCGGGTGTATCGGCCTTCCCTCCGTCATCCTTTATCAGAGCGGCGAACGGACTGGATGTCGACCAGAACGCTCGCCCATACCCCGAATGCGGCCCGCAGAGCTCAGCGCGCGACCGAAACCGGCTGCACGTCGCGCAGCGCGCCTGCCTCGGCGACGACGAAGTAGAGGCCTGGCGCGAGCCCGTCCGTGCGCACGAGGAGCGTGTTCGCTCCGGCCGCGCGGCGCTCGTCGGCGACGACGCGGACCGTCCGGCCGCGGCCGTCGACGAGGCGGACGCGCACGTCGGCTGCTTCTGCGAGCGTGAGCCGCAGCGCGGCGACGCCCGTCCGGACGGGGTTCGGGTGCGGCGCGCCGAGCGCGAGGCGTGGGGCCGCCTCGGGCGCATCCCCGGCCGCGAGGCCGCCGACGCTCACCGTCTGCGCCGTCGTGTAGATGTAGTCGCCGGCCGAGTTGCCGCCCGAGCCGTTCAAATCGCCGCCGTTGGCGGCGTTGCCGGCGGCCGTAAAACGAACCGTCGCGGGTGCGTTCGGGGCCGTCCAGTTGAAGGTCCACGACGACCGCGTCGTGCCGGTCGTCGTGTGCGTGATGGTGCGGTCGGCGCCGAACGTCGCGCGCGTGTTGGCAGCATCCGTCACGGTGGACGTGCCGGTGATGGCGCCCGAGGCGTCGCGGGCGGCGATCTCGAAGCCCTGCCGACGGCCCGTGGCCGAGCCCGGTGCGGGCGTCGTCGTGTTGACGACCGTGACCGTGACCGGGACCGTCTGCCCGGGCTGAACGGCGCTCGGGACGCTCACAGAAACGCTCCCCGTGCCGCTGTTGAGCGCGTACGAATCGTGGCAGCCGGACGTCGAGCACGTCTGCACGATGCCGCTGGGTTCGAGCAGCGAGCCGTCGAAGCCGCCCGGCGAGCCGGACGGGTACGTCGCCGCGGGGCGCGGCGCACCGAGTACCGCCGCGGCGGCGAGCACGACGACGGCGGCGGATGTGGACGCGAGGGCGCGGAGCGGGAGGCGGATCATCGGGCGCGGACGAGGCGAAGGGTGGTGCGGGTGCCGTCGGCAGCCGCCAGACGGACAAGGTAGACGCCCGGCGCGAGGCCCGCCCCGTCGACCGCGACCGAGCGGCGCTCGCCGGCGGCCACGTCCGCGTCGAGCAGGACGGCGAGTTCGCGGCCGAGCGCGTCGGACAGCGTCACGCGTGCCCGCCCCCCCGCGACGAGTGCGACGTCGACGACCGCGCGGTTGCGGAACGGGTTGGCGGTCGCGAGGCGCAGCGCCGGCGCCGCGGCTGGGGCCTCCGCCTCGCCCGCAACGGCCGTCGCGACGAAGCGCATGATGCTGGACGTCCCGGTCGCCTCCTTGAGCATGTAGAGTTCACCGGCCGCATCCTCGCCGAAGGCGATGAGCCCGAAGCCCACATTCGCGAGCGTCGCGCGCGTCGCGGTCGTGCCGTCGTAGGCCAGCGCCCAGACGGCGCCCGTGCAGTAGTCGCCGAAGAGGTAGCGGCCCGAGAGGTCCGGGTTGCGCGCGCCGCGGTACACCGTCCCGCCCGTGATGGAGCACTCGTCGGCCCCATCCTGGCTGCTGTACTCGTAGATAGGGTCGATGAGGCCCGCCGTCGTGCAGCCTGTCGACGGGCTGTAGCAGTGCATGCCCTCGCGGATCCGCCAGCCATAGTTGCCGCCGGCCGTCACGAGGTTGATCTCCTCCCAGCTGTTCTGCCCGACATCGGCGCCCCAGAGCTGACCGGTCGTCCGGTCGAAGGAGAACTTGAACATGTTGCGGAGGCCGTAGGCGTAGATCTCCTCGCGGTAGCCGTCCGTGTTGCCGACGAACGGGTTGCTCGGCGGGATGCCGTAGTTCAGGCCGCCGGCCGGGTTGTCGACATCGAAGCGGAGCAGCTTGCCCAGCAGGACCGTCCGGTTCTGGGCGCGGTTGCCGGGGTCGCCGCCCGAGCCGCCATCGCCGAGCGAGAGGTAGAGGTAGCCGTCGGGCCCGAAGGCGAGCTTGCCGCCGTTGTGGTTCGAAAACGGCTGCGCGACCGTGAGCAGGATTTGGGCGCTCGCGGGGTCGAACACGGCCGGGTTCGTCGCGGAGCGCGTGTAGCGCGCCAGGACCGTCCGCCCATCGGTCCGGCCCGAGTAGTGGACGTACAGGTAGCCGTTGGCCGCGAAGTTGGGGTGGAACGCCATTCCCAGAAAGCCCTGCTCGCCGCTGTTCTGGACGACGCTCGTGATGTCGAGCACGGTCGTCGCCGTGGTCGTCGTGCGGGCATTGGCGAACGCGCGGACGCGGCCGGCCTTCTCGGCGACGTACACGAGGCCGCTGCCGTCGTTGGCGTGCGTGAGCTCGATCGGCGTCGCGAACGAGAGGCTCGGGAAAGCGGGCTCGAGGGCCGACGTCGTCTGGGCGTGGGCGCCGAACGCGAGCAGAGCGAGTGCTGCCGGGAGGGCGCGCACGGCAAGGCGTGAGGATCGAATCATCGATGAGCAGCGGTGTGGACAGGCCCGAAGTATAGGGCCGTAGCTTGCCGGCGCACAGCCCCTCTCCGCTGCCGTGGCCTGCTTTCGGCTGTTTTCCCCGACGCTTGCGGCGCTTGTCTGCTTCGCCAGCGGCTGCCGCGCGCCGGAGCCGTCGCTCCCCGTCGACCGGCCTGCCCTGCACGCGGCGTGGACGGAGTGGACGGCCGAGCGCGACGCCCTGTTCAGATCGGCCGAGAGCCCGCTGCCCGAGGCCGAGCGGGCCGCCTTCGCAGGCCTCCCCTACTTCCCGTACGACAGCGCGTTCGCCGTCGCGGCCGCCCTCGTCCCGGCCGTCTCGACGGACACGGTCTCCTTTCCGACCTCGACCGGCGAGCTACGCCCGATGGTCCGGGCCGGGCAGCTCGTGTTTACCGCCGGCGGCGTCGAGCGGCGCCTCGTCGCCTACACGCAGGTCGGGCCGGGTGCGGGCGCAGGCGAGCTGTTCGTGCCGTTCCGCGACGGGACGTCCGGGGGCGAGACCTACGGCGGCGGGCGCTACCTCGACCTGCCGGTCGCGCCCTTGGGGGCCTACGCGCTGGACTTCAACCGCGCCTACCACCCGTACTGCGTGTACTCGGACGCGTACTCGTGCCCGCTCCCGCCGGCCGAGAACACGCT
>DASWMO010000141.1:0-1602 GCA_036399715.1 Rubricoccaceae bacterium
GGTTCAGGAGGTCGGTGCGCGTCACGATCGTTGCCGCGGCATCACGCTGAGGTCGATGTAGTCGTCGCCCCCCGTGCGGAAGTGGATCGACCAGCTGAGCCGCCCGTGCGGCCCCGGAAAGGGCGGCTCGCCGTCGTCGTAGTGCCCAATGGCCCCGCCGACGCACTCGCAGAGCGCCTGGACGAGCGCCTCGGGCTCGGAGGCATCCTCGACCCACGGGATGGCGACGACGTCCATGTCGCGCTGCATGGACCCGTGTAGCGCCAGCGCGTAGCCGAGCGGGCGCGCGACCGAGCAGAGGCGCGGGTAGAGCGTCGCATAGGACGCAGCAGGACGCGGGGGCGGCTTATCGCTCATGCAGCCCCGCCGGCAGCGTCCTCGATGGCCTTCCGCGTCGCCTCGTCGGGCGGGGCCGTCTCGCCCTCGAGCGCCCTCTTGTCGGCCGCGAGGTTGACGCGCGTCCGCTCGGCGATGAGGCGGTCCGACTCGGGCCGCCGGCGCTCCTGCGCCCGCTGGATGCGGTCCTCCTCGGCCGTCGTGTCGTCGATGCCCGTCGCGGCCATGGCCGTCTCGGGCGCCCAGATGGACTTCTCGACGAGGCTGGTGATCGCCGAGATCTGCGACGACGTCGGCATCGGCAGTGTGATGCGGCAGTCGAAGACGACCTTGAGACCGAGCGTGTCGAGGCGCCGCTCGGGCGTCGCCGCGAGGTGACAGGCGACGGCCCACATCGTCTCCAGCAGCCACTTGCCCATCCCGTCGATGGTCGCCTTGAGCGCGCCCGCGTCGTTCATGAGGTCGTACAGCGCCGCGATTCGGCTGTCACCGGAGACGGCTGCTTCGCCCGTGAGCAGCGCGTAGAGCTGGCGCGCCCGGCGCAGGATGCCCACGACGCGCTGGTCCATCTCCTTCAGCAGCGCCGACGGATCGCCCGGCGGCAGCGTGTGCACGCCGGGCGTCTTGACGTCGCGCACGGGCGCCTCTGTGTCCTGCTGGCCATCGACCTCGACCGCGTGGTCCGGATCGTTGTCCTCGACCTCTGCCCCCTGCACGATCGCGAAGTCGCCCGGGTTGACCGTGAGCCCGACCTGGACGTCCACCTCCTCGATCTCGCCCGTCGTCGGGTTCTTGCGGTTCATCGTGACCGTCGGCGGCATCGCGTTCGTGAGCACGTGCCGCTGGAAGCCCGTCCGGTCATTGACCATCCGGAGCACGGTCGAGGCGGTGTTGAGCGCCTTCTGCTGGCTGAGCATCGACGGCGAGATGAATGGCCGGCGCTGGGCGGCCTCGCGCATGAGCATCAGTCCGCCGAGGTCGAACCGGCTCTCGGTGTCGGTCGAGGCCGTCACGATCCGGAGCACGCTCTGGTCGCCGTCGAGGAACGCGACCTGGCAGACGGCCGCGACGTCGTCGCCCGTGAGTTCGTCCTTGGTCTTCTCGAACGACACGACGACGCCCACGCCGCGCGTGCTGGGGTCCACGACGGATGTCGCCACGTTGGGCCCGAGCACGTCGACGAAGACGGCGTCCAGCGCGTCCTCGGCTGTCGGCGCACGTCCGTCCGGGGTCTGGTAGACGAGCTCCTTGCGCGTGCCGCCGGCT
>DASWMO010000142.1:0-1503 GCA_036399715.1 Rubricoccaceae bacterium
GGAGCAGGTGGTGGTCGCCGGAGCGGACGTCGAGGGCCATGGCGGCAAGATACAGGCCAGCCGCACGCGAGGCGCTCGATCCGCCTGGCGCGGGCACGAGCGCATGGCCGTGCCGAGTTTGTCGGAACCACCGCCTCCGACTGCATATGCCCCGCCCGCTGCTGGCTTTCCTCCTTCTCGCGACCGGACTCGCCGCGGCCGGCCTCGCTGCGTGCGACAGCGCCGGCCCCGAGGCGCAGCGCCTCTTCGAGGACACGGCCTTCGGGTCCGCCTCTGACGGCGCGACGGCCGACGACTGGCGCGTCGGGCCGGCGCTCGCGACGCGTGTGCAGGTCGTGCAGGCGGCCTCGCCCAACCCGGCGAGCCCGGGCGAGCAGGTGAGCCTCCAGATCTACGCCGACGAGGCGCCGGGCGGCTTCGCGCTCTACCGCCGCCAGCCTGACGGCGGGCTCATCCTGGTACAGGCGCAGCCCGCCCAGAATGGGCCGTACATCTACACGTTCACGTTTTTCGGCAGCGAGGCCTCACCGACCGGCACCGCCGGCTCATCACGCCTGATCCTGTATGATGGCTTCGAGCGCGTGGTGACGTACGGCGACCTGGTGCTGCGCTAGGCCGCGACCTCGGCGAGGCGCCGGGCAAGGGCGAGGGCGCCCTCGGCAGGCTCGTGCTCGGACATCCGAAGCGACCAGCCGGGAAGGTGGCGCGCGAGGGCCGCGTCGAGGGCTGCGCGGTAAACCGGCTCGGATGTCAGGCCACCGCACGTCGCGAGGCGGTGGGTGACCGTGTCGGTCGCGCGTGTGGCGAGCCAGCCGGCCTGCTGCGCGAGCGCGTTCGTCTCGCGAGCGAGGATCGTCGTCGCCGTCCAGTCGTCGGCCTCGGCGGCGCGGAGCAGGAGCGGCGCGAACGACGCGAGCGGGCGGGCGTCGGGGCCGTAGACCGCCGCGATGAGGTCCGCGGGCGTGGCGAGGCCGTCGTCGGCGGCGAGGTCCGCGAGAATGGTGGGCGGGCCCCCGTCGTGGGCGGCGAGGGCGGCGCGGAGGGCGAGGCGGCCGAGGGCGGCACCCGAGCCGTCGTCGCCGAGGGCGAGGCCCCAGCCGCCGGCGCGCAGCGTCGTGCCGTCGAGGCCGCGGGCGTAGACGAGTGAGCCGGTCCCGACGAGCAGGACGGCGCCGGACCCCGCGCCCCAGGCGGCTTCGAGGGCCACGTCGGCGTCGTGGGTGACGGCGACGGGCGCGCCGCCGAGGCGGCCCCGGAGGGCATCGGCGACGGCTTCCTGCTCGCGGGCGCGGCCCGCACCGGCGAGGCCGACGCCGACGCCGCCGATCTCGGCCCCGCCGAACGCCTCGCGCGCCTGCCCGACGAGTGCGGCGAGCGTCGCTGCGGCGCCGTCGGCGCCGTCGCGGAGCGCGTGCGCGCCCGGACCGACGAAGCGGTGGGCCGCGCCGCCTGCGTGCGCGACGACGGCGGTCTTGGTGCCGCCGGCATCGAGGCCGACGAACA
>DASWMO010000143.1:0-6715 GCA_036399715.1 Rubricoccaceae bacterium
GCGCGACCGATGCCGCGAAGACGCCGGGGGGGGAGAGGCCCCCGCACGCCCGCCACCGCGCAGCGATCGCGATCGCGAGCACGACCCCGATCTGGAAGCCGAGGTATCCGTTCCAGAACGACGCCGACGCGACGAGGCACGACGCGGCGACGGCCGCACGGGCAGCGGCGTCTGCGGGCGCGTCCGGCTCCGTCGCGCGTCCGAGGGCCCAGGCTGCGGCGAATCCGGCCGCGAGCAGGGCTGCTGCGAGCGCGCGGCCCGTGGCCTCGGGACCGAGGGCGCCGAGCACGAGGGCCGGCAGGAGCGTCGCGAGCGTATTCGGGACCGGCGCGCGGGCGAGGTGCCACGGCGTCACCGCGGCATCGGCGAGTTCGGCGCGGAGTAGCGCCCCCGAGTAGACCCACGCCGGGAGGTCGACGAGGTACAGCGTCGGCCCGGCCAGCACGAGGCCGATAAGGACGGCTGCGGCCACGCCGTATGCGACGCCGTATGCGGTGGGGAGCCCGCGCGCCGCCATCAGCGGGCGTTCTCGTAGACGACGACCGTAGATAGCGTCAGCCACATGATCCGCAGGTCGAACGGCAGGGACCGGGGCTAAATGCAGGACAGGTCGTGCTCGATACACTTGCGCTGGTCGTGTCCCCTCGCCCGTCAGTGGCAGGCGTCGTTTCGACTCGCATGGCTGAAGATCAAGGTGGTCGGCGACGTCCTTCTGACCGGGAAGGTAGGCTACTCGCCCGGCTGTTTCGGCGGCGTCTTCTTCCGGAGCACGAGGTAGAGGAAGAAGAGGAGCAGCGGGACGGCGATATACACGAATTCCATGGCGACTCAGAGGCAGGTGGCGCAGGGGCTTATTCCTTGGGCGTCTTCTTTTTGTAGACGAAGAAGTAGATGACGGCGATGACGGCGAGCGCGAGCATGAGGAAGCCCATGACAGTGGGGTTGGGTTAGGGCGTTCCAACTCGCTAGGCATCGTCGCGCTCCTCTGAGCCGCACGTTCAGAACGCCCCCGGGGTGACGGTCCTGAACCTCCCCACGACCGTCTCGGCTCGTACGTCAGGGCTCACCGCCGACCTGTTCGAGGCCCCCTCGTGAGATCACCGCCGGCAGATCCTGGGCGACCGTGAGCAGGGGATCGGCGATGTGGTAGTCCCCGCCGCGTGAGGCGAGCTTCTTGGTCAGCAGGTGCATCTCGGTGCAGCCCGCGATCAGCCCGTCGACGGCGTACGCGCCCATCAGCCGCTCGACATCGGCGATCCGGTCCTCTCCAACGTCGCCCTGCTTGACCTTGTAGAGGAGTTCGTGAACGGCATGCTGGTCCTCATCGCCGGGCAGGACGACGAGCGGCTCGGCGTCTGGCCACCTCGGGGAGCTCTGGAAGATGCCTGCCTGCCGGGTGCCGTCGGTACAGAAGAGCAGGTGCGGTACCCCGGCCGAGACGACCGCGTCGAGGGCGAGGTCGACGAGCGAGACCACGAGCGCCCGGAGGTCCGGCCGGACCTGAGGCAGAAAGTGGTGAGCCGTGACGCACGGAACGACGATGCGGTCGACGCCGAGGCGGGCCAGGTCGGAGAGCGCCTGCTCCAACCGGTCCACGACGGGGCCGGGCGTGCCCTGGCGGATGGCCTCGGTCCGGTCCGGGATCGTCGGGTCCGAGTACAGGACGCATCGGGGCATGTCCTGCTCTCGGTTGGCGAGGTTGCACTCGTAGAGGGTCCGGACGAACTCGGCCGAGGCCAGCGGCCCCATGCCGCCGAGGATGCCGAGCAGGGGGGCGGTCGGAGCGTTCTGGCCGCTCGACCGGTCGGGCGTGGTGCGGATCTCCGCCATGGTGATCTGGGCGTGGGGTGGCTGCCGACGAGGCGCCTTCAGGCGTGTCGGGGCCGGGAACGGCGAGCCGTCTGTCGGGATCCAGCATCGGGGTGTGGCCCCGATCCGGCGGTGACGACGGGCGTCCACGGACGGTCGTTGAGGCGTACGGGCGGCATCGCCGCGTCGGTCTCCGGGGAGTGCTTGTCCCACGATCAGGAGTTGCCTGAGCGGCAACTGCCCGGCCATACGCTCGTCACCTTGCCCCTCCGTCCATGTCGCATACGATCGCGGCCCTCCACGACACGCCACAACCGACAGGCCGCCAGGGCTCGGCCGAGTACGTCCCGGCTCACCCAGTAGCGAGCCACGACCTGCCCCGCGATCCCGTTCTCCTGATGGAGATGGCCGACACATTCGACGTCCTCGACAGCCCGGAGATGGCTCGCGTGCTCCGGGCGCAGGCGGACGTCCACGCCGTCGGACGCGGCCCGGCATGTGGCCTCCTACGGGGCCGCGTCTGAGCAGCGCTCTAAGGCGAGAGGCGCATCGGCTCTCGCTCGAACAGACACGGGTGCGGCCGGCCCGTGCTCCGCGCCCGGCTCAGTGGGCGTTCTCGTGGACGAAGCCCTTGAACAGCGTCAGCCACATGATCCGCACGTCGAACCACAGCGACCAGTTCTGGATGTAGTACAGGTCATACTCGATCCGCTTGCGCAGGCTCGTGTCCCCGCGCCAGCCGTTGACCTGCGCCCAGCCCGTGATGCCGGCCTTCATCTTGTGACGCAGCATGTAGCCCGGGATCTCGTGACGGAAGCCCTCGATCAGGACGGGCCGCTCGGGTCGCGGGCCGACGACCGACATGTCGCCCCGGAGCACGTTCAGAAACTGCGGCAACTCGTCGAGGCTCGTCCGCCGCAGAAACGCCCCGACGGGCGTCGCACGCGACTCGCCGGGCCGCGACCAGACGGCGCCCGTGCGGGCCTCGGCGTCGACGGGCATCGAGCGGAATTTGAGCATCCCGAACGTGCGCCCGTTGAGGCCCATCCGCTCCTGACGGTAGAAGACCGGGCCGGGGCTGGTCAGCTTTACGGTCGCCGCGATCGCAAGCAGGACCGGCGCGAGCCCGACGATCGCGGTCGCCGAAAAGGCCATATCGAGTGCCCGCTTGACGACCTGCCGGACATCGAACGCGGCCTCGTCGAGCAGGTGGATCACGGGCAGCCCATCGACGTCCGAGACGCGGCTGTTGAGCAGCAGGTCGAGCGAGAACAGGTCCGGGACGAGGCACAGGTGGGCCGTGCGGACCGAGCACGCCTCGGCGACGGCCTCGATCTTGTGCGACGCCGAGAGGGGGAGCGCGGCGTAGACCATGTCGATGCCGCCGAGGCGGTCCATGATCTCATCGATCTCGTCGACGTGCCCGATGACGTTCGGGCGGCCGTCCTGCTCGGGGTAGAACGGGTCGCGCGGGGCCGCCGAGACGCCCGACCCGCGGTCGTCGAGGAAACCGACGACCTCGAAGCCCATCCACGGGTAGTGGTGGAACGCGCGTGCGAGGCGCTGCCCGGCGTGTCCCGCCCCGACAATGAGGACCCGGCGGACGTTGCGCCCCGCCTGCCGCGCCCGCCGCAGCACGACGTAGATCACCAGCCGTAGCGCTGCCAGAAAGCCCGACGAGAGCACGCCGAAGAGAAGCACGTGGACGCGCGAGAAGGAGAACTCCCGGAAGAAGAACGTCGCCCCGACCGACACGGCGAGGCCCATCGCGACCGCTCGTGCGACGGCGTACACGACGAGGGGGAGCCGCTCCGCGCGCCGCGTCTGGTACAGCCCGGAGAGCACAAACGCCGCGCTCCACAGCAGGAGCACGGCCGGCAGAAACCGGAGGTACTCCGCGAGCGGCACGAACCGCGGCGGCGTCAGAATCTCGAAACGCACGACCCACGCGGCCACCCACGCGACGGCGATCAGGAGGAGGTCAGCACCGAACAGAAGCCGCTGGAGGGCCTGGCTGCGTTCGCGAAGCATCGGTTCAGGTTCACCCGACGGGGGCGGGACGGCGGAAGGCGGCGAAGATAGCGGGACGCGAGCAGGGCGGGGACACGAGATAACCCCGCCGCGGGGCTACACCGCCACCCCGATGGATTCTGCCGAGGTGCGCAGCTTCTCGGGGTGCGTCGCAAGGATGAGCGCCTGCGCGAGCGCGCGCGTCGAGTTGACGAGCGGCACGCCCGCGTAGACCCGCTCGGGTACGGCGAGCGGCAACTCCGTGCAGCCCAGAATGACTGCCTCGGCGCCGTGTGCGACGAGGTGCGCGACCGCGTCGAGCAGGACGGTGCGGGCACGGGGGTCCGGCGGCGCCGAATGTGCCTTGAGGCCCCACGTGGCGTCGAAGATGGAGGCGTGGACGCGTGCCTGCACGGCCGCATCCGGCACGAGCGCCTCTCGGCCCGACGCTTCGAGGCCGATCTGGTGCAGCCGGTTGGCGACCGACGAGTCGGTCGCGAGCACGCCCACGCGGCGTACGGTCGGCATCTCGCGCTCGATGGCAGCCACGATCGCGTCGACGATGTGAAGGAGGCGCATTGGCGTGCCGGCGAGGCCCGCCCGGAGGGCGTCGAACAGGACGGGCGCGTGGGCCGTGTTGCACGGCACGCCGACGACGGCGCAGCCGGCGGCATCGAGCGCGTGTAAGACGGCGAGCATCGGCGGGACCGGGCTCGGGGCGCTCGCGTCGGCGATCCACGTGCTGCGGTCCGGGATGCGGCCGGGGTACGAGACGAGCGCGACCGGCAGGTGCTCCTGGTCCGCGTGGGCGTCGGTCTCGTCGAAGAGGGTACGGACGAGGTCGAGCCCGGCGTAGGGCCCGAGGCCGCCGAGCACGCCGATGGCGTCGCGTGCCCCGACGGTGCCGTGGGCAGGTGCGGGGAGCGGGGAAACGGTCGGGGCGGGGCCGGACGGGGCAGGCACGGCGGCGGGGGCAGTGAAAAGGGGAGCAAGACGGACGCGCAGGGGGTCCGGAGCGCGGCGCCGGCGGCACACGCGTTGCTCCGGAGCGGCCGCGGCGTCTAGTTTGGTAGCCTTGCCCGACCGCGGTCCGGCCGGCGGCGCAGATTACGCCCGCCGGGCGTGCCTCCTCGGGCGCCGACGTCTGCCCGGTGGTGTAACGGTAGCACAGCGCCCTTTGGAGGCGTTTGCAGAGGTTCGAATCCTCTCCGGGCAACTCCGCCCCCGGGCACTCTGCCCTCGCCCTCGGGCCTCCCGCTCCGCCGTCCATGGCCGTCTTCCACGACCTCCCGATCACGCTGTTCGCCGGCCGGAGCAATCCGGCTCTGGCGCGCGGGATCGCGGACGCCTATGGCGCGGACCTCGGCGACGTGACGCTGCGCAACTTCTCCGACGGCGAGATCTACGTCCGCTACGAGGAGTCCATCCGCGGGTCGGACCTGTTCATCATCCAGTCCACGCCGCCGCCGGCGGACCACTGGATGGAGCTCCTGTTGATGGTCGACGCTGCGCGGCGCGCCTCGGCCGCCCGCATCACGGCCGTACTGCCGTACTTCGGCTACGCCCGACAGGACCGCAAGGACCAGCCGCGCGTGTCCATCGCGGCCTCGATGATCGCGCACCTGCTGGAGCAGACCGGCGTCGACCGCGTGCTCACGATGGACCTGCACGCGGCGCAGATCCAGGGCTTCTTCTCGATCCCCGTGGACCACCTCTATGGCTCGACGGTCTTCGAGAAGGTGCTCATGGGAGACGACGCGTGGGCCGACTTTCGGCGCGACCTCGTCGTCGTCGCGCCCGACGTCGGCGCGTCGAAGGTCGCGCGGGCCTACGCCAAGCGCTTCGGCGCGAGCCTCGCGCTCATCGACAAGCGCCGCCCCGAGGCCAACGTCGCCGAGGTGATGAACATCGTCGGCGACGTTCGGGGCTGCCACTGCCTGCTCATCGACGACCTCTGCGACACGGCCGGCACGCTGTCGTCCGCCGCGGCCGCGCTCGACGCCGCCGGCGCGACCGAGGTCCGCGCCTTCTGCACGCACCCCGTCCTCTCGGGCCCGGCCTTCGACCGCATCGAGGCGAGCCCGATCACGCGCATGGTCGTCACGGACTCCGTTCCGCTCGCCCGCGCGTCGCCCAAGATCGAGGTCCTCTCGGTCGCGGCGCTCTTCGCCGAGTCCATCCACCGTATCTCGGCCGACGAGTCCCTGTCCACGCTTTTCGTCGATTAACACCGGTTTGGAGTCCAGGGTATCCGGTACTCTGGCCTCGACCCGCCAATCCTGTACCCCGTACCCCCAGACTCATGGATACCCTCACCCTCACCGCGACGGCGCGCGAGACCGGCAAGAAGGCCGCCAAGGCGACGCGCAAGGCCGGCCTCGTGCCGTGCGTGCTCTACGGGCCGCACGCCAATCCGGTCCACTTCGCCGTCCCGACGCTGGCCCTGCGGCCGCTCATCCACACGACCGAGCAGCACCGCGTGACGGTCAACGTCGGCGGCGCGTCGCTGGACGCGATCCTCAAGGAGGTCACGTTCCACCCGGTCACGGAGCGCCCGTGGCACGTGGACTTCCAGGTCCTCACGGCCGGCGAGCTGTTCACGACGACGGTCCCGGTCGAGCTCGTCGGCACGCCGGCGGCCGTCCGCGACGGCGCCGAGCTCGCGCAGCCGATCCACCAGGTGGAAGTCCGCGCGCTCCCGAAGAACATCCCCGGGCACCTCTCGGCCGACGTGTCCGAGCTGGCTGTCGGCGACACGTTCCACGTGAGCCAGCTCGTCCTCCCCGAGGGCGTCGAGGTCCTCACCGACGGCGACCTCGTCCTCGCGACGGTCTCGCTGTCGACGCTCGGCGCGGACGTCGAGGCGGCGGACGCCTCGACGGCGGCCGAGCAGTCG
>DASWMO010000144.1:0-18568 GCA_036399715.1 Rubricoccaceae bacterium
CGACCCACGCGCGACGCCCGCCTTCGATCCGGGACAACCCGGCGCCTTCGGCCTCGTCACAGATGGAGCGTACTACACGACGCCCACCACCGCGGACCTCGACGGCGACGGCGACCTCGACGTGATCTCGGGCACGCGCGACGGCGACTTTCTCTACTTCGAGAACTCGGGCACCGTCCAGGCGCTCACCGCGAGCCTCGGCGGCACAACCGGCTACCGGATGCTCGCCGCGCCGGGCACGGCGACGTTCGGGACCCTTCTCGGCACGGAGATCTACACGCAGGGCTTCCCCGGCGCCCTCCAGCCGACCGGGCCGTCCACGGTCTACCTCTACGACGAGGCCGTCCCGGGCGTGCTCACGGACGGCTACGCGACGCCGGGTAGCCTGACGGACCCGCTCCTCGCGGGCACAGGCGCGTTCGTCTATGTCTTCGAGGACGAAGACCCGCGTCCGAGCGCGCCGGAGACGCAGGGCGGCTTCCCGAAGACGCTCCGCGCCACCGGCCGCCCGGCCCTCGTCGACTTCGACTGGGGAACCGGTGGCGACGCCCCGCTCTCGTTCACGGACACCGGCTCGGCCATCGACGACGGCTGGAACCTGCTCGGTAACCCGTTCGGGTCGTGGTTCGACTGGGACGGCGTGGACCTCGAAGGCGTCAACGCGCCGGTCTACGTCTACGACAACGTGGCCGCGAACTACCTCTCGCACAGCCGCGGCATCCCGAATGCGGGCTCGCTCCTGGGCGGCATCGTCGGGCCGTTCCAGGGCTTCTGGGCGCAGACGAACGGCGCCGACGCGGCCATCACGGCGCGACCGAGCACGTCCAACGGCGGTCCGCTCTACCGCGGCAGCGAGGCACAGGCGCCGACGGTCGTCGGATTGCGCGTACGCCCAGGTGTGGGCTCCGCGCTCCCGGCTGGCGTTCAGTCGGAGGCCTTCCTCGCGCTCGGCGTCGGCGGGTCTACGTCCGCGGTCGACAGCTTCGATGCGTTCGCGCTCACCCCACCGGCGGCGTCTTACCTCATGCTCGCGACCGAGGCGGCCATGAACAGCCCAGCCGCGCTCCTCTCCATCGACGCGCGCCCGGTCCCGGGCGGCGTGGTCACGGTCGAGCTCGACCTGACCATCGTCGCGAACGCTGCAACCGTCGGCGGTCCGCTCGTGCTGGACTGGCCGAACCTGGCCCTCCCGGCCGGCTGGTCGGCCCGGCTCCTCGACCGGCAGACCGGCGAGCGCATCGACCTCGCGCCGGGCGGGAGCTTTCCGTTCACCCTCGCCGGCCTGGCCCCGGCCGAGGCGCCTCAGCCGGACGCCCTCGGCGTGCCGGCGCCGGGCCGCGGCCCGGTGGCCGCGCAGAACCTCGCGTCGGGCCGCTTCGCGCTCGTCGTGACGCCGGACGGCGCGACGGCCGGCGAGGGCGAGGCGGTCCAGGAGCTCGCGCTCTCGGCCGCACGCCCGAACCCGACCACGGGCTCGGCGACGCTCGTGCTGACACTGCCCGCAGCCTCGGCGGTCGAGGTCGGGGTGTACGACGTGCTCGGCCGCCGCGTGGCCGTCCTCGCCGAAGGGACGCTCGGCGCCGGCGATCACACGCTCCGCGTGGCTCCGGGTGCGCTCGCTGCCGGGACGTACGTCGTCCGAGCCGCGGTCGGCGACCGCGTGCTGGCGCAGCGGATGACGGTGACGCGCTGACGCCTCGGCGCGTGTCGGTCTCGCCCCCGCTCCGGCCTGTCTGGGGCGGGGGCGTTCGTTTCTTGCCCTCCTCCATGTCCTCGGGTAAACAAGAACCGATGTCCGTCGCTCCGCTCCCGCCCTCCGTCGCGCCGTTCGCGAGCACGTTCACGCCCGAGGTGCCGGACCTGCTCGCGGCCCTCCGCTGCTCGCTCGCCCTCTCGACGTACCAGGCCGGGCGCGTCGTGCTGTTCTCGCCGCGAGGCGAGTCGCTCGCGCAGCTCAACCGCAGCCTGGAGGCGCCGATGGGCCTCGCCGTGAGCGGAAGCGGCGCCGGCCTGCGCCTCGCCGTCGCGACGCGCGACGCGCTCCACACGTTCGCCAACGCGCCGACGCTCGCCGGGACGTACCCCAACCAGCCCGACACCTACGACGCGCTCCTCGTCCCGCGCACGACGCACTACACGGGTCCGCTCGACCTGCACGACATGGCGTGGGACACGCAGGGCGCGCTCGTCGCCGTCAACACGCGCTTCTCGTGCCTGTGCCGCGTCGACGGACCGCACGCGTTCGAGCCCGTCTGGACGCCGCCGTTCATCACCGCCCTCGACCCGACGGACCGCTGCCACCTCAACGGCCTCGCGATGGAGAGCGATGGCCGGCCGGCCGTCGTGAGCGCGCTCGGGGGGACCGACACGCCGCGCGGCTGGAGCGACGCCCGCCTCACCGGCGGCATCCTGATCGACGTCGCCTCGGGCGAGACGATCGCGTCGGGCCTCGCGATGCCGCACTCGCCGCGCCTCGTCGGCGACCGGCTGTACGTGCTCCAGTCCGCGACGGGCCGCCTCTCGACGGTCGACCGCGACAGCGGGACGGTTACCGACGTATGCGACGTCGGCGGGTTCGCGCGCGGACTCGCCCGCCGCGGCGACTACCTCTTCGTCGGGCTGTCCAAGATCCGCGGCCGCTCGACGTTCGCCGGCCTGCCGGTCTCGGACAAGGCCAACCGGGCCGGCGTCGCCATCGTCCACGAGCCGTCGGGGCGCATCGCCGGGACAATTCTCTTCGAGGCGTCGGTAGAGGAGATCTACGATGTGGCGGTCTTGCCGGAAGTGACCCGGCCGGGCCTCGTCGGGCCGGGACAGGACGTGCGCGGGCGCGCGATCCCGGTCCAGGGCGGCGGCTTCTGGGCGCTCGACGCGGCGCCGGAGGCCTGAGTCATTCGGTGGCGTCGAGGCGCTTACCGGCGAGCCAGACCGTCGTCTTCGTGACGCCGTCGGCCCCGAACCAGGCGTCGGCGAGGGCCCGCATCGCGTCGTTGCGCGGCTCGACGGCGAAGACGGCCGTCTCGGGCGCGTGGCCCGGCGTGCCGGCAGGAAGGGCGCGTGCAGCGTCATGCCGCCGAAGGGCCTCGCCGACGAGCGCCAGCCCGGCCCGGCTCCGCCGGTGCTCGGGCGCAACGTAGAGCCCGGCGTGCTCAATGGCCCTCGGCTCCGGCGCGAGCACAACGTGCCACCCGACGATCTCGCCGCTGTGGCGCAGCCACACACTCAGCCCCGGCACGGCCGGCACGGGCTGGTCGAACGGACCGATGGGGCGCGTCGCCGCGTCGCGCGCGAGCAGATCCGCGACGCGCGTCCGGTCCGCGTCGGTGATCGAGTCCCAGTCCGAAACCGTGTAGCCCTCCGGGAGGGCGAGCGCGCGGAGCACGCGGGGGCCGTCGAGGGTGCGGCCCTCCATCTTGTAGAGGAGCTTCTGCGCGACCGGCGGCTGCCAGCCGGCTGCGGCGAGGAGCGCCGCCGTCGCGTCGGCCCCGGTCCAGTCGCTGCGGAACGTGCCCTGCACGACCGCGCACCCGGCGTCGGCGAGTGCTCGTTCGAGCCGTATGAGAAGGCCCGACCCGATGCCCCGCCGACGGGCGGCAGCGACGGCGCCGAGGCACAGCACCTCGCCGATACCCGTTCCGGGGCGGACGCCTCCGAGCCCGACGCCGACGGTCTGACCGCCGAGCGTCGCGACGACGGCGAAGACGTGTTCCGCGACGGGTCCGAGGCGGCGGCGGAGATCCAGCGGGGGCGCGAGAAGCGGCCCGAATCGTGCCTCGGCGTCGGCCGCCGGGAGCATCCGGGTGTGGTAGTGCGTGGGCAGGTCTGGCATCGAGACTGGCAGGTGGAGCGATCAGGCGGTGACGTCGACGCCCTTCCAGAAGGCGACATGGCCTGCAATTTCGCGCGCCGCGTCCTTCGGCTCAGGGTAGAACCACGCCGCGTTGGCGTTCTCGCGGCCGTCCACGACGACCGTCTTGTAGTGCGCCACGCCCTTCCACGGGCACGTCGTGCGGTGGTCCGAGTCGGCGAAGAGCGCCGCGTTCAGCGCCTCGGCCGGGAAGTAGTGGTTGCCTTCGACGACGACGGTCGCGTCGCTCTCGGCGAGGACGGCTCCGTTCCAGACTGCTTTCATCGCGGGGTGGGCGTGTGGACGGCCAAGACGGGGAACGCGCGGATCGGATCCGCCGCCCGGCGCCCGTATGTTCGGCCAACTCGCCTCCGGCCCGATGCCCCCCGCCCCGCTCCCCACGCTGACGCCCGCGTTCCTGCGCGCCCAGACGGTCGGCATCGACGCGCTTGTCCCGACGCCCTTCGGCGAACGCCCGCTCGTCTACGCCGACTTCACGGCGTCCGGCCGGCAGCTCGCTTTCGTCGAGGACTACCTCCGGGCCGTGGCCGTCCGCTACGCCAACGCGCACACCGAGGACAGCCTCACGGGCCGGACGGCGACGCGGCTGCTGCACGAGGCCGAGGCGTCGATCAAGCGGTCCGTCGGGGCCGGCCCGGGCGGCAAGGTCGTGAGCGTCGGGGCGGGCTCGACGGCGGCGATCCACAAGCTGCAGGAGTTTCTGGGCGTTGCCGTCCCGCCCGTGACGCTGCACGCGCTCGCAGGCTGGACGCGTGCCGCCGTCGGCGACGCCGGGTTCGAGGCCGTCGCGCGCGAGATCGCCGTCCGCCGGCCGGTCGTGTTCGTCGGGCCGTACGAGCATCACTCGAACGAGGTCACGTGGCGCGAGGGCGTCTGCGACGTTGTCGAGGTGGACCTCGCCGCGGACGGCGGGCTCGATCTCGGCCACCTCGACCGGCTGCTGCGGGAGCCGGCGTACGACGGCCGGACGCTCGTCGGGTCGTTCTCGGCCGCGTCCAACGTCACCGGCGTGACGTGCGACATCCACGCCGTCGCCCGGCTGCTCCACGCCCACGGGGCGCTCGCGTTCGTGGACTACGCAGCGGGCGGGCCGTACCTGCCGATCGACATGAGCGCGGCAGGCGACGCGGCCGCGGCCCTCGACGCCGTCTTTCTCTCGCCCCACAAATTCCTCGGCGGCCCGGGCTCCTGCGGCCTGCTCGTCTTCCACGAGCACCTCTACCGCAGCGACCTCGCGCCGAGCGTCGGCGGCGGCGGGACGGTCGACTATGTCGGGCCGGGCGGGCACGACTTCACGGCCGACATCGAGGCGCGCGAGACGGCCGGCACCCCGGGGTTCTTCCAGACGCTCCGCGCCGCGCTCGCGCTCCAGGTCAAAGATGCCCTCGGGTCCGTCATCGAGCGGGAGCACGCCTTGCTGGAACGTGCGTTCGCCGCCTGGGCCGAGACCGGCCGCATCGACGTGCTCGGCCCCGCGGATCCCGCGCAGCGCGTCGGGATCGTGTCCTTCAACGTGACGTGCGGCGCCGCCAGCGGGGAAGGGCGCGTGCTGCACCCGCGCTTCGTGACGGTCTTGCTGAACGACCTCTTCGGCGTCCAGAGTCGGGCCGGCTGCTCGTGCGCCGGGCCGTACGGCCACCGCCTGCTCGGGATCACTGGCGAGACGGCCGAGCGCTACCGGTCCGCCGTCCGCGGCGGCGCCCACGGCGTCAAGCCCGGCTGGTGCCGCGTCGGCGTCCACCCGACGATGGACGACGCCGAGGCGGACTACCTCATCGCCGCCGTCGCGTTCGTCGCCCGGCACGGCGAGCGCTTTCTGCCGCTCTACACCTTCTCCGTCGAGACGGGCACGTGGACGCACCGCGACGCCGCGCCCGACGGCGACTCGTCCGCGCTCTCGCTCGCCGCGGCCCTCGCCGCGACGCCGCCCGTCCAGACGCCTGTTCCCGAGGACGTCCGACGTGCCCGCTATGCCGCGGCCCTCGCCGACGCCGACTCCCTCGCCGGTGCCCTCGCCGATGCGCCCTCGACGGGCTGCCTCGACGCCGCCCTCGCCGACCTCCAGTTTTTCGCTCTCGCATAGACGGCACGGACACGGTTCGGGGTACGACAGCCACGCTCCAGAGCGTACCGCGCCGGGCGAGCCCCTGCTACCCCTCAACCCCTGTACCCTTCAACTCCGAATGGCCCGAATCAACCGCCGCCGAACGAGGGGCGCGTCCGTCTCCCCCCCGTCGCGCGTGCCGCTCATCGCCGCGGCCGTCCTGCTCGCCGCGCTCGTCGCCCTCGCCGTGTGGTGGATCCGCCGCCCGTCCGTCCCCACGTTCGACGCCGCGCGCGCCTACGCCGACGTCGAGGCGCAGGTCGCGTTTGGGCCGCGCGTGCCCGGCACGCCCGCCCACGACGCGGCGCGGCGCTGGCTCGTCGCCCGGCTGGATTCGCTCGCGCCACAGGTGGTCGAGATGCCCGTCGCCTTCCCCGACCCGGGCGACTCCGCGCGCGTCTTCCGGGGCACCAACATTGTCGCCTCGTTCGCGCCCGAGGCGACGCGCCGCGTCATGCTCTCGGCGCACTGGGACAGCCGGCCGTTCGCCGACGAGGACCCGGACCCGGCGAAGCGCACCCAGCCCGTTCCGGGTGCCAACGACGGCGCCTCAGGCGTCGCAGTCCTGCTGGAAATGGCCCGCCTGCTCCGCGAGACGCCCCTCCCCGACGGGACGGGCGTCGACCTCGTCCTGTTCGACCTCGAAGACCTCGGCGAGAACATCTCCGAGGAGGAAGAGGAAGAGGGCGTCGTGGACTCGACGCGCATCCCGTTTGCCATCGGCAGCCGCGAGTTCGTGCGGACCAACCCGGGCTACCGCCCCGCGTGGGGCCTGCTCCTCGACATGGTCGGCGATCCGGGCCTGCTCATCCCGCAGGAAGGCTTCTCCGTCCGCTACGCGCGCCCGGTCGTGGACCGCGTCTGGGCGGCTGCCCGGCGTGTCGGCGCGCCGGCGTTCGCGGACAACCTCGGGCCGGCGATCGAGGACGACCACGTGCCGTTCCTCGCGCAGCGCATCCCGGTCGTCGACCTCATCCACGTCCCGTTCCCGAACACGTGGCACACGACGCAGGACACGCCGGCCAACGTGAGCGCGGAAAGCCTCGGGCAGGTCGGGCGCGTGCTCGCCGAGCTGCTCTGGGGCGAGGTGCCCCCCTGACGGATGCCGCGGCGTGCGGACAGGTGTCACGCCGCGGCCCGCCGGTCAGCGGCCTCCGGTCCGGATCGCGAGGCGGTACGCACCGCCCATGCCCTCCTCGTACGTCGTCGCGACGACACGCCATGTGCCGCCTTCGCCCGCGCGCTGGACGATTTGCGAGTGCTCGGTGCTGCCGTCGAAGTCGTCGTTGTCGAACTGCTCGCCCGACGGCGAGCGGAGAATGACGTACGTGTCGAAGTCCGACGACGTGAGGTCGACCGTGATGGTCTGGCCCGCCGTCGCCTCGACCGTGTAGCCGTCGGCGAACTCGCCCGAGTCCAGCGTCTCGTCGCCGTCTTCGAGCGTGCCCGAGTGGGTCTGCGCGCCGCCCGCAGAGGCGGCTCCGGCGGGTGCTGAGCCGCCAGGTGCGGGCTTGCCACCCGCCGGGGCTGCGGCGGCCGGCGCGGCGCTCTCGGCGACGCTCGCCGCGCCGGGCTTGCCGCCCGCGGCCGGGTGCCCCGCCGGCGCGTCGTCTTTGGGCGTCGACGCGCCGGCGTCTTCTCCGGGATTGTCCGCACTTGCGGCGTCGTCCCTGGCCGGCGTGCGGGCAGCCGGGGCCGCGCGAGTCGCGCCAGGCGGCGGGGCAGTCGTGACGGTCACGTCGGGATCGTCGTCGCCGCAGGCGGCGAGCGTGACGGCGAGAGCGGTAAGGGCGAGCGCGGAGCGGGCAGACATCGGCGGGTGGGAGGGTGAGTCGGGAGGGTACACCACGGCGTCCGTCCGGCAAGCGGTGCCTTTGGCAATCGGTCACCCGCCGGGTGTCCGTTCGGGCGCTCCCGCTCGGGCGGGACCCTGCACGCGGTCGCGCGTACGCCGTTGACACCCGTCTTCCCCGGAATGACTCGACAGCGCGCCCTCGTCATCGGCTCCGGCATCGGCGGCATCGCCTGCGCGATGCGCCTCCAGAGCCTCGGCTTCGACACGACCATCCTCGAAAAGCTCGACGCGCCCGGTGGGCGCGCCTACGTCCGGCACGCGCAGGGCTTCACGTTCGACATGGGCCCGACCGTTCTCACGGTCCCGCACTTTATCGAGGAGCTGTTCTCGCTCGACCGCGACCACGCGCGCCTCGGCGAGCCTGACTTCCCGGCGCACATTCTCGACGAGACGCAGCGCATCACATCGGGCACGAGCGGCGGGCCGAACACGAGCCGCTACGTCGAGATCGTGCCCATCCTGCCGTTCTACCGCATCTACTTCGACGACGGGACCTACTTCGACTACGACGCCGACCCGGTCCGCCTGCGCGAGCAGATCGCGCGCCTCGCGCCCGAGGACCTCGATGGCTACGAACGCTTCCATGCCGCCGCGCGGGCCATCTTCGACCGCGGCTTCCTGGAGCTCGGCTACACCTACTTCGGCAACGTCCGCTCGATGCTCGGCGTCGCCCCAGACCTTGTACGCCTCGACGCCCTCCGGCCGCTGTTCTCGTTCGTGAAGCGCTACTTCAAGAGCGACAAGATGCGGCAGGTGTTCTCGTTCGAGCCGCTCCTCGTCGGCGGCAACCCGCAGAAGGTGCCGGCGATCTACGCGATGATCCACTTTGTCGAGCGGACGTGGGGCATCCACTTCGCGATGGGCGGCACGGGCGCACTCGTGGCCGCGATGGTGCGCAAGTTCGAGGAGATGGGTGGGAGCCTGCGCGTCGAGGCCGAGGTCGAGCGGATCAATGTCGTCAAGCAGGGCCGGAAGCGCGTCGCGACGGGCGTGACGCTCGCGGGAGGCGAGACGCTCCGGGCGGACCTCGTCGTGTCCAACAGCGACTACGCGCACACGTACCTCACCCTCGTCGACCGCGAGCACCGGCGCATCAACCGCGACGCGCTCGTGAAGGCGCGCAAGCAGTCGATGTCGCTCTTCGTGATCTACTTCGGCTTCACCAGAAGCGACGCGGACCCGGGCCTGCAGCACCACAACATCATCCTCGGCCCGCGCTACGAGGAGCTGCTCACGGACATTTTCGACCGCAAGATTCTCGCTGAGGACTTCTCCCAGTACCTCCACATCCCCACGCTGACGGACCCGAGCCTCGCGCCGCTCGGCCACCACGCCGCGTACACGCTCGTGCCGGTTCCGAACAACCTCTCTGGGCTCGACTGGGACGACGTCGGGCCGCGCTTCGCGGACACGATCCTGACGTTCCTAGACGAGCGCGGCTACCTGCCGGGCCTCCGCGAGCGCCTCGTCTACCAGAGCTTCGTCACGCCGGACTACTTCGAGGGCACGCTCAACTCGTACGTCGGCAACGGCTTCGGCGTTGAGCCGGTGCTGACGCAGTCGGCGTTTTTCCGGCCGCACAACCGCTCCGAGGACGTCTCGAACCTGTACCTCGTCGGGCAGGGCACGCAGCCGGGCGGCGGGACACCGAGCGTGATGATGTCGGCCAAGATGACCGCCCGTGAGGTCGCGCGCGACTTCGGCGTCCCGGCGGAGATCGTCAACGGCGTCCCCGAAGCCGCCGAGGCGTAACGCAGCGCACCCGCCGGCCCGAGGTGGACCGGCGGGCGCTGCCGCACGTCGGGCCGGAGCGGTCAGATCCGGTAGAACCGCTCCTCGGCGACCTTGCCGTCGCGCCACGTCTGGACGGCAACCTGATCGTAGGTCTGGCTGCCGTAGGCCGAGTGCGTAAAGTCGAAGTGCCACTCGATGAACGCCTTGCCCGTCGCCTCGTCCACGGCGACGGCCTTGACCTCGGCACCGCGGAACTCAGTAAGGCCGTTCACGAACGCCTCCTCGTACTGGCGGTTGACATCCTTTCCGACACGCGGCTCCTGCCCGGCGTCGGTCATGACGAGGTCGTCGGCGTAGAGGTCTTCGAAGGCGCCGAGGATGTCACCGCTGAGGATGCGGGCATTGAGGGCGTCGACGGATTCGCGGATGCTGGGCATCGGGGTGGGGGAAGGTGTCCGCCCGATATTTGTTGCAACAGGTATTGTTCCGCCTGTCGCTGAGTGGCCGCGGGGCTACTTGCCGCCCGCCGGTGCCGCGCCCGTCCCGCCGCTGCCCTCCGTGCGGATCGTGATGTCATACGTCCCGCTCTGGCCGGGCTCGTACGAGGTCGCCATGACGCGCCATGCGCCGCTCTCGGAGGCGACCTGCTCGAGGTGCGAGCGCGTCCGGTCGCCCTCGTAGTCGTCGTTGTCGACCTGCTCGCCCGAGGGCGCCCGGAGGATGAGGTACGGGTCGAGGCTGCTCGTCGACATCAGGTCGACGACGACCGTCTGCCCAGCCTGCACATCGATCGTGTACGCGTCCACGAATTCGCCCGTTTCGAGCGTCGCGTCGCCGGTTTCGAGCGAGCCCGAGTGCTGGCGCAGGCCGCCAGCACTGACGGCTTGGGCGGGGCCGGTCTCGGCCGAGGTCCCGCCGTCCTTGTCTGAGCCGGCGGATGCGCCTGCCGCCGGCGCATCGCCCGGCTTCGGGGCGGCAGCCGGAGCTGCAGCGGCCGGCCGGCTCGCGGCTGGCTGGACGGTGACCGGGGCGTCGTCTCCGCAGAGCGCGCCTGTGGTGGTGAGGCCGACGACGAGCGCGGCAGCGAGAAGGCGAGGGTTCATGGCCAGACGGTGAGGGTGAGGGCAGGCCGGGTCGGCCCGTCTCCCCTCTAGCGCATCCCGCGGCCCGTCTGGTCAGCCGACCGGCGAGATTCTTCGGGCGCATCTGGCCACGAGCACTCAACGCGACGTCTGCGCCGCGCGCCCCGAGGCGATCAGCCGCCGAAGGCGTTGATGCCGGTCGCCTCCTGCCCGAGCACGAGCGTGTGCACCTCGTCCGTGCCCTCATAAGTCACGACCGACTCGAGGTTGGCCATGTGGCGCATGACGGGGAAGACGCCGAGGACGCCGTTCCCGCCGAGGAGTTGCCGGCTCGTCCGGGCGACCGACAGCGCCGTGCGGACGTTGTCGCGCTTGGCGAGCGAGACGTGCGCCGGGCGCATCGTGCCCTCGTCCTTCATCCGCCCGAGGCGCCACGCGACGAGCTGAGCCCGCGTGATGTCGGCGAGCATGTCGGCGATCTTGGACTGGACGAGCTGGAAACCGGCGATGGGGCGGCCGAACTGCTCGCGGCTCGTCGTGTGCTGGATCGCGGCGTCGTAGCAAGACATCGCCGCGCCGAGGACGCCCCACGCGATGCCGTAGCGCGCCTGCGTGAGGCACGAGAGCGGCCCCTTGAGACCCTTCACGTTCGGCAGCATGGCGTCGAGCGGGACGCGCACGTCGTCGAGGACGATCTCGGACGTGACGGCGGCGCGCAGGCTCCACTTGTCGCCGATGCGCGGCGCCGAGAAGCCCGGCCGGTCCGTCTCGACGAGGAAGCCGCGCACGTCGCCCGCGTCGTCCTTCGCCCACACGACGGCCACGTCGGCGATGGAGGCATTCGTGGACCAGCGCTTGTGGCCTGTGATGACATACCCGTCGCCGTCGCGGCGGGCCCGTGTCGTCATCGAGCCCGGGTCCGACCCAACATTGGGCTCGGTCAGCGCGAAGCAGCCGATGGCGTCGGCCGTGGCGAGGCGCGGGAGCCAGCGGCGCTTCTGCTCCTCGGAGCCGTACTGGAAGATGGGGTACATCACGAGCGAGCCCATGACGGAGCAGAACGAGCGGATGCCCGAGTCCGCCCGCTCGACCTCCTGCATCGCGAGTCCGTAGGCGACCGAGGACAGCCCGCGCCCGCCGTACTCGACCGGGATCGTCGGGCCGACGGCGCCCGCACGGGCGAGTGCTTTCGCTGCCTCGACCGGGAAGACCAGCGCCTGCGCGTGCTGCTCGATCGTCGGGAGCACGTGTGCGTCGACGGCTGCGCGGATCTCGTCCCGGAACGCCTTCTCGTCGTCCGTGAGCAGGTCGTCGATGCGGTAGAAGTCCGGCGCGACGAATGCGAGCGGGTCGTAGAAGCCGTTGGTGACGCCGTGCGGGACCGTCCCGAGGGGCAGGTAGTCAGCCGGGTCGCCGGACTGGGCGGTCGGGTCGAACGGGGCAGGGTCGAAGCGGTGCGCGGGCGCGCCGTCGCCGGAAGCGGTCGGGTCGAGCGTCGGGGAGTCCATCGGGGGCGCGGTATGTTCGGAGTGACCGTCCGGCCAGCGTGAGCGGCCGGGATAAAGCTACGGTCTCTCGCCACCCGCCCCGCTGCGCCATGTTCCGCCGACTCGCCCTCTTCGCCGCCCTGCTTTCCGTCGCCGGTATTCAGTCGGCACGCGCCCAGGCTGCGCCGCCGCGCTTCGGCGTCGGGTTCGACGTGCTGGGCGCACTTCCGGATCAGAACCTGGTCCCCGAGGGCATCGCGGTCGGCCTGCGCGGGCGCGTGGCGCTGCCCGTCAACGCCGACCTGTCTGTGGCTGTGGATCTCGGCCTGCTCGCCAACGTCATCGGGGGCACGGCGGACGCGCGGTACACGCTCAACCCGCAGACCTCGGTGATCGTGACGCTGCCCGGGCGCGGCAACCTGCGCTACCTCCTGGGCGGCTTCGGCGGCTTCATCCCGCTCGAAGGCGGCGGTGGTGGGCCGACGCTGCACGCGGGCGTCGGGACGGCGATTCCGCTGCGCGACACGTCGCTTTACGCCGAGTTCGACCCGAGCCTCGTACTGGGCCAGGACGAGACGACGCTCGCGGTCGCGGCACGTGTCGGCGTCATCTTCTAAGTCTGGGAGTCGCCGTTTCCCCCGGCTCTTCAACGCCGGCGCGGCTCCCCGTACGCGGGCGGCGGTTAACGTCCCAGACCTTCCCTCCTGCCCTCCCCAATGGCAAACGCCCCCTACGACGTCGTCGTCATCGGCTCCGGCCCCGGCGGCTACGAAGCCGCCATCCGCGCGCACCAGCTCGGCCTGCGCGTCGCCGTGGTCGAGAAGAACAAGCTCGGCGGCGTCTGCCTCAACATCGGCTGCATCCCGACGAAGGCGCTGCTCAAGTCCGCCGAGGTTGCGGGCCAGATGCGCCACCTCGCCGACTACGGGCTGTCGTTTGGTACGAGCGGCGACGGCGCCCAGCCCGAGGTCCAGGTCGACTTCGCGGCCGTCGTGAAGCGCTCGCGCGGCGTGGCGGACAAGATGAACAAGGGCGTCGGCTTCCTGATGAAGAAGAACAAGGTGGACGTCTACATGGGCGCGGCGACGCTGCTCGGTGGCGGCCGGATCGGCATCGCGCCCTCGGTCACGATGGACGGCGAGACCGTCGGCGAGGCGACGGAAATCCAGGCCACGAACATCGTCGTCGCGACGGGAGCCCGCGCCCGCGCCATCCCGACGCTGCCCGTCGACGACGTCAAGATCGTGGACTACAAGCAGGCGATGCTCCAGACGACGGCCCCCGAGTCGCTGCTGATCGTCGGTGCGGGCGCCATCGGCGTCGAGTTCGGCTACGTGTACCACCACATGGGCACGAAGGTCACGATCGTGGAGCTGCAGGACCGCCTCGTGCCGGTCGAGGACGCCGACGTCTCGAAGGAGCTCGAGCGGGCGTACAAGAAGATGGGCGTGACCGTGATGACGGGCGCGCAGGTGACGAAGGTCGACACGTCCGGCGAGGGCTGCACGGTGACGATCACCACGTCGAAGGGCGAGCAGACGGTTCAGGTCGACCAGGTCCTCTCGGCCGTCGGCGTCGTGGGGAACGTCGAGGGCTTTGGGCTCGACGAGATCGGCGTCGCGCACGAGCGTGGCGCGATCACGGTCGACGCCGAGTACAAGACCAACGTCCCGGGCGTGTACGCCATCGGCGACGTCGTCGGCGGGCCGTGGCTCGCGCACGTCGCCTCGCACGAGGGCATCGTGTGTATCGAGGGCATCGCTCACGCGATGGGCAAGCTGGACAAGAAGCCGCACCCGGTGGACTACCTCAACGTGCCCGGCTGCACGTACTGCATCCCGCAGATCGCCTCGGTCGGCTACACCGAGGCCACGGCCAGGGAGGCGGGCTTCGAGGTCAAGGTGGGCAAATTCCCGTTCGCGGCCTCGGGCAAGGCGGCCGCCATCGGCGACCAGTCGGGCTTCGTGAAGGTCGTCGTGGACGCGCAGTACGGCGAGATCCTCGGCACGCATATCATCGGCCACGACGCGACCGAGATGATCGCCGAGATCGTCACGGCCCGCGCGCTGGAGTCGACGGCGCACGACGTGATGGACGCCATGCACCCGCACCCGACGCTCTCGGAGGCCGTCATGGAGGCCTTCCGCGACGCCTACGGGCAGGCGATCAACGCGTAGCACCGCGCTGCGCCTCTGCCTCGCCCGGCACCTCGCGTTCGGGGGCACCGCGGTCCGCCACGGTGCCCCCGCGCGTTTCGAGCCGCGGCGTTTGGACCTGCCGCCGGCCCTGTCGCGCGACGCCCTGGCCTGCTCTCTTCCCCGGTGAGAGAGTAGCGTGGGCTCGCAGGTGACGCTCGCGCGGCTGTGGACCGAGGTCGAGGCGGAACATTTGGGGGCCGTCGACCCGTCCGGGGGTCCTGCTCCACCTGCTCTCGTTTTGCAGTGATCCCCGATTTCAATAACGGAAACCAGATGCACCGCACCATTCCCCTCTCCCACCTCGCCGACGACCCCCACGGCGACGACCCCGAGCAGTCTATCCCGCTCCTGACGCACGACGAGGAGCAGGCGATGACCGAAGCGGCGCTCCCCGAGACGCTGCCCGTGCTCGCGCTCCGCAACACGGTCCTCTTCCCCGGCGTCGTCCTCCCGATCACGGTCGGCCGCGACGCCTCGCTGAAGCTCGTCAAGGACGCCTACGCCGGCGACCGCCTCGTCGCCGTCGTCGCGCAGAAGCGCTCGGATGTCGAGACGCCCGGCCCCGACGACCTGTACGACTTCGGGACCGCCGCGACGATTCTGAAGCTCATCAAGATGCCCGACGGGTCCGTGAGCATCGTCATCCAGGGCAAGCGCCGTATCGAGGTCGCGGCATACACGCAGACCGACCCGTACCTCCGCGCGAGCGTGACGGCGGTCGACGAGGAGGCCGCCGAGGCCGGCGACTCGGCCGAGCTCTCGGCCCGCGTCCGCCAGATCAAGGAGCTCGCCGTCCAGATCGTCAACCTCTCGCCGAACCTGCCCTCCGAGGCGGCCTACGCGATCCAGAACATCGAGAGCCCGCGCTTCCTCGTCCACTTTATCACGTCCAACCTCCAGATCGAGGTCCAGAAGAAGCAGGAGTTGCTGGAGACGCGCCCGCTCCTGGACCGCGCCCAACTCGTGCTCGGCTACCTGGAGCAGGAGATCCGGGTCCTGGAGATCTCCGAAGAGATCCGCTCCAAGGTCAAGACGGACGTGGACCAGCAGCAGCGCGAGTTCTTTCTCCGCCAGCAGCTCAAAACGATCCAGGACGAGTTGGGCGAGACCGAGGGCTCGTCGGCGGACACGACCGAGCTGCGGACGAAGCTCGACGCAAAGCGCAGTGACCTCCCCGAAACGGTCGTCGAGACGGTCGAGAAGGAGTTGACCAAGCTCGCCCGGACGAACCCGGCGAGCCCCGAGTACAGCGTCGTCCGCAACTATGCCGAGACGATCCTCGACCTGCCGTGGAACCACGTCTCCGAGGACTCCATCGACATCGCTCGCGCCGCGGCCGTCCTCGACGAGGACCACTACGGGCTCGGCGACGTCAAGCGGCGCATCCTGGAGTACCTCGCCGTCCTGAAGCTCAAGGGCGACCTCAAGGCGCCGATCCTGTGCTTCTACGGCCCGCCGGGCGTCGGCAAGACGAGCCTCGGCAAGAGCATCGCGCGGGCGGTCGGGCGCGAGTTCCAGCGCGTCTCGCTCGGCGGCGTCCGCGACGAGGCCGAGATCCGCGGCCACCGCCGCACGTACATCGGCGCGCTCCCGGGCCGCATCGTGCAGGGCCTCAAGCGCGCCGGGACGAGCAACCCGGTCTTCATGCTCGACGAGATCGACAAGCTCGGGCAGGACTTCCGCGGCGACCCCGGCTCGGCTCTGCTCGAAGTCCTCGATCCCGAGCAGAACGACACGTTCAACGACCACTACCTCGAGCTCGACTACGACCTCTCGCGGGTCATGTTTATCGCGACGGCGAACTCGCTCGATACGATCCCCGGCCCGCTGCGCGACCGCATGGAGATCATCGAGATCAACGGCTACACGGCGGCCGAGAAGCTCGCGATCGCGCGGACCTACCTCGTCCCGCGGCAGACCGAGCGCAACGGCCTCACGCCCGAGCAGTTCACGATCACGGACGAGGCGCTCCTGCTGCTCGTCGAGGGATACACGCGCGAGTCCGGCGTCCGGCAGCTCGAACGCACCATCGGGTCGGTCGTCCGCAACATCGCCAAGACGGTCGCGATGGGCGAGGCCGAGCGCGGCGAGGTCACGGTCGACACGGTCGACGATGCGCTCGGGGCGCGCAAGTTCTACAACGATGTCGCGGAGCGGACCGAGGTCCCGGGCGTCGCGACGGGTCTGGCGTGGACGCCCGTCGGCGGCGACATTCTGTTTATCGAGGCCTCGCTGAGCCGCGGCTCGGGCAAGATGACGATCACGGGCAAGCTCGGCGACGTGATGCGCGAGTCGGCGCAGGCCGCGTCCTCGTGGGTGCGCTCTCACGCCGACCAGCTGGGCATTCCGCTGCACGCGTTCACGCACTTCGACCTGCACGTGCACGTCCCGGCCGGCGCGATTCCCAAGGACGGGCCCTCGGCGGGCGTCGCGATGACGGCCGCGCTGGCGAGCATCTACACGCGCCGCTGCGTGCGACACGATGTGGCCATGACGGGCGAGATCACGCTGCGCGGGCTCGTGCTGCCGGTCGGCGGGATCAAGGAGAAGGTTCTCGCCGCGCGCCGCGCCGGCATCACGTGCGTCGTCCTCCCGGAGCGCAACCGCGCCGATGTCGAGGAGATCAAGGACGAGACGCTCGACGGGCTCGACGTGAAGTACGTCAAGCGTATCGACGAGGCGCTGGACCTGCTGCTCGCTCCGGAGCCGACGGGCGACCCCGTTGCGCACTTCCACGTGCCGGACCTCGACCGGTTGACGCCGGTCGCTCCTGAGCCGGCCGTTGTGGTCGTCTCGGACGGCGCTGAGGCACCCGTGATGAGTTGACGTCCGATCCAGGCCGAAAATTTCTGCGGCTCATCCCTGGATTTGATCCTAGGGATGAGCCGCAGGCATGTATGTTTGCTTCTTGCCTGTTGATCTGTCCGAAACAGCGATGCGGTTTCGATTTACGCTCCCTGTCCTGCTGTCGCTCTTGGCCGTACCCGGATGTGATTCGGCATTAGATCCACAGTCACCCGGCGCCCTTGTCGCCTCGACGGAGCCCATCACATCCGTCTCGACATACGCAGAAGACTCTATCGCACCGATCGAATTGAGCGCGCACTTTGCCGCGGTCAACGGTGCGCCGACGTACACGGTAACGTCCAGCGCACCCGACGTAGCCACCGTAACCCTCGCGGCCAGCCGCCTCACTATTCGCCCTCGCAACCCGGGCACGGCGCGTATCATTGTCACGGCGTCGACGGGCGCATCCGGCGAGGGACAGCAGGCAACGCAGACGTTCACCGTCGAGACGCTCGACCCGTGCCCGCCCGGCCCCGCGGCGGGCCAGCAGGACCTTTTTCCCGCAACGCAGGGGGCCGTCTGAACCTTCGACTCGGTGTTCAGCACGAGCGTCAACACCGGCCCCGAGACGGTCGACCGGCGGACTATGTCGTGGACGTTTGGCAGCGAGACGTGCCGCCGCGGCACCCGGACGATGCCCCTCGTCCACACGCTTCCCAATGCCTCGGCGGTGCCGGTGGGGGTCGCCGTGCAGACTGGAACTGAGGTCACGCTGACCTACACGACAGCTGAACTGATCCCGCTCTCCACTCGGACGTTTCCTCGGTTCTCGGCGACGGCCGCTGCCCAAGCCCTCCCCGCGGTGTGCGTCGGCGATGCGCCGTTTCAGGAGTGCAATGCGCTCACGCTCACACCCGGCCGGGGCGCCAGCGAGGTGCGCTGGAATAAATCGCGACGGTTCGGCGCTACGGTCGAGGCCCAGCGGGTCGTCCAGACGCGGACGAACTAGGCCGCGTGGATCCGTAGCATGGGAGGCCCCGACCCTGCGCGCCCATGTCCCTCTTCGACCCTGTCGCCACCGACCGCCGCACACGGGTTGGCGTGCTTACGCATGGCTCACTCGGGGCGGGCGTCGAGATGAAGCTGGACCCGGCGCGGTCCGTCGAGTCGGTCCGCGCCGGGACGTTCGTCGTCGTCGAGGGCGAGGCGTTCGACTTTTTCTCGCTCATCACCGACGTCCGCATCGACGCCGCCAACGAGGGCATCCTGCTGCACCCGCCGGGCCGCGAGGACGAGTTGCTCCGGCAGGTCCTCCAGGGCTCGGGGACGTACGCGACCGTCTCGCTCAAGCCGCAGCTTATGGTCCCGCAGGGCGTCACGGACGACGCGCCGCAGCCCGTCAAGACCGTTCCGGCACACTTCTCGGCCGTCGGCGAGGCGACCGAGGACGACG
>DASWMO010000145.1:0-38704 GCA_036399715.1 Rubricoccaceae bacterium
GCCCGAGCGAGCCCACGCGCTCGCACAGGATGCCTGTGCGTGGGGCAAGGTCCCCATCGAAACAGCGCCAGCCGAGCGGGCCCCGGTTGCCGAGGCGGCACTCGTCGTGAACGCGACGCCCATCGGGACGGCCGATCCGCAGGCAACGCCGTGGCCGAACGCCGACGATTTCAGCCCGCACCAGACGGTCTACGACCTCGTGTACCGCCCCGCCCGGACGCGCCTTCTCCTCGACGCCGAGGCACGGGGCGCCCGCAGGATCGGCGGTCTGCCGATGCTCGTCGCGCAGGCGGCGGCGAGCTTTCGGCTCTGGACCGGCCTCGACATGGACACCGCGGCGGCCGAGCGCGCCGCCCGAACCGCCCTCGACCCGTGACCATTCTCCGCCCTGCCCTTGCTGCCGACCCGCGCCTCGCGGCCGGCTTCACGACCCGCGCCTTCGCCCCGGCTGACGAACCACTCGACGCCGTCCGCGCCCGCCTCGCCGCCGACGAGGGCTTCGCGTCCGTCGCCTCGGTCGGGCAGGTCCACGGCGCAGAGGTCGCCGTCGTCACGGCGGGCGGGCACACCGACGCGCACGACGGGCTCGTCACGGCCACGCCCGGCGTCCTGCTCACCGTGATGTCGGCCGATTGCGCGCTCGTCCTCCTCGCCGACCCGGAGGCCGGCGTCGTCGGGGCGTGCCACAGCGGGTGGCGCGGAACCGTCGCCGGCATCGCCGGCCGGACGGTCGAGGCGATGCGGCGCCTCGGTGCGGAGCGCATCACCGGCTACGTGGGGCCGTGCATCTCGGCCGAGGCGTTCGAGACCGGGGAGGACGTGGCCGACCGGTTTCCCGCATCGTCGGTCGTGCGGCGGCCCGAGTGGCCGCGCCCGCACGTGGACCTCCGGTCGGACCTCGCGCGGCAGCTTGCCGAGGTGGGCGTGTCGGACGTCGAGATCTCCGATGCCTGCACGGTCGGTGGCGTGGACCGCTTTTTCTCGTACCGCGCCGAGGCCGGTCAGACGGGCCGGATGCTCGGGTTCGTCGGCCTGCGCGGCTGAGCCGGACCGCAGCGGCGTGCGAGTCCCGGTGAGCAGGCTGAGGCAGCCTGTGGCGGCTACGTGTTCGGGGCGCTCGTTTCCGCCCGGGTGCATCCTGGGGCACGCCCCGCCGTCCGGACGGCCGCCCGACGGCACGCGTGGGGAAATTTCTGAGCCCCTCCGGTCGCCGCGTATCTTGGCCGCAAACAACACAGACGCGGAGCGGCGACGCCTCCGCCCCACGATGCCCTCTGCTGATCCCGATCCGGCCGCACTCTGCGAGACGGACCCGTCGCCTGTCCGCTGGACGCTCCGTCCGCTCGCCGACGACTCCCGGGCCGAGGCCCTCTCGGCGAGCCTCAACGGACTGCCGAACGCGCTCGCGCGTGCGCTCCTCCTCCGCGGCGTGACGTCCTTCGACGACGCGCGGACGTTCTTCCGGCCCGCCCTCGCCGGCCTCCACGACCCGTTCGGGATGCGGGACATGGACGTCGCCGCCGAGCGCGTCGCCCGCGCCATCACCGGCAAAGAGCGCGTGCTCGTCTACGGCGACTATGACGTCGACGGGACGACCTCGACGGCGATGATGCTCACGTTCCTCCAGAGCCAGGGCGTCGAGGCGAGCTTTTTCATCCCCAACCGCTTCGACCACGGCTACGGCCTCTCGAAGGCCGGCCTCGACATCGCGGTCTCGCGCGGCTGCACGCTCGTCGTCGCCCTCGACTGCGGCATCACGGCCAACGCCGAGGCGGACTACGCGCGCGCCGTCGGCCTCGACCTCGTCATCTGCGACCACCACACCGCCGGGCCCGTCCTGCCCGACGCCGTCGCGGTCCTCGACCCCAAGCGGCCCGACTGCGACTATCCCTTCGACGGCCTCTCGGGCTGTGGCGTCGGCTTCAAGCTCATCCAGGCCGTCCTGACCGTCCTCGGCCTGCCCGAGGAGGAGGCGTGGCCCTACCTCGACCTCGTCGCCGTCTCGACAGCCAGCGACATCGTCCCGATGATCGGCGAGAACCGGATCCTGATGCGGGCCGGCCTGAAACAGCTCTGCGACGCGCCGCGCGTCGGGATCGCCGCGCTCGCGGCCAAGGCTGGCGTGGACCTCACGTGCTGCACGTCGTCCAAGATCGTCTTCCAGCTCGGGCCGCGCATCAACGCGGCGGGCCGGATCGAAGACGCCGCGATGGCCGCCGAACTGCTCGCCGCGACCGACCCCGACGAGGCTCGGCGCCTCGTCGACGACATCGAGGCGCTCAACATGCGCCGCCGCGAACTCGACCGCGCCACGCGCGACGAGGCCATCGTCATCGCCGAGCGCCTCATGGAGGCCGACCCGGTCGCGCTCGTCGTGTACCACCCCGGCTGGCATCCCGGCGTCGTCGGGATCACGGCGAGCCGCATTGCCGAGCGGTTCCACCGCCCGACGGTCCTGCTGACGTCCAACGGGACCGGCGGGCCCGCCAAGGGCTCCGCCCGCTCGGTCAAGGGCATCTCGATCTACGACGCGCTCGCGCAGTGCACGGACCTGCTGGACCGCTTCGGCGGCCACGCCTTCGCCGCCGGCCTCGCGCTCCCCGTCGCCAACGTCGACGCGCTTCGCGAGCGCCTCCAGGTCGCCGTCGGCGACGCACTCCTGCCCGACGCGCTCCTGCCCGAGATCGACATCGACGCCCACCTCGACCTCCGCGAGGTCACGCCGCGCTTCTGGAACGTCCTCAAGCAGTTCCACCCGCACGGGCCCGACAACGACCGGCCCCTCTTCTGGGGCCGCGGCCTCCGCGTCGCCGGCCAGCCGACCCTCGTCGGCGCGCAGAAGCAGCACCTCCGCATGCGCGTCCAGCAGGACGCCGACGGCCCGACGTTCCCGGTCATCGGCTTCAACCTTGCCGACCGCCACGCCGCCGCCCTGGCCAGCGTCCGACGCGGCCGTCCGCTCGACCTCGCCTTCGAGGTCGACGAGAACGACTGGAACGGCCGCACGTCGCTCCAACTCCGCGCCGTGGACGTGCGCCTCCCCGAGGCCTGACGTATACCGTCTCGGCAACGCCTCCGTGGTCCGTACTGCATCACGCGCATGTCGGTTAACTCGGGCAGTCGATAGGGAAGTTCGCTAGGGCCACCCCGGTGGCCGTGGCGGCCCTTTGCCGTGGCCTCGGCGGATGCAGGCGACGAACGCAGACGGGCAGTCGACCCGCGTTTTTCGGGTTCTACCTTTGCAATACCTAGCAGTTGGGTCAACCACTTTGGGTGTTCTGATCCCTTGGCGCGATCAGAAGGCCGCGGAGCGACGGTCGATCAGGGCGAGGTAAATCCTGAATGAGGGTTCAGGTTGAGCACAAAGTGGTCTTGTGGGCGATCAATCGCTCCGAGTAGCCTGGACAGGTTCTCGCCTCGGCTCTGGTGTCGCGGCATCCGCCCTTTCCATTCTCCTCGTCCCTTTCCATGGAGTCCCTCATCACACCGTCCGGAGCGCCGTCGTCGCGCCGCGACTTCTTCAAGCGGGCCAGCCTCAGCGCCGGCGTCCTCGCCTCCGCCGCGGCCCTCCAGGCCTGCGACTCGGAAGACAACGGCACCGGCGACGGCGTCGTCCTCAACTTCTCGAACGACTTCGGCGTGCTCAACTACGCCTACGCCCTCGAGCAGCTCGAGGCCGCGTTCTACGCGCGCGTCATCAGCGACACCGCCTTCACGACGACGTTCTCAGCCACGGCCGGCGCCGGCGGGACCCCGAGTGAGCAGCAGACCTTCCGTGACATCGCCGTCCACGAGAACATCCACGCGGCGTTCCTCAAGTCGGCTCTCGGCACGAACGCCATCGGGAACCTGACGCCGGACTTTAGCGCAGTCAACTTCGCCAGCAAGGCGAGCGTGCTCGGGACGGCGCTCACGTTCGAGGACCTCGGCGTGGCCGCCTACAACGGCGCCGGCAAGTACCTCACCGACCCGGGCCTGCTGACCATCGCGGGCAAGATCGTCTCGGTGGAGGCCCGCCACGCCTCTGCGATCCGCGACATGATCCTGAACAACGCGCGCAGCGGTGCGACGATCGGCGAGTCCGGTGCGAGCGGCATCCCTGAGGTCGTCGGTGCGAACGGGCTCGACCGCGCCTTCGAGCCGGCCGCCGTGCTCGCCGCGGCCGACCCGTTCATCATGGAGATGATCAGCGTGACCGGCATCCCCATGGCGACCTGAGGCGCGACGCCCCACTTCTCCCTCTTCTGCACCTCTAAGCAAGACATCCAATGGACACCCACGTCCCCTCCCTCGACCCCGATCTCGTCGTCGACATCGTCACCCGCTCGGGTGCCGTCTCCCGACGGGAGGCCCTCCGCAAGACGGCCCTCTACGGAGCCGCTCTCGCCGCCTCGCCGCTCGCGCTCGCCGCGATCTCGAAGGAGGCCTACGCGCAGACGCTCCCGGCGGCCGTCCAGGACGTTCTCCGGTTCGCCCTCACGCTCGAGCACCTCGAGTACGAGTTCTACCGCGACGGCCTCGCCACGGCGGGCCTCATCCCTGCCAGCGAGCGGGACATTCTCACGACGATCGCCGCCCACGAGAACGATCACGTCCGCTTCCTGCAGAGCGCCCTCGGCCTCACGCAGGGGACCGGCGCCGGCGCTGCGGGCCGACCCGCCAACGGGTTCGACTTCACCGCTGGCGGCACGCTCCCGACGTTCACGAGCTACCCGACCTTCCTCGTCGTCTCGCAGGGGCTCGAGGACACCGGCGTCCGCGCGTACAAGGGCCAGGCTGCTAACCTCATCGCCGTCGATGCGATCCTGCAGGCCGCCCTGCAGATCCACTCCGTCGAGGCGCGTCACGCCTCGGCCATCCGCCGCATCCGCGGCCAGAAGGGCTGGATCACGGCGAACCAGACGGACAACGCGGCCATCCAGGCGACGTACAACGGCGAGGAGGCCACGATGACCGTCCCCGGCGGTTTCACGGCCGCCCAGATCAGCGAGTCGTTCGACGAGCCGCTGACCAAGGATCAGGTGCTCGCCATCGCAGGCGCCTTTATCCGCCCGTAACGAGTGCGCGGCCGTGCCGCTTGGCACGCCGCTCCAGACCGTAATCCACGCGCCCGGCCCTTCTCACGAGGGGCCGGGCGCGCGGCTGTCCGGGCAGCGTGCCCAGCCCATGCGCAGTGGTTTCCCGAGGTGGGGCTCCCGGTAGCGCGTCCTCCAATCCCCGACTGGCGCAGCAGGGCCTGCCGGGACGCGCCACCGGGGCGTGCCGGAACTGCCCGGATCGAAGCGAAAAAGGCAGGTCGGGCGCAATCCGCGCGCGGCGTTTGGGGTACGGGAAGGCCACCGCCAGCCGGCGGGCCCGCTCAGTCTCCCATCTCCCTTCCCCTCATGGAGCCCCTCCTCACTCGGTCCAGCGCCCCGACGTCGCGGCGCGACTTCTTCAAACGGGCCAGCCTCGGCGCTGGCGTACTCGTGTCCGCCTCGGCCCTCCAGGCCTGCGACTCGGACGGCACCGACAGCGGCGCCGACGTCACGCTCGACTTCTCGTCCGACACCGGCGTGCTGAACTACGCCTACGCGCTCGAGCAGCTAGAAGCCGCCTTCTACACCCAGGTCATCGCAAGCCCGTACTCTGGCATCACCGCCGACGAAACGGCCGTGCTGATGTCCCTCCGGGACCACGAGGTCGTCCACCGCGAGTTCTTCCAGGCCGCCCTCGGAACGAACGCCATCCCGGACCTCACGCCGAACTTCTCGTCGGTCGACTTCACGAGCCGCGCGAGCGTGCTCGGGACGGCCCGGACGTTCGAGGACCTCGGCGTCGGCGCGTACAACGGGGCCGGCAAGTACCTCACGAGCGCGGCCAACCTCACCCTCGCGGGCAAGATCGTCTCCGTCGAGGCTCGCCACGCGGCGGCCATCCGGGACCTCCTCGACCCCCGCTCGCCGGCAGGTGCCGGGGCAGCCGGCACGAACATCCCGGCCGTCGTCACCGCCGGGGCGGACCTCGCGCTCGCGCCCGGGACCGTCCTCTCGCAGGCGCAGCCGTTCATCACCGAGACCATTACGGTCCGCAACGCCTAGCGCAGCGCCCCGGCGGGGCCCTGGTCCCGCCCGCCCCTCTCTCCACACCTCCGCCATGACTTCTGACCTCCTCACGCCGGCCGAGTGCGTGCCCGCTGTCTCGCGCCGCGACGCGCTCCGCCGCGCAGGCCTCGCCTTTGGCGCCATCGCCGCTCTCCCCGTGCTCGGCGCCGGTAAGGCGTCTGCCCAGACAGCGCCGAACCCGAACGACACCGTCTCGATCCTCAACTTCGCGCTCACGCTCGAGTACCTCGACGGCCTGTTCTACGAGCGCGGCCTCGCGACGCCGAACCTGATCCCGGCCAATGACCGCGACTTCTGGACCCAGCTCGTCGCCAACGAGCAGGGCCACCGGGCCGCCCTCTCCTCAAGGATCCGGCAGCTTGGCGGGACGCCCGTCTCGTTCACGTTCGAGAACTTTAACTACCAGGCGCTCGGGTTCGACCCCTTCTCGAGCTACGAGCTCTTCGCCGACCTCAGCCAGGGGTTCGAGGACCTCGGCCAGCGGGCCTACAAGGGGCAGGCGCCCCAGCCGGCCATCATGATGAACGACGTCGTCCTGACGGAGGCCCTCCAGATCCACTCCGTCGAGGCGCGCCACGCGTCCGTCATCCGTCGGATCCGCGGCCGCGAGGGCTGGATCACCCTGAACCAGACGGACGCGCCCATCCCGGCGGCCATCTACGCCGGCGACGAGAACCTCACGCAGGGGAGCGTCAACGTCGGGACGCTCGCCGTGACGCCGCTCACGATCGACGCCGCGACCCGGTCGGAGGCGTTCGACGAGCCGCTGACGGCCGATCAGGTCCTCGCCATCGCCCGCCCGTTCATCCGGAGCTAGCAGACCTGACGGGCCAGAACCGAAACGGCCGGCCCCGCGACGTCGCGGGGCCGGCCGTTTCGGTTCTGGGAGACGGGCGCGCCTAGTTGCCCGCGCGCGCCATCGCGAGGCGCACTGCCTCGGCCGCGTTGACGACGCCGCCCGAGACCGATAGCGTCCCGAAGCGGACCGTCGCGCCCTCGCCGGGCTGCCCGACCTCGGCGTCGGCGTAGGACGTGGCCGAGTCCATCAGGACCTGGCGCACCTCGGCAGCCGTGAGATCCGGGAAGTAGGCCATCACGAGGGCCGCGACGCCGGCCGTGACCGGCGACGCGAAGCTCGTGCCGTCGGCCGTCTGGACGCCGCCGCCGGGGGCGAGGCTCGTCACGGTCGCACCGGGTGCGAAGAGGTCCACGCGCGTCTGGCCGTAGTTCGAGAAGCCGGCTGCGAGCGCAGCCGCGTCGGACGTGCTCGCACCGATCTCGAGCCACGTCGCCGAGTGGTCCGTGCCCGTCGCGTCGCCGTAGAACGCCGTCGGGAAGTTGTGGTGGCCCGCGGAGGGCTCGAGGTCATGGCCGTCGTTGCCCGAGGCGTGGACGAGCAGCACGCCATGCTCGGCCGCGTAGCGCACGGCCTCGTCGACGGCGCTCTTCTGGGGCGAGAACGACTTGCCGAAGCTCATGTTGATGATCCGCGCGCCGTTGTCGACGGCGTAGCGGATCGCGTTGGCGACGTCCTTGTCGCGCTCGTCGCCGTCGGGCACGGCGCGGAGGGCCATAATGCGGACGGGCTGGCTCTCGGCCGTGTTCGGCGCGACGCCGTCGATGCCGATGCCGTTGCCGCGGACGGCCGCGATGAGGCCCGCGACGCCCGTCCCGTGGCTCGGGTCCGGACCGGCCACGTCGGCGTTGCCGTAAGCGCGGTCCGAGGTGTCCGTCGGGTCGTCGCCGACGATCTCAGCGCGGATGGTGTAGTCCGGGTTGAGGCCGTAGTTCAGCTGGGACTCGATCTGGGCGCGGTACGCCGTGAGGTCCGTGACCGTCGCGCCGTTGGCGGCGAGAAAGGCGAGCATCGCCTGCGCCTGCGCGATGCTGCGGTCGCCCTTAGCGTCGAGCGCCGCGGCGTTGGTGCCGTCGTAGACGCCCGGGAAGCGCTTCTTGAGAAGCGAGTCCGCGGCGAAGACCTGCGAGAAGATGGGCGCCATCTGCGTCCGCTGCTGCTCGTAGGTCGCGCGGCGCTCGGCGAGGTCCGCGGCGACGGCCGTGCAGTTCGTGCCCTGCGGCGCCGTGCCGGCCGTGCACATCCCGGCGAGGCGAGCGACTTCGAGCGTCTCGTGCTCGATGTTGCGGCCGTCGGCGCCGCCGAGGTAGCTCCAGCCGTGGACGTCGTCCACGTAGCCGTTGGCGTCGTCGTCGAGGCCGTTGCCGGCCGTCTCGCCGGGGTTGGTCCAGAGGACGGGCACGAGGTCCGGGTGCTGGATGTCGACGCCCGAGTCGATCACGGCGACGACGAGCGGCGTCGGCGTGCGGCCGGCGAGCAGCTCGTAGGCGCGGGCGGCCGAGATGCCCGGGGCGTCGGCGAGGTGCCAGTCGGTCGCGGGCGGCGCAGCGTCAGGCGCGTCCTGCGCCTGCGCAAACGGGGCGCCGAGGAGGGCGACGGCGGAGAGAAGGAGACGAGTGCGCATGCGCGAGCAGGGAAAGGGTCCGAAGAGAACGTCACCCGCGAACGCGTTCGCGCCGGGGCGGTTTGTGGAGTTCACGTGCGTCGCCCGGCCGGGTTACGAGCAATCGCCGGGCGCGCGAACCGGGCGCGGCCGCCGAAGTACCGCAGGGCCGCCGCGCCCGTTCTCCCCGCTCACGCCTCCTGCTCTCATGCCGCGCATCCTCTGGGCCGACGACGAGATCCACTTTCTCCGCCCGCACGTCCTGTTCCTCGAAACGAAGGGCTACACCGTCGAGACCGTCACCAACGGCGCCGACGCCGTCGCCCGCGTCAAGGACGCCCGCTACGACGTCGTCTTCCTCGACGAGCAGATGCCCGGCCTCGGCGGCCTCGACGCGCTCGAGCAGATCAAGGCCGTCCGCCCCGAGACGCCCGTCGTGATGATCACCAAGTCTGAGGACGAGCCCCTCATGGAGGACGCCATCGGGCGCCAGATCGCGGACTACCTCATCAAGCCCGTCAACCCGAAGCAGATCCTGCTCACCGTCAAGCGGTTGCTCGACGGCGGGCGCATCCGCGACGAGCACGTCCAGCAGGACTACCTCCAGGGCTTCGGCGAGCTCGCGGGCCGCATCGGCGGCCGCCTCGGACCGACCGAGTGGACCGACGTCTACGAGCAACTCGTCCGCCACGACATGGAGCTCGAAGGCGCCGACGAGGGCGTCCGCCAGATTCTCGACGACCAGTACCGCGAGGCCAACGTGACCTTCGCCAAGTACATCGAGGATGTCTACCCGGCGTGGATCGCGAGCGCCCGCGACGGCGGCAAGCCCGGCCAGGGCGCCGAGGAGCGCCCGGCCCTCAGCCACGAGGTCCTCCCGACCTACGTCTTCCCGCACCTCGGCGGCCCCGGCGAGAAGCCCAAGCGGCCTGTGATCTTCTTCCTCGTGGACTGCATGCGCTACGACCAGTGGCTCCTCTTCGAGCGCCTGCTCCACCAGGACTACGAGATCGAGCGCGCGTGGCACTACGGCGTCCTCCCGACGGCCACGCCGTTCGCGCGCAACGCCCTCTTCGGCGGACTCCTCCCGATCGACCTCGCGCGGCGCTTCCCGCAGACGTTCACCGTCGACGAGCGGCAGGACGAGACGAGCCTCAACGCCCACGAGGCCGAGTTTCTCGACGACCTCCTCAAGCGCCGCCACCTCGGCGAGATCCGGATGCGCTACGACAAGCTCGTCTCCCAGAACGACGGGACGCACTTCGCCGAGCGTGTCACGGACCTGCTCACCTACGACCTCTCGGCCGTCGTCGTCAACTTCGTCGACATTCTCGCGCACTCCAGAAGCGACACGCGCATCCTCAAGGAGATCGCGCCCGACGTGCCAGCCTACCGCGCCCTCACGGCCGCGTGGTTCGAGCACTCGTGGTTCTACGAGGCCCTCCGCGAACTCGCCCGCCACGACTGCACCGTCGTCATCTCGACCGACCACGGCGCCGTCCGCGCGCTCCACCCGGCCAAGGTCATCGGCGACCGCGAGACGAGCACGAGCCTGCGCTACAAGCACGGCCGCAACCTCAAGGCCGACGCCTCGGAGGCCATCTTCGTCCGTGAGCCCGAGACGTACGGCCTCCCGCGGCTGGGCATCAACGAGAACTACATCTTCGCCCGCAGCGACAGCTACTTCGTCTACCCGACGAACTACAACCGCTACGTGAACCAGTACCGCGACTCGTTCCAGCACGGCGGCGTCTCGCTCGAAGAGTGCCTCCTGCCCGTCGTCACCCTCCGCCCGAAGGCGTAAACGCCTCTCCACAGTGACGGCCGGCGGGAGTGAAGGGGAAAGAGGCCAGACCGCGGGGCGCGTATGTCTGAGAGTGTGTAGTGTCCGGCATCGGATCCCCCGCCCGCGCGTTCCTAGCATGACCTGCTCGCTCCGGACTCTCGCTGTCCTCGCGCTCATCGCTTCCGCGCCAGCTACAGCACAGACGACACCGCCGTGCCCTGCGCCTGGTAGTGAAGGAATGCCCAGCCAGCCGACCGATCGCGCGGATGCGATGGCTGCCCCGCTCGCGCCTCTTCTCGCCCGCATCGCGAACTGCGAGGTCCGTTCCGGCGTGGCCGCAACGGTGCTCTTTCGAGCACGAGTGAGTGACGATCCGGCCTTGCGCCCGGCACTTCGCCGCGTTGTGGACGCATGGCGGGCGCACGACTTCGTGACAACGGGACATGCCCTCGTTGCGCTCGCGGTCCTCGGCGAGGAGCCGGATTACTTCGTCGGGCAGGTTGAAGCCGCACTCGCAGACGGAAATCCCACCACGGCATCTTACGCCACTCGGATCTCCTCTTACTTCGCCGACTCGACCCGTTACGCTCGGCTCCTAGATATTCAGGCGCGTTATCCAAGTGAACACTTTGCGACCAGTGTCTATTGGAACTTCGCGAGCGACTCACTTCACGTAGATGACGTGTTAGATTATCCGGTCGATTTTGCCGTCGGAGAGTTAATTGCAGGCCTTCGTTTCTTCGGCTTCCAGATGTCTGGACACGGAAGCGAGATCGTTAGCGTGAGTGAAGTCGGCGGCGGCGACAGCTTCACACCGGAGAACGTCTTCAATACGCTCGCCTTCCGACGCCTTGGCGCGGCAGACTCGGCGGCCATCCGCACTGCCATCGAGGCGTCGCCGGAGTACGTCGGGCTCGACGCGCAGCACCCTGGCTCCCCCGGGTACGTGGCGGCCTACCGTCGGGCGATCCTCTCAGCCGCCCTCCCCGGCGAGTCGCTAACGTCGGACACGTTCAGCCCGCCAGCCGATACCTCGCTCCTCTACCAGACAGAGGATCAGGTACGCGACGGACACTGAATGGAACGAACACCGCGGCGCCGTCGCAATGGCGCGCGGTAGGCCCCGGGCTGCCTTCCGACGCCCGCTGATCGTGCCCGGGCCCTGATATCCTGCTGTCTGCACCAAGACGCCTGCTGCCTGCACCAAGATGCTCGCTGCCTGTGCCCGGATGCCTTCTGTCTGTACCAAGATGGCCGCTGACCGGACCAAGATGCTCGCTGAGCGTGCCCAGACGTCCGCTGCCTGTGCCAAGATGCCTGCTGACCCTGACAAGGTGCTCGCTGACCCTGCCAGGATGCCCGCTGCCTGTGCCTAGATGCTCGCTGCCCGACTCAAGATGCCTGCTGACCGTGCCAGGACGCTCGCTGACCCACCCCGGACGTGCGCTGTCTGCCTCGAAACGCCCGGTACCGCCAGCCCCCTGACGCCCGGGCAGCCCGCGCCCCGTACGTTCGCCGGCTCCCCACCCCCGATTTGATGACCGCAAAGCTCAGCCGACGCGTCGCCATGCTTCGCCGCACACTCGCCCACTTCGACGAGCACCCCGGCGACTGGTCCGCCATCGAGCCCGTCGCCGACGGCGTCGCGGTTATCCGCGACGGAGCGGCCGCCATCGAGCGCGACGGCAAGGCCCAGGCCGCGGCCACCCCCGAAGGCATCACCGACGCCCGCGACGACGCCCGCGACACCGCCGAAGACCGCCTCGCCTCCCTCGGCCGCCGCGTGAGCGCCTACGCCATCGTCGCCCGCGACCCCGACCTCCGCGAGGCCGTCGACTTCACCCGCACCCAGTGGGACGCCATGCCCGAGGAGGCCTTCTTCAACCGCGCCGCAGACGCCGTCACCCGCACCGACGCCGTCGTGGGCAAGCTCGCCGGCTACAGCGTCACCAAGTCCACCCTCGACGAGATCCGCACGGCCCTCGACGCCGCCCGCCCTCTCACCGCCACCCGCGACAACGTCTCCGCCGACCGCGGCGGCGCGACGGAGCGCCTCAAGACCGGCTACTCCGCCCTCGTCGAGCCCCTCAACGTGCTCGACTTCCTCGTCCCCGAACTCGTCACCAACCCCGAGTTCGTCGCCGAGTACCGCCGCGTCCGCCGCATTGACGGCGACTGAACCCCGTGCCGACCCAGCCCGGTCGCCTGGTCCCGCCCCGTCCCCTGCCGTAGAGACGTGCCGTGGCGTGTCTCCTGCCGAGCACGAACGCCCGGCCGAGACGCGGGACAGATTCGCCCCGGGAGCCGCCCGCGCCCCGGCGGACGATTCGCGAAGAACGCAGCGGCCCGCGCGCAGGCCCCCGCGGGCCCCGTTGCTATCCTTTCGCGCCTCACCCCCGCCGCCGATGGCCCCCGACCGCACCGCCGACCTCGACGCCTTCCACCAGCAGGCGCTCGACCACACCCGCGCCTCGCTGGAGCACATGGCCCGCTTCGGCATCGCGCCCGAGGGCCGCGTCGCCCTCTTCCTCCCGCCCGAGACGCGCCAGCAGGACATCCACCGGATGCCCTACGTCCACACGGCCCGCCAGCGCGTCGTGTATACCACCGAGCCCGGCGAGTTCTCGGCCCTCTGCCCGTTCTCCGGCCTCCCGGACTCCGGGACGGTCCGCATCGAGTACGTCCCCGGCTCGTGGCTCCTCGAACTGAAGAGCCTCAAGTACTACCTCGTCTCGTGGCGCCACATCGGCGCCGCCCAGGAGGACATCACGGCCTTCCTCTTCGACGACCTCATGCGCCACCTCGGCGACCCCGACCGGCTCGTCGTCACGACGGACTACACCGTCCGCGGCGGCATCCACACCGTCTGTACCGTCGACAGCCGCGAGCAGAACGCCCCGGCCACATCCGCCGGCGGTGACGGCGCCTCGGCCCGATGAGAAAGCTCCTCCTCCCGCTCGCCGGCCTCATGGTCCTCGGCGCCGCGTTCGTCGTCTGGCTCGCCTTCCTGCCCAACGTCCCGGCAGGGGAGGGGGACGCGCCGCACAGCCTCCGCCTCCCGCCCGATACGGACTTCGCCGCCGCCCTCGACTCGCTCGACTCCGTCGGTGCCGTCCGCTCGATGACGTCGCTCCGCCTCTTCGGCACGCTCACCGGCTGGGGCGAGCAGGTCAAGACGGGCCACTACAACATCGCGCCCGGCATGAGCAACTGGGCCCTGCTGGACAAGGTCCGCAAGGGCAAGCAGGACCCGATCCGGATCACCGTCCCGCCGGGCCTCACGGCCGCCCGCTTCGGGCGCGTCCTCCGGAACCAGCTCGGCGCGGACTCCGCCGAGGTCGTCGCCGCGGTCACCGACGCCGGCCTCGCTGAGCAACTCGGGACGGACCCCGCGCACCTGCTCGGCCGCATGCGCGCCGACACCTACGACATCTACTGGACGACCGACGCGCGCCGCGCCGTCACGCGGATCCACGAGCTCTACGAGCGCTTCTGGACCGACGACAAGAAGGCGCAGGCCCGCGCCCTCGGCCTCACGCCCGACGAGGTGACCACGCTCGCGTCGATCGTCGAGATGGAGGCACGCAAGCCCGAGGAGCTGCCGCGCATCGCCGGCGTCTACCTCAACCGCCTCCTCGGCCGGACGCCTTCGGGCCGGATGCGCCTCCAGGCGGACCCGACGGTCCAGTTCGCGCTCATGGCCGCGGGCGAGCCGCGCCCGCGGCGCCTCCTCTTCGTCGACTACCGGACGCCGAGCCCCTACAACACGTACCTCATCGACGGCCTCCCGCCGGGCCCGATCACGAACCCGTCGGACCGCGCCGTCGAGGCCGTCCTCGCCGGCGGCGAGCGCCACGAGTTTCTCTACTTCGTCGCCGACGGAACCGGCGGACACGACTTCTCGCGGACCGTCTCGGAGCACAACGCCAAGGCGGCGCGGTGGAGCCAGTACATGCGCGAGCAGACCGCGATCCGCCGCCAGCGCGAGGCGGCAGCGCCTGCCGCCGCGGCGCCGTGAGGCGGATGCCCGCGTCGCCCCGCCGGCTCTAACGTCAGGGCCGCCGCCGGCCGATATCTCTCCGGCGACCGCCCCGGCCCCGGCCGCCCGACCCTGTGACCTCCCCCGTCCGCACGCTCGCGAGCGCCCAGTTCCGCTCCGACCTCCGCAACGCCTCGACGGGCCGGCCCGGCGGCGGGCGCATCGCGACGACGGCCGCCGCCTACGGGTTCTCGGGCCTGCTGCTCGCGATCTCGCTCGGCGCGGCCACGCCGAGCGAGGCCCTGTTCGTCGCCGGCTCCTTCGGCTTCGTCCTCGCCGCGTTCGGCGTCGTCGGGTCCTACGACGAGCTCATGGGCCGGCCGAAGGACAACGCGTGGCTGACGACGCTGCCCGCGACCGAGGGCCAGCACTACGCCGCCCGCCTCGTCGGCATCGGCGGGTTCGTGGTCCTGATGGCCGTCATGGTGGCCCTCCCGGTCGGCGTGCGCGTGGCCTTCTCCGGCGGCCCGTCGGCGGGCGCGCTCGTCGCCGCGCTCGTCGCGGCGGGCGTCGTGTGGACCTCCGCCGCGTCTCTCGCGGCGCTCTGGGCGCTCACGCTGACGCTGCCGCAGCGCCTGCTCCGTCCGGCGATCGGCGTCACGCGGGCCGTGCTAGTCGCCAGCCTCGTGGTCGGGTTCCAGTGGATCCAGAGCGGCGTCCAGGCCGCGTCAGCGCCGTGGTGGCCCGGTGCGTGGCTCGCCGACGTTCTCGACGGTCGCCCGACGCTCGGCCTCGGCGTGTTCCTCGGGTCGCTCGTCGGGCTGGCTGTCGCGTTTGCGGCCGTCTTCCCCCGGCGCTACTTCGCCCTCCTGACGCGCCTCGGCGCGGGCGAGCGGGCCTCCGAGACCGAGCGCCGCTCGCGGCGGCTGACGGCAGTCGAGCGTGCGCTCGTGCGGAGCGGACCCGAGCGGGCAGCCTACGGCTTCGCCGTCTCCGCGTTCACCGACGACCGGATCGTGCGCGGGCGGCTGTGGCCGGCCGCCCTGCTTCCGCTCGGCTTCGCCGCCTTCGGGTGGATCGCGGGCGGCCTCGGCAGCCTCTTCGTCTACGGACCGGCGAGTGTGCTCCAGAGCCCCGAGACGCAGTTCCACCTCTCGGTCCTCGTCGTGCTGCTGTTCTGCGCGCAGTCGCTCGTACAGACGCTCCAGTTCTCGGACCACGCGCGCGCGGCATGGGTCTTCGGGACGCTGCCCGGGGCGAACCCGCGCGGGCTGCAGGCCGGCGCGCAGCAGGCACTCGTCGTGCGCGTGCTCGTGCCGTTGTCGGTCGGGCTGGCCGTCGTGCTCGCGTTCCAGATGTCCGCCCTCGACGCGGCGATCCACGCGCTGTACTGGCTCGCCGTGTGCACGGTCGCGACGCGGGCGGTGGCGCTGGCGTACCGCCGGCCGCCGTTCTCGCGCCACAGCGACGCCTTCGGCGCAGGCGCGCGGTTCTGGCCGCTCGTCGTGTCCGTCCCGGCCGGGGCGCTCGCGATGCTCGTGCAGGTCGGTGCGTTCACGTCCCGGCCGCGGGCGGTCGCGGTCTCGGTCGGGCTGATCGTGGCGAGCGACCTTGTCGGCCGCCTCGTGGTGCACATGAGCCGGCCGCACCGCGTGCCCGTCGCCGAGCCGCCCCTCGCCCTGCACGCCGCAGGTGCGCAGGCGGGATAAAACGAGACGAGGCCGGGCCCCCTGGGGAGCCCGGCCTCGTCGTGTCCGTCTCGCCGCGTCAGTCGCCGCAGCCAGGTCCGGGTTAACCCGGCGACCGGCGGCCACCGTCGCCACGGCTCGGCGCTGAGCGCGACTCACTGCGGCTCGGTGCAGGCCGACTCTCCTCACGTCGCGGCGCCGGACGGCTCTCTTCGCGGCGCGGCGCGGGGCGGCTCTCCTCACGGCTCGGGGCCGGCCGCGCCTCCTCGCGGCGCGGCGGGGGCGGCGTGTAGCGCGGCTCCTCGCGCGGCGGCGCCTGGCGAACCGGCGCGGCCTCCCGCGCGGGGGCCTGACGAACGGGCTCGGCCTGGCGAATCGGTGCCTGACGGACGGGCGCTGCCTCGCGGACGGGCTCCTCGCGCATCGGCGCCGCTTCGCGCACTGGCTGACGCGTCGGCGCGGCCTCACGGATGGGTGCCTGGCGTGTCGGTGCAGCCTCACGCACGGGCGCCTGCCGGACAGGCTCCGCCTGGCGAATCGGTGCCTGACGGGTCGGGGCCGCTTCGCGGATAGGCGCCTGGCGGACAGGTGCCGCGTCGCGGACGGGTGCCTGGCGGGTCGGCTCCATCGTCTGCGTCGGAGCCTGGCGGGTCGGAGTACCCGTGCGCGTCGGGGCGCCGCCGCGTGTCGGCGCTTCGCCGAGGGCGGGCGCCGGCGTCGTCGCCCGTGTCGGGGCACCGCCGCGCGTCGGGGCCTCGCCGAGGGCCGGAGCCGGGGTCGTCGCCCGCGTCGGGGCGCCGGTGCGGGTCGTGCTCCGGGTGGGTGCCGCGCCGGCAGAGCGTGTCGGCGCCGTCCCGAGGGTCGGCGCGTTCGGGGCCATGCGGACCGGCCGGACGCCGCCGGTCTGCATCGGCTCGTCAGAGATGGCCGCAGCGGCGAGCCCGACGCGCGACGGCACCCGCGTCGGGCTCGTGCGCGTCGGCGGGAGGCTCGCCACAGCCGGGGCGCGCGTCGGGACGACCGACGGCGTGCCACGGACTGGCCCGCGCTCACCATCGTCGGTCCCGGTCGAGCCGTAGTAGCCCGTCCCGCCCTGCCCGTAACCCGGGCTGCCGTAGTAGCCGGGGCCGTACGAGCCGTCATAGTAGCCGTCCTGGTACCCGGCGTGGTAGCCCGATCCGTAGCCGCCGTACCCGTATCCGCCGCCCCAGCCGAACGAGACGGTCAGGCTCGGGCCGTAGAAGTACGGATCGAAAAAGTAGGCATCGTAGAAGTACGGGTCGTAATAAGTCGCGGCGTAGTAGTACGGATCGTAGTAGCTGTTGTAGCGCGCCGAGCGCCAGTGCCGCCGCGAGGCGTAGCGGTTACGCCACGTGTCGTGCCAGCCATAGGCGAGGTACGGCCGGTACGTGCGGTACGGCCGGTAATACGTGTAGAGCGACGGGTAAAAGGCCGGGTCGTCGTAGCGGTAGTAGTCCGATGCGTAGCCGCCGTAGTAATAGTCGTCCCCGACGTAGCCCTCGTCGGTGTAGGCACCCGCATCCCCCGCCGCATCGGCGGTGTAGTACGTGTTCTGGTCGTCGTAGTAGTAGCGCGAGACCGTCACGCCGTCTTCGGAGGCGACGGGTGCGTCGAGACCGTACGGGTCGGGCTCTTTGGCGATGGCCGCCGCGACCGGTGGCTCGAGGCCGAGGTCGAGCGAGTCACCATAGGGGTTGTCCGGGAGCTGCATCGTCGCCGAGAGGCCGACGCGCGCCGCTGCGGGCGGGGCGGGCGCTGGCTCGGGGCGCGACGACGCACAGCCTGGCACCGCGAGAACGGCCGCAGTGAGCGCGACGGCCGCCGTGGCGCAGCGCAGGAGGGGGCGGAGGAACGAAAGCGGGCGCATGGCGGCGGGAGGGCTGGGCGGAGGGCCGCGCGAAGAGGGACGGAAGAGGCCTGTCCGGACGCACGTCCCGGTATATTTACGGCCCCTGTTCCCGCTACGGGCCGCGCGCGGTCCGGAGGAAGTAACGCCCCTGCGGCGCCCGCGTTCTGCTTGAACGTATCCCCTAGCCCACCTGGTGCCTGCGCCGGGACCCGACCCGAATGGCCGAGACGATCACGCCCCGCACGACCGACTACGCGCAGTGGTACCAGGACGTCATCCGCGCCGCGCGCCTCGCCGAGACGTCGCCCGTACGTGGCTCGATGATCCTGCCGCCCAACGGCTACGAGCTCTGGGAGCGCATGCAGGGTGGCCTCGACGGGATGTTCAAGGCGACCGGCCACCGGAACGCGTATTTCCCGCTCTTCATCCCGAAGAGCTTTCTCGAACGGGAGGCCGCCCACGTCGAGGGCTTCGCAAAGGAGTGCGCCGTCGTGACGCACTACCGCCTCAAGACCGACGAGTCGGGCGCGCTCGTCGTCGACCCCGACGCCGAGCTCGACGAGCCCCTCATCGTCCGCCCGACGTCCGAGACGATCATCTGGGATACCTACAGCCGCTGGATCCAGTCCTGGCGGGACCTCCCGATCAAGCTCAACCAGTGGGCCAACGTCGTCCGCTGGGAGATGCGGACGCGCCTGTTCCTCCGGACGTCCGAGTTCCTCTGGCAGGAGGGCCACACGGCCCACGCGACCGAGGCCGAGGCCGTCGAGGAGACGCGGACGATGCTCGGCGTCTACGCGACGTTCGCCGAGGAGTGGATGGCGATGCCCGTCATCAAGGGCGTCAAGACGGCGTCCGAGCGCTTCCCGGGCGCCGTGGACACGTACTGCATCGAGGCGCTGATGCAGGACGGCAAGGCGCTCCAGGCCGGTACGAGCCACTTCCTGGGGCAGAACTTCGCGAAGGCGTTCGAGTGCACGTTCCAGAACGAGAACAACGAGCCCGAGTACGTATGGGCGACCTCGTGGGGCGTGAGCACGCGCCTCATCGGCGCGCTCATCATGACGCACGGCGACGACAAAGGCGTCGTGATGCCGCCGCGGCTCGCACCCGTGCAGGTCGCCATCGTTCCGATCACGGGCAAGGACGGCACGGCCGTGCTGGAGGCCGCACGCCGGATCGAGGCCGACCTCCTGGCCGCCGGCCTGCGCGTCACGCTCGACGCCCGCGACCAGTACCGCCCAGGCTACAAGTTTGCCGAGTTCGAGGCGCAGGGCGTCCCGCTCCGCCTCGCCATCGGCGGCCGCGACGTCGAGAACGGGACGGTCGAAATGGCGCGCCGCGACACGGGCGAGAAGGTCACGATTCCGCAGGACGGCCTCGCCGCCGCCGTTAAAGAGACGCTCGACACGATCCAGACGGCGCTCTACGACGCCGCGAAGGCGCGCCTCGCAGAGGGGACCGTCCACGCCGAGACGGACGCCGACTTCCGGGCGGCCATCGAGGCCGGCGGCTTCGTCGTCGCGCCGTGGGACGGCACGGCCGAGACCGAGGCGCGCATCAAGGAGGAGACCAAGGCGACGATCCGCTGCATCCCGTTCCCCGGCCAGATCGACGGGACCGAGGAGCCCGGCACAGACCCCGTCTCGGGCCAGCCCGCGTCGAGCCGTGTCGTCTACGCCCGAGCGTATTGAGCCCGCCGATGCCCGACCCGACCCGACACGCCCGTCCGCCGCGCCCGGAGGGCGACGAGCGGACGCGGGCGTACCGGCTCGCCAACGCCGTCTCGTACTTCCTCAACCCGCTCGTCTTCCCGCCGATCGCGTTCACGCTCATCGACGCGCACTTCGGCGCGAGTCAGTGGCAGCTGCTGTGGACGTTCGGCGTCTCGGTCGTCTTTTTCTGCCTCGTGCCGCTGCTTTACGTCGTCGGGATGATCCGCGCCGGGCGCGTCGAGAGCCTCGAAGTCCGCGACCAGCGGAGCCGCCTCGGGCCGCTCCTCGTCGGGATCGCGTCGTACGCCATCGGGGCACTGCTGCTGTGGCGGACGGTCGAGGGGCCGGCGCTGCCGCTCATCGTCGCCTTCGCGGCGCTGTTTCCGGTCAACACGGCTGCGATCCTGCTCATCAACCTGCGGTGGAAGATCTCGCTGCACATGACGAGCCTCGCGGGCTTCGTGAGCGTCCTCCTGTTTACGGCCCTCACCGTCTGGCGTGACCTGCCGGCAGGCATCGAGACGGCGCTCACGATCGCGACCGTCGGGCCGCTGCTCGCGCTCGTGCCGCTGCTGATGTGGGCGCGCGTGCGCGTCGGGGCGCACACACGCGGGCAGGTCGTCGCCGGGGCGCTGTTCGGCCTTTTCGTGCCGATTGCCGAGCTGTACGTGATCGTCTACCGCATCCTTGACCTCGCGTAGCGCACCGGGGCACGCGGGTGGGGATCGGCGGCGGGCGAGCGCGTCGGTAGTTTGACCTCGCACGCGATCCCCGCCCGCTATCGGCCCCTTGGCACCCGTCCCGCTTTCGTCTCCTGCGCGGCCCGCCCGCGCCCCGATGGTCCTGCCAATGTCTGTCCAGATCCCGCACGCGGGGCGCCGGTTGTCGTTTCTCGCCGCGCTCGCCCTTCTGCTGCTCGCCTCGGCCGCGAACGCCCAGGTGTCCGGCGTCGTCACCGGCCGCGTCACCGAGCGCGGGACGGGGACAGGCATCCCCGGCGCGACGGTCGTGATCGAGGGCACGAACTTCGGCACGGCGGCCGCCGACGACGGCAGCTACCGCTTCTCGGTCACCGAGGGTGCGTACACGCTCCGCATCTCGTCGCTCGGCTACGCCCCCGAGACCCAGGCCGTGAGCGTCCGCCGCCGCACGACGATAGTCGTCAACGTGTCGCTCCGGCCGGTCGACGTCGAGACGGGCGACGCGGCCGAGGTCGAGGGCACCCGCATCGACCCGGGCCCGGGCGTGACGGCGATCGACCCGCGCGTCGCGCGGGCCGCGCCGACGCCGCTCGCCGACATCACGCGGTCGGTCCAGACCGAGCTCGGCGTGACGTCCAACAACGAGCTCTCGAACGCCTTCTCGGTCCGCGGCGGGTCCTACGACGAGAACCAGTTCTTTATCGACGGCTTCGAGATCTACCGCCCGCTGCGCATCTCGCAGGGCGAGCAAGAGGGCCTCGGGCTCATCAACGGCGACCTCACGGACCGCCTGACGCTCTTTGCGGGCGGCTTCCCCGTCCGCTACGGCGGCAAGCTCGCCTCGGTCCTCGACGCGACCTACGCCCGCCCCGCGGGCGCCTTTACGGGGACCGCGTACACGTCCACGCTCGACGCCGGCGCGCGCGTACAGGGCCGCCTCGGACGCGGCGTCGGCCTCGCTGTCGCTGCCCGCAGCGCCCGCCCGCAGCGCTTCTTCTCGGGCCAGGAACTCGAAGGGACCTACGACCCCGACTTCCGCGACGTCCAGGGCGTCCTCGACATGGGCCTCGGCGCCCGCCACTCGCTCCGCATCGACGGCCTCTACGCGCGCCACCGCTTCCGGCTCTCGCCGCAGCAGCGCGAGACGACGTTCGGCATCTTCCCGAACCTCGTCCAGACGGTCGCGATCGACTACTCGGGCGAGGAGGTCGACGGCTACGACATCGCCTTCGGCGGGGCGCTCCTGCGGAGCACGCTCGTTGGCATCGTCGCCGAGCACCGTCTCTCGGTCTTCGAGACGCGCGAGTTCGAGTCGCTCGACGTCACGAGCCGCACGAGCCTCTTCCGCCGCCAGCAGCGCCCCGAGGGCTCGCCGGCCGAGCTCGACCGCTTGCTCGAAGGGACGACCCAGCAGGTCGACGCTGCCGACAACCGCATCAACCAGACCGTCCTGACGGCGCAGGGCCGCTACCTCGCCGGTCGCGGCCGCCACGGCCTCGAACTGGGTTGGCAGGCCCGCGGCCTCCGCTTCGCGGACCGCATCGACGAGTCGACGATTTTCCGCGGGCGCAACATGCAGGGCCTGCCGGACTCGGTCACAGCCCGTAGCGTCGTCGGCAATTCGAACCTCAACGCGCTCCAGGGCGCGCTGTGGATCGAGGACGCCGTGAGCATCGGCCGCCGGGTCCGCCTGGTGCCGGGCCTCCGGGCGGACTACTTCGACTTCAACCGCGAACTCACCGTCTCGCCGCGCCTCACGGCCGTCTTCCGCGCCGACACGTTCACGACGTGGACGGCGGGCGTCGGCGTCTACCACCAGGCGCCGACCTACCGCGAACTCCGCGGCGACCCCGAGCAGGGCGCCACCACGACGGCCCCGCTCAACAGGGGCATCGCGAGCCCGCGCTCGCTCCAGGGTGTGCTCGGTTTCGAGCGCTTCTTCCCGGCGCGCCGCTTCTCGCTCCGCGCCGAGGCCTACGCCAAGCAGTTCTCGGACCTCATCTCGTACGACGTCGAGAACATCCGGGTGAACTACTCGGGCCAGAACGACTCGCGCGGCTATGCGACCGGCCTCGACGTGCAGCTCCGCGGCGAACTCGTGCCCGGCCTCGCGAGCTGGATCAACTACGGCTTCCTCATCTCCCGCGAGCGCTTCGACGCGCCCGACCGCAGTGTCTTCGGGACCGACTCGCTTGGCGCGGCCGCTTACGCCAACGCCCTCGACGTCTTTACGGCCCGCGGCGGCGGCGACTACGTCCGCCGCCCGACGGACCGCCGCCACAACCTGACGTTCTTCGTGCAGGACAACATCCCCGGCGACGACACGTGGACGCTGCACCTGCGGACGCTCCTCGGCTCGGGCATCCCGGTCACGGCCCCGCGCGTGGACGCGGTCATCAACCAGGTCACCGTCTTCGAGCCCGGCCCGCGCAACGGCCAGGAGTTGCCGGCCTACATCCGCTTCGACATGGGCGCGACGAAGCGCCTGCGCGTCGGGACGGCCGTCGCGGGCGGGCCGCTGATGATGCTCGCGACGGTCGAGGTGCTCAACGTCTTCGACCAGACCAACGTCATCGCGCAGTCGTACGTCGAGCAAATCAACGGTAGCCGGCGCGCCTTCCTCGCTGTCCCGACGCGCCTGACGCCGCGGACGATCAACGTCCGCCTCCGGATGGATTTCTAGGCCCGCTGCGAGGTCGCCTCGGCCGAGCCGCTCGCCTGAGCGGTTTCAATGCGTGCCGAGGGCGATCTCGGTGATCGCCGCGGCCCCGACGAGGCCGTAGCCGCCGCGGACGTTCGACATCGGGTCGAACGGCTCCTGGAACGGGTTGTCCGCGCCGAGCGAGAAGTACGCCTGCTCGTACGCCTCGACGAGCAGCCGGTCGAAGGCGATGAGGCGGATGCTGCGCTGCGAGGTGCCCAGGTCGGGGTCGTAGACGCGCGCCTCGACCGTGAACGCCCGCTCCTGGCCGTCGAAGAGCGCGTCCGAGAACGTCACGAAGCTGGACCCGCCGGGGATGCCTCGGAGGCCGGCGAGCAGGATCGGGTCCGCCGTCGTGAACGACGTCTGGCCGACGTAGCGGACGGTGAAGGTCGAGTCGCGGCAGCCGCGAATGTCGCAGTACTGGGTCTGGGTGTAGTCGGCCGTCTGGAGCGCGTCGAGGCCGTACGCGTTGCCCAACCCGGCGGGGTCGCGGAAGCGGAGCGTGATCCGGTCCGTCGGCTGTCCGTCGGCGGGCGTGCCGGGCACGCGCGTGGCCGTCGCCGCGACGCGGGCGGGGACGCGGACGCTCGCCTCGGCGGCCTGCCCGGGCACCTCGGCGCGAAGCGTGTATGCGGCTCCGCCGGCGATGGGCAGCGCCGAGGCATAGAACCCGCACTCCGTCGTCGTGGGCGCGTCGGTGCTGAAGTCGTAGCCCGTCTCGCACTGCCGCGAGACGAAGGGGAGCGTCTCGGGCGGGCCGCCGTCGCGGCGCAGCGTCACCGTCGCGCCCGTCTCGATCTCGAACGGGAAGGCGCCCGTCGAGGTCGTCTGGACGCCGTACGGGTCGCGGGCGCGGGTGACGCGGACGCGCGCCGTCGAGTCGGCGAAGAGGACCGTGTTGAGGACGAGGCCGTCCTCGAAGGCAGGCGTGTCGATGTCGAGCGTCGGCGTGAAGTCGCAGCCGCCGAGGGCCGCGCCGAGCGCGAGGGCGAGGCAGAAGGGGCGGAGCATCGGCTAGAACGCGAACTGGTAGGAGAGCGTCGGCAGGACGGGGAACAGGGCGAGGCCGCGGAGCCCGCGCTGCGTCGTCGCCCGGCCCGTCTCGGGGTCGTAGGTCGTCTCGGTCGCGAGCTGGGTCAGGAACGTGTTCTTGCGGTTGTAGGCGTTGTACACGTTCAGCGCGAGCGCATGCGGCCGCGCGCCGCGGCGGAAGTAGAACGTCGCGCCGAGGTCGAGGCGGTGCGTCGGCGGGAGGCGGAAGCCGTTGCGCGTGCTGTAGGCCGTCCCCGTCCCGCTGGCGTAGCCGTAGAGGCCCGCGAAATTGGCCCATGCCGAGATGTTGCTGTAGGTGAGCTGCGCCGCCTCGAACTCGGCGCGCGGCAGCGTCACGGCGTCGCCGGTCCCGAAGGACCATGCGGCCGAGAGGTCGAAGCGCCGCGAGAGCGTCCACAGGCCGACGGCAGAGACGTCGTGCGTGCGGTCGTAGCGGAAGGGGAAGCGGGCGCCGCCGTTGAGGGCGTCGAACTGGCGGTCCGTGCGCGCGAGCGTGTAGCCGAGCCAGCCCGAGAGGCGGTCCGTCCGGTGCTGCACGAACACTTCGAGGCCGGCCCCCCGGCCCGAGCCTGTCACGACGAGGTCCTGCCAGTCGTCGTAGGGCGACGAGAAAATGGCGCCGTCGCGATAGGCGACGAGGCCGCGCATCGTGCGCGCGTAGGCGTCGAGCGTCCAAGTCGTCCGGCCAGACGCGCTGGACCCGGCGAGCCCGAGGGCGACCTGCGTCCCGCGCTCGGGCCCGACGCGGGCCGTCGCGGGAACCCACAGGTCGGCCGGGAGGCCGATGCCGGCGCCGGACGTGAGCAGGTGCAGCGGCTGCTGCGTCGTCGCGGCGGACGCCTTGACGGCGAGGCGCTCGCCGATCCGGAGCGCGACCGAGAGGCGCGGCTCCAGGGACGGGTAGAGCACGCCGCCGGACGTGTACAGCGCCCCGTGGACGCCCGCGCCGATGCTCAGCCTCGGCGAGACGGTCCACTCGTCCTCGGCGTACGCCGTGAGGTCCGCCCCGACGGTTCGGGACGCGCCCAGCGACGTGTCGATCTGGGCGACGTCCGGCGCCGTCCCGACGAGCGAGAGCGCGCCGGGCGTGAAGCGGTGGAGGGCCGCGGCGAGGCCCAGCCGGGCCGCGTGCTCGCGGCCGGCTGCGACGTCGAGGTCCGCGCGGGCCGCAACGTCGCGGATGCCCGAGCGGTAGCGCGCGCTCGCGCGCGTCTCGATGGGCGAGCCGACGTTCGTCTCGGCGTCGGCCCCGACGTTGAAGCCGTAGTCGCTCGCCGTCAGCGTGAGCGCCCCGAAGACGCGCGGCGAGACGATGCGCGTGTAGCGCGCCGCGGCCGTGAGGTTGCCCCAGTCGATGTGCCCCTCGGCGCGGTCCTCGACGCCCGACGGGACGCACCCGCCGGATTCGGTGCACACCTCGACCGGGTTGCGGGTCGCGAAGCCGAACACGTCGCGGCCGCCGTAGAGGCTGAGGTAGACGCGGTCGCGGGGGGTGACGCGCCAGTTGACCTTGGCGTTGAGGTCGTAGAAGTAGGCCTGTGGGTCTACCGTCTCGCCGCCGCGTGCACGCGCGTCGCGGTTGGCGCGGGCGACGAACGGGGCCGCGACGACATCGGCGTAGGTCCGGCGGCCGGAGACGAGGAACGACGCGCGGCCGGGCACGATGGGGCCCTCGGCGAGCAGGCGCGTCGAGAGGATCCCGACCTGGCCCTGCACGCGCGTCTGCTCCAGGTCGCCGTCGCGGAGGCGCACGTCGAGGACGGACCCGAGGCGGCCGCCGAAGCGCGCCGGGTACGCGCCCTTGGTGAGTTCGACCCGGTTGACGGCGTCGCCGTTGAAGACCGACAGGAAGCCGAAGAGGTGGTTCGCGTTGTAGACCGGCACGCCGTCGAGCAGGATCAGCGTCTGGTCCGGCGAGCCGCCGCGGACGTAGATGCCGGCCGTGCCCTCGGCGCCGCCGCGGACGCCCGGCAGCGTCTGGAGCGCCTTCAGGACGTCGGTCTCGCCGAGGAGGGCCGGCATCCCGCGCACGTCGCGGCCCGTGAGGGCGACCTGGCCCATCTGGGGCGTGTCCTCGGGCCGCCGCTGTGCGTCCGCGTCGGCCTCGACGACGGCCTCGCCGAGCGTGCCGTCGGGCTGGAGGGCCACGTCGAACGCGCGGTCGGCCGCGAGCGCGAGCGTCTCGCGGCGCGGCGCGTAGCCGACGTAGCGCACGACGAGCCGGACCTCGCCGACGGGCACGCTCAGGCTGTAGTGCCCGAACGCGTTCGTCGCCACGCCGCGGCCGAGGTCCGGCGCGGCGACGGTCGCGCCGATGAGCGCCTCGCCGGTCTCGCCGTCGGTGACGACGCCCGAGAGGACGACGGTCGCGGCGCGGGCCGGCGGCGGGCCCTGTGCGGCGGCCGGTGGCACGAGCGCGGCGAGCAGGAGCGCGGCGAGGAGTCGGGACATCGGGTAGCGTGGGACCAGGACGGGGCGTGGAACACGCGCAGGGCACGATGCCACGAATCGGCGTGCCAACCAAGGGGAATCGGCGTGCCAACGGCGCGCCGAATCCGTGACGGCTGGTTCGATGGTAGCCAAAAAAAGCGGGCCGCCCTCGCGTGAGAGCGGCCCGGCTGAGAGCGAATCGAGGCGTTGGCTACGACGTCGCGCGGCGGTCCAGCCGGATGCGAAGCGTACCAGCGACGGCGCGCAGGCCGGCGTACTGCGCCGGGTCGAACGCTTCGAGGTCGACGTTGGTGAGGTTGATCTCGCCCGTGAGCGTCCGCGGCGCGGCCGGGTCGAACGTGAGCGAGAACGTGCGCGGCAGCAGGAGCGCCGCGAGTTCGTCCTCACTGCCGGCGCGGGCTGTGAACGTGGCCCGGCTGCGCGTGGCCGTCGCATCCAGCGTCGCGAGTGAGCGAGAGCCGCCGCGGCTGATCGTGAAGAGGACGGTGTTGTTGCCTGAGAAGATGTCGAACGACGTCTGCGCGTCCAGCCGCGCTCCGACGTCGGCGTCGGCAAGGCCTCCCGCTTGTGGGTCGAACGTGAGCTGGGCGACGGTGTACGTCCCGTCGAGGTCGCGGAGGGCGCTCGTCGAGCCGTTCGAGTCGCAGCCGGCGAGGGCGACGACGAGCACGAGGGCGAGGGCAGGGAAGCGGAGGGGCATGGCTGAGGGGGTCCGGGGGCGGCAAGCTACGGGCAGAGCCGCCGAAACCGGCACCCACGTCACGCGGCCTACATCGTTGCGGCGAGAACCCTGCCGGGCCCCGGCGGGGTACGCAGGTCTCCCATCTGCTCCGCTCCATGCGCTACCGCCTTCTCGGCCCCACGGGCCTCCGCGTCTCCGAACTGATCCTCGGCACCATGACCTTCGGCCGCGAGTGGGGCTGGGGCGCCGACGCTGCGGATGCCGAGGCCGTCCTCGCCGCCTACACCGAGGCCGGCGGCAACGTCCTCGACACGGCCAACATCTACCAGAACACGGCCTCCGAGGCCATCCTCGGGGACCTGCTCCAGGACGGCCGCGACCGCTACGTCCTCGCGACGAAGTACACGCTCGCGCAGGCGACGCACGGGACGGACCCGAACGCGGGCGGCTCGCACCGCAAGGGCCTGATGCGCGAACTCGCGGCGTCGCTGGAGCGGCTCCAGACGGACTACATCGACCTGCTGTGGGTCCACGCCTACGACGAACTAACCCCGATCGAGGAGACGATGCGCGCGCTCGACGACGTCGTCCGGCAGGGCCTCGTGCACTACGTCGGCGCGAGCGACTGGCCGGCGTGGGCCGTCGCGAAGGCCAACGCCGTCGCCGAGGCCCGCGGGTGGACGCCCTTCGCGGCTCTCCAGATCGAGTACAGCCTCGTCGAGCGGACGCCCGAGCGGGAGCTTATTCCGATGGCCCGCCACTGCGGCCTTGCGGTTACACCGTGGAGCCCGCTCGGCGGGGGCGTCCTCACGGGGCGCTACCTCGCCGGAGGCCCCGGCGGGCGCCTCGGCGACGCGCCGCAGAGCAAGCCCGAGCACCTCCGCATCGCGCAGGCCGTCGTGGACGTCGCCCGCGACGCGGGCTGCACGCCCGCGCAGGCCGCCATCGCATGGCTCCGCGCGCAGGGCCCGGACATCCTCCCGATCCTCGGCGCGTCGTCGGCAGATCAGCTCCGCGATTCGCTTGGCGCGCTCGACGTCACGCTCTCGCCCGACCACCTCGCGCGCCTGGACGAGGCGAGCGCGGTGACGCTCGGCTTTCCGCACGACTTTCTCGCCCGCCCGATGACGCGCGACCGCATCTATGGCGGCCTCCGCGACCAGATCGACGGGTAGCGCGGGCCCGCTCCACCTGCTCCACCCGCTCGACCTGCCCGGGACGCCTCCCGACCTCCCGTGAACTCGGTTCGACCTCCCCGGAGCTCGGGCTGACCCTCCGCGAACTCGGCGCGACCCTCCGCGAACTCGGGCCGACCCTCTGCGAGCCTCGTCCGCCGAGTTCGGAGGACCGCCCGCCGAGGTCAGAGGACCAGCCGCCGAGTTCGGAGCTTCGCAGGCCGAGTTCGGAGCTTCACGTGCCGAGTTCGGAGCTTCGCAGGGCGAGTTCGGAGCTTCGCGGGCCGGGATCGGAGCTCGGCGTACCGAGTCCGGATGCTCGCGCGCCGAGTTCGCGGCCCCACCGGCGCCCGTCGCATCCTCCGAAAGGTCGAGGTTGGCGCGGCGGCGCGTGCCGAGCTTTGGGAGGTCGGGCGAGGCGCCCGGCCCCGTTTCGCTTGCCCTCCGCGCCCGTGTCGTCCGCTCTCGTCCTCTTCTCCGGCGGTCAGGACTCGACGACGTGCCTGTTCTGGGCGCTCGCGCCGCACGGCGGCGGCTTCGAGACCGTCCGCGCCGTCGGGTTCGATTACGGGCAGCGCCACGCGGTCGAACTGGAGCAGGCCCGCTCCATCGCCGCCGCGGCCGGCGTGCCGTACGACGTGCTCGACCTGCGCGGCCTCCTCGGCGGCTCGGCGCTGATCGGCGAGACGGAGGACGTCAGCGCGGCCCACGCGCTCGCGCCGGACCTCCCGGCTTCGTTCGTGCCCGGCCGCAACGCACTCTTCCTCAGCATCGCCGCCGCCCGCGCGTTCCTCGATGGCACGCAGGACCTCGTCGGCGGGATGTGCGAGACGGACTACTCGGGCTACCCGGACTGCCGCCGCGACTTTATCGACGCCCAGGCGCGCGCCTCCGCGCTCGCGCTCGATGCGCCGGTCCGCATCCACACGCCGCTGATGGCGCTCACGAAGGCCGAGACGTGGAAGCTCGCCCGCGACCTCGGGACGGTCCGCGGCCTCGACGTGCTCGAAACCGTCCGCGAGATGAGCCACACGGATTACAACGGCGACCGCAGCGAGCGCCACGCGTGGGGCTACGGCCGGCTGGACAACCCGGCGTCCGTCCTGCGGGCGCAGGGCTACGCCGAGGCCGAGGCGAACGGGTGGGTCTGATGACGGGGATCGTTGACATGCCCCCTGCCGAGCGCGAGGCGGGGCTGGCCGAGCGCGTCGCCGAGTCACCCCCGGGCGCTCGGCGCTACCGCGTCAAGGCGGTCTGGAAGACGCTCCAGGGCGAGGGCTTCTGGGCGGGCCGGCCGGCCGTGTTCGTCCGCCTCGCCGGGTGCAACATGTGGGATGGCGAGCCCGAGCACCGCGCCCGCGACCACGCTCGGACGGGCGCCGCGTGCGCCCTCTTCTGCGACACTGATTTCCGCGTCCGCGGCAGCGTGCGCCTCAACGCCTACGACCTCGCGGCCGAGGCGCTGCGCGTCGCCGGCCTCGTCCGCTTCGTCGTCCTCACGGGTGGCGAGCCGCTGCTGCAGGCCGATGCGGGCCTGATGGCCGCCTTCCACGCCGCCGGCTTCGCAGTCGCCGTCGAGACGAACGGAACGCAGACGCTCGCCGGTGCCTTTGGGCCCGACGCCCGGCACCACCCGGACTGGGTCGTGTGCAGCCCCAAGCTCCCCGACGCCGAGACCGTCATCGAGGCGTGCGACGAGTTGAAGCTCGTCGTGCCGGGCTACCGGCCCGAGGCGTACGCCGCACTCGCTGCGCGCGTCCGGCCGCACGCGGTCGCGGGGCGCATCCTGTGGGTGCAGCCCGAGGACGGGCCGCGGCTCGCCGAGGCGTCGCGGCTGGCCGTCGAGATCGCCCTCGCGGACCCCGCGTGGCGCGTCTCGGTCCAAGGCCACAAGGCACTCGGCGTGGACTGAGCGTTGGAACAGCCGCCGAGCGCTCAGGTACCGGCGTACCCTTCCGCTCGCGCCATGTCCGACCCGTTCCCGCTCGCCACCATCGGCTACGAAGGCGCGACGCTCGACGCCGTCGTGCGGGCCGTTCAGGCCGCCGGCGTCCAGACGCTCGTCGACGTGCGGGCCGTGGCGCGCTCGCGGCGGCCGGGATTCGCCAAGTCGCGGCTCGCAGCCGGCATGGCCGAGGGCGGGATCGGGTACGTCCACCTGCGCGGCCTCGGCACGCCGGCCGAGGGTCGCGCAGCGTCGAAAGCGGGCGACCACGCGGGGATGCAGCGCGTCTTTCGCGAGCACCTCGCGACGCCCGAGGCGCAGACGGACCTCCACGCGCTCGCCGACCGCGTCGGGGCCGGCGAGCGTGTCGCGCTGCTGTGCTTCGAGGCCGACGCCGCGCACTGCCACCGCCGCCTCGTCGCCGAAGCGCTCGGGCTGCTGGTGCCGATTGCCGTCTCGGACCTGACGCCGGCCGCGGGCTAGGCCGCCTCGTCGGCGTCGCCTGCGAGACGCCGCTCCAGGCTGCGCGTCTCGTCGATGATGCGCTCGAAGAGCCGTTGCACCGCCTCGGGCGGAAGCGGGCCGGCGTTGGCCTCGGCCGCGTTGCGCTGCACGTCCGCCTCGCGGCGCGGCGCGTAGACGGGCACGCCCGCCGCGTGCTTGATCCTCCCGATCTCGGCCGCACACGCCGCGCGCTCGTTCAGGAGCGCGACGATGAGGCGGTCGATATGGTCGATGCGGTCACGCCACGGCGCGAGGCCGTCGGCGCCTGCCTCAGGACCGCCCTCGGCCGTCACAGCGCGAGCGCAGGCTGGGCCGCGAGGTCGAGCCCGTCGCGCGCGCCTGACGCCCACCGGAACGCGCCAGCCACGGCGATCATGGCCGCGTTGTCGACCGAGAAGGCCGGGTCGGGGACGTGGAGCGTGAAGCCGTCCGCCTCGGCCGCGGCCTGCGCTGCTGCCCGCAGGCCGCGGTTGGCCGAGACACCGCCCACAATCGCGACGTGCCGGATGCCCGTCTCGCGCACGGCCTCGCGGAGCGCTCCGACGAGCGCGCCGGCAACGGTCGCCTGGAACGAGGCGCAGACGTCGGCGACGTGCGCAGCGCCTTCGGCCGGATGGTCGTCGAGCCAGTAGCGGACCGCCGTCTTGAGGCCCGAGAACGAGACGTCGAACGGCGGGCGCTCGCCGTGCTTGCCAGCGAGCCGCGGCGAGGGGAGCTTCAGAAACGCCGGATCGCCCTCGGTCGCGAGGCGGTCCACGTGGGGGCCGCCGGGGTACGGCAGCCCGAGCAGCCGCGCGACCTTGTCGAACGCCTCGCCGGCCGCGTCGTCGCGCGTGCGCCCGAGGACCGTCTGGCGCAGGCCCTCGCCGACGACCGAGAGGTGCGTGTGGCCGCCCGAGACCGTGAGGCACAGAAACGGGACCGGCGGGCCGGCGCCCGAGACGTACACCGACGCCGCGTGCCCGTCGAGGTGGTTCACGCCGACGAGCGGCAGGCCGCGCCCGAGCGCGATCCCCTTCGCGACGCCGAGCCCGACGAGCAGCGACCCGGCTAGCCCGGGCCCGACCGTGACGGCGACGGCGCCGATGTCGCCGAGCGCCATGCCCGCCTCGGCGAGCGCCGCCTCGACCGTCGGGACGATCGTTTCCTCGTGGGCCCGGCTGGCCAGCTCGGGCACGACGCCGCCGAACGCCTCGTGCACGCGCTGCCCGGCCACGACGCTCGACGCGAGGCGGCCGCCCGACCAGACGGCGGCGGCGGTGTCGTCGCACGACGTCTCGATGGCCAGAATCGGCGGGGCGGGGGGGGCGGTCACGGGGCGGCAGGACGGCGGGATGGAAGTCTACGCCCGCCGCCCGGGTCCGCTGTGCGGCATTCGGTGTGCGAACGGTTCGAAAGGAACCCGCCGGCCGGCCACATGCCGGTCCGGATGACCCCCGACAGGCGCGCGTGCGGAAACCTGGCGGACGCATTGTGAGCCGCTAATCCGCCACGGGGGCACGGGCGGGCCCTCCACCCCACTCCGGTGCGCCGTTAGGACTCAGCTTTGCACAGGCCGCAGCGCCCCGCCTCTCCTCTTGTGCCTCAGACCCTCCTCGTCGTCGCGTCGGTGATCCTCCTGGCCGTGTACAGCCTGAACCGGCACCGGTCCATCGCGGCCGACGAGCGCTCCGCGATCGGCCGCGAGGTCGAGGCGGCGGCGCTCGACGTCGGCGAGCGGTGGACTGGGCTGGCCCGCGACCTGGCCTTCGACGAGGCCGACGTGGGCGCGGTCCAGATGCGCCTTCAGGGCAACGTCGCCGGGCTTACGGCGACACCCGGCCGCGAAGCCGGCGAGACCCTCGCCGACGTCACCACGCTGGACGACGTCGACGACCTCGACGGGCTTTCCGTCACCCAGGCCGCCGCCGCCGGCGAGGGCGCCGTCTCGTTCACGGTCACTGCGAGGGTGAGATACGCCGTCCCAGGCACGTGGGTGCCCACTTCCGCCCCGACGACCGCCAAGATTGTGACCGTCGAAGTGCGCGAACTCACGACCGGCCCGACGCAGCGCCCGCCGGTCGCGCTCACGCTCCCCGTCCGCGTCTCGGCCGCGCTCCAGTTCGTCCACAACAGCTAGCCCGTGCTCACGCTCCTCGACCAGCTCACCGCCATCGCCGCGGGCACGTTCGTGCTCGTCGCGCTGCTGACGTTGCAGATGCGCGACCGCCTCTCGGCGATCGAGGACACGGTCTCGGATGCCGCGCAGCAGCGGGCGACCTCGGCCGCGGACGTCCTCGCTCAGGAGTTCGACAACACCCTGAGCGAGACGATGGCGATGGCCACGCTCGGCGTCTACCGCTGCCGGCTCGTCCGCGACGCGGCCAACGATCTCACGACGACGGTCGAGATCCCGGCCTACACTCGGACGGTCCAGGGCGGGACCGTCCGCGCGGCGTCGGTCCGTTACCAGATGCAGGCCACGACCCGCATGGTCGCGGTCGGGACGCGGACGCGCCGCGTGTACCAGCTCACTCGCCAACTCGACACAGGGTCCGGATACGGCACGGCCGCGGTCGTCGCCGACGGCGTCGTCGACTTCGACGTCAAGTTCCGCGGGCGTGCCTCCGAGACGTTCGTAGGCGCGCCGCCGCTGCGCTTCAGTCAGATCGCCTTCCAGATCGTCGTCGCCGTGCCCGCCCCGCGCGCCATGCCGGGCCGGACGCGGACGCAGCAGACCAACAGTGCCCGCGCGGTCCTCACCGTCCGGCCGCCCAACCTGACCACTGACGCCTGATGGGACGCCTCCTCCTTCTGCTCATCGCCGCCGCGGCCGGAGGCAGCATGCTCCTCAACGCCGGGCTGGGCGGCGACCGCTCGCACACGCTCAACCAGCAGCAGGCCCTCGTCCGCCAGACGCTCGACGACGCCGTCGCGACCGTCCTCGACGCCGCCGTGGACCCGGCGACGCGGCGCTGGCGGACGGGCCTCCCGCTCGGGCGGACGTTCACCGTCGACGGCTACCGCGTCGACGTCGAGGACTACCACCTCGAGAGCGCCAACACGGTCGTCGCGTTCCGGCTCGCCGCCTACCGCGGCGGCGTCGGCCAGCGGATCGAGAGCCGCTACCGGATCCCCAACACGGGCTGGCCCGGCCCGATCTGGGTCGACGCGCCCTACGCCGTCTCGCAGGTCGACCCACAGGCGACGATCAATGGCGGCACGCGTAAGACCTACTTCGACGCGACCCGCTTTACGGCTTACCGCCTCTCGACGGTCCTCAACCTGTCTGACATCCAGACCGACTTTGGGGCCGGCCTGGCAACCGTTCGCGGCACGCGTTCGCCGCTCGAGGTCGTCTCCGGCATGGACGCTGTCCGGAGCCAGTTTGGCGCGCCGTCGCCGATCGAGCTCGTCGGACGTGCCATGACGGCCTTCGGCGCCGGCGATACGCGTCTGACGGGGCCCGTCACGATCTCGGACCGCCGGACGTACGGGGCCTTCCCCGCAACGACGCCCGCCGACGCGCGCATCGTCCATGTCACCGGAGACCTCACCATTGCCAACAACGGGCGCCTCTCGGGCAATGGCCTTCTCCTCGTCGACGGCGACCTGACGGTCCTGGGCCGGCTGGAGTGGACCGGGCTGATTCTCGTCCGCCCCCGGGAGCAGCATGTCGCCGTCGACTGGTCCTCGGGCAAGGTGACGCTCAATGGGGGGCTCGTCGTGGACCAGGAGGCCCCGCCGCCGGGCGGCCACACCGACGTCACGATCAACCGCGCGCTGACCGGTAACTGGGGCATGGGCTCCATCGGCGAGACCGGGCCGGGCACGCCAGGCCACGCCGAGTTCGGCGGAACTGCCCGCTACTTCGGACTGCAGGGCCTGCTCTACGACCACGAGCACCGCTTCGAGAGCGCGACGCCCGAGAAGCGGACGATCTACTTCGCCGAGCGCACCGGCAGCCCCGCCGACCGCCACGAGCGCTACACGTGGTTCCGGAAGACACTCGCCGACCTTGCCGCCTCGCAGCCCGCGGAGCGCTTCTACGTCCGCTTCAAGAACCCCAGCGGCCACGGCGCGGCCCTGTTCCACCTCGTCACGCGCACCGAAACGTATGACGGCGCGGTCGCGACGGGCTTCGGCGAGCGGGCACGTCCGGGCGACGCCTTCGCCTCGCCGAGCTTTCTCCCGGCTGACCTCAACACGTTCGTCGTAGACGTGCAGAGCCTGCGCCTGCTCACGCACCTCACCGACGGCGAGGTGCCACAGAGCCCGTTCTGGCCCTACGGGACCTCGGAGTGCCCGAGTCGCCCGATGTGCATCGGCTTCTTGTCTGACCGTGACGGCGCACTGGCGGTCCAGATCGTCCGCGACTCCGACGATGAACCGGTCTACGAAGCCTCGGTGTACTGGCACACCCAGGAAGCAGGCTCGACGCAGCACATCGAGGAACTCGCAGCCGACGACGCGTGGCGGAACGCCATCCGCAGCGGGGCCGAGTACGGCGCCTTCGTCCGGATCGGTAACCAGGTCAACGTGACGTTCGCAGACCCGTCCGTAGCGGCGATCACGAACCGGCTGGGTTTCGGCCAGACGGCCATCCAGCACGTGAGCTCGGTCGTGGAGCACTTCGACCCGTCGTAAGCCGGGTCCGTCGAAGGCCGGCACGGACGCGGGCCAGTGCCACGGCTACTTTGCCCGATGCCGCTCCCGCTCGACGCGCTCGTCTCGTCCCTGCTCTCGGCCGGGGCGATCCTGGCGGGCCTCGCCGTCGGCGTCGGCCTGCTCGTGCGGCGCGCGGGCGACCGCCGCGCGCAGGTCTGGCTCGGCGCGCTCCTCCTGCTGACCGCGGCGACGTTCGGCAACAGTCTCCTGTGCGAGGTCGGCGTGTGCTCGGCGTACGAGCAGCTCTACTTCCTGCCGCTGGACTTCTCGCTCGCCATCGGCCCGCTCGTGTACCTCTACGTCCGCGAGCGCGTCCGGCCGGGGCTCGCCGCCCGCGACGCGGTCCACGCGGTGCTCCCGCTCGCGCAGGTCGCGTTCTGGGCGTCGGTCGGCTTCCGGAGCGTGGCCTTCAAGGCGTGGCTGTGGCAGGCCGTCGTGAGCCCCGTCCTCGGGCCCGCGACCGGCGTTCTGTTCGTCGTCGTCTCGGGCGGGTATGTGTGGGCAGCGCTGAGGCTCGTCCGGCCAGCTCCGAACGCGCCCGAGTGGGCGCGGGCGCGGGCGCGGTGGCTCGGGCGGTTCCTGCGGACCGCCGCCGTCCTCTTCATCGTCCTCACGGCGTACGAGGTGGCGGACGCCGTGCTCGGATTCGGGGCCGGCATCAACCCGTACAACTGGCCGTGGTACGCCTTCCCGAAGCACGTCGCGTACGTCGGCGTCCTGGTGACGTTCGCGCTCCACGGGTGGGACCAACTCCACCCGGCCCGGTGGATGCCGCCGGCGCCCGCCCCGCGCGTGGCGACATACGGGCTCACCGCCGACGCGCTCGCAGCCGAGGCCCGCCGTGTCCGGGCGGCCGTCGAGGCCGAGCGGCCGTACCGCAACCCCGACCTCACGCTCGGCCTTCTCGCCGACGCGCTCGGGATGCCGGACAAGACGCTCTCGTACGTCCTCAATGAGGGGCTCGGGACGGCCTACGCGCCGTACATCAACGGCCTCCGTGTCGCCGACGCGCGGCAGGCACTCGCGGACCCGGCGAAGGCGCACCTCTCGGTCCTCGCCGTCGGGCTCGAGGCCGGGTTCTCGTCCAAGGCGACGTTCAACCGTGCCTTCAAGGCGGCGACCGGGCAGACGCCCTCCGAGGTCCGCCGCGACGCCGAGCGGGCCACGCGGAGGCGTCCCGAAGAGGATGTTGGACTGAAAACCGGCGTCTCATTTCGTCCCTGAGGCGACGCGACACGGCCGACGGGGCACTTTGCGGCATCCACTCTCCGCCCTCCGATGTCCCGCCTGTCCTTGCTCGCGCTCGCCCTCGCCCTTCTCACGTCCGCCCCCGATACGCCGGCACAGCCCGCCCCACTCGTCCACGAGGCGGCCGACCCGGTCGCCCCGTTCCGCCGGCTCGTCGGTGACTGGACGGGGACGCTGATCTACACCGACTACCAGGACGACGCGACGCGGGTCGGGCTCGGCGTCCGGATCGGCGTCGCCGAGCAGCGCGACGCGCTGGACGCGTCCGTGCTCGAATTCCGCTACGCCTACACCGAGCCCGACGGCCGCGCCGTCGAGGGCGGCCGGGACCTGCTCGGCCCCGGGACGGACCCGGCGCGCCTCTCCTTCGGCGACTACGAATGGACGGTCGTCGGCCGCGACACGACGGGCGGCCGGCTGCAACTCGTGATCGAGCGCGAGGGCGACGACAACGACCGGCCGGCCACGATCCGCGAGACGCTCACGGCCGGCACGGACGCGTGGGCGCTGCTCAAAGAGGTCCGCTATACCGGCACCGACGCCTTCTTCGAGCGCCACACGTACGCCCTGCGCCGCCCGGCCACATGGATCTCCGGGGCTGCCCTCCGCGCCGATGCCGCCGTGCTGCGGCGGGCCTTCGAGGCCCTCCACCCGGGCCTGTATCGCTACGCCACGCCGGCCGAGACCGGTGCCCGCTTCGACGCGCTCGCCGCCGTGCTCACCCGAGGCGCGACGCTGCCCGATGCCTACCTCGCCCTCGCGCGCATGCTCGCGACGATCCGCTGCGGCCACACGTACCCCAACTTCTCCAACCAGAACGAGCGAGTTACCGAGGCCGTCGTGACGGCCGGACGGCGGCTGCCGCTCTACGGCCGCTGGACCGGCGGCGCACTCGTCGTCACGCGTGACCTCGCGGGCAACGGGCTGCCGCCAGGGACAGAAATCCTCGCCGTCGACGGCGTCCCGGCAGATACGCTCCTCGCGTGGCTGCTACCGCTCGCGCGTGCCGACGGCAGCCTCGACGCCACGCGCGTCGCGACGCTGAACGTGATCGGAGCGAGCCGCTACGAGTCCCTCGACGTGTACCTCCCACTCCTGTTTATCCTCGGCGAGACCGTCGCGCTCGACCTCCGCGACCCGCTCACAGGTGCCCGCCGGAGCGTCCGCGTCCCGACGATGACGGCCGCCGAGCGCGAGGCGGTCCGCGAGGCCGACGCCCGCACGGCCGGCGGCACGCCCGGCGTCGGCTGGACCGTCCGCGACCTCGGCGCCGAGACAGCGCTCCTGACGATGCCCTCGTGGGCGACGTTCAACAGCGGCTGGGACTGGCGCGCATTCGTGGACTCGACCTTCGACGCGCTCGCCGCCCGCGGCACGCCGCGGCTCGTCATCGACCTGCGCGGCAACGAGGGCGGCGAGAGCGTCGGCGACGCGATCCTCGCCCGCCTCGCGGACCGCGAGATCGCCGTGGCCGCCTTCGAGCGCATCGTCCGCTACCGCACGGTCCCCGACGACCTCCGGCCTGTCCTCGACACGTGGGACCGCTCGTTCGACGACTGGGGCGACGCCACCGTCCCCCGCGGCGACGGCACGTACCGCCTGACGCGGTACGACGACGGCGCCGTCGTCCGCCCGCGCGGGACGCGCTACGCCGGCCGCGTGGCCGTAATCGTCGGCGCCGACAACAGCTCGGCTACATCCGAGTTCGCCCGGACGCTGCGGCAGGCCGGCCTCGGCGTGCTCGTCGGGCAGACGACGGGCGGCAACCAGCGCGGCCTCAACGGCGGGGCCTTCTACTTTCTGCGCCTCCCGAACTCGGGCATCGAGGTGGATCTGCCGCTCATCGCCGCCGTCCCGCCCGGCGGTGCCGACGCCGCACCGGACGCCGGCCTCGCCCCCGACGTGCCCGCCGAGACAGGCGCGGCCGACCTCGCCCGCGGCGTCGACGCCGCGGGCGAGGTCGGCCGCGCCTGTCTCGGCGGGCACGTCGGGG
>DASWMO010000146.1:0-7770 GCA_036399715.1 Rubricoccaceae bacterium
CGATCCGGGGGCGGTCGTCGCCGTGGACCCGCGCGAGCACGTCCGCGACGGGGAGGGGCCGGCCGGAGGGGATGCCGCAGATCTCGCCCGTGCGGGCGTCGGGCGTCATCGTGTCGTCGGCGGGCTCCCACGTCCACGAGCCGATGGCCGCGATGTCGAGCGCGAGGCGCGCGCGGGCCTCGGACTCGCGGACGGCCGCCTCGGCCCGGGCCGTCTCGGCGGCGTTCCACGTCCGCTCGGCGGTCTCCTCGACGAGTGCGATCTCGGCCGGCGTCCACACGCGCGGCGTGCTGTGGTGGGTGCCGAGGACGCCCACGAGCCGGCCATCGCGCAGGATCGGGACGCCGATGTAGGCCTCGACGCCCAGGGCGGCGTACGTCTTGAGCTCGCGCGCGGAGAGGCTCCGGTCGGCCGAGACGTGCGAGGCGGCCATCGTGCGGCCCTCGCGCAGGCCGTCCGCGAGGCGCGCGCCGAAGGCGCCGAGGCGGTGCACCCCTGCCGCGCTCGGCACGCCGTCGTGGTAGTCCGGGCCGAGCGTGACGTCCTTGCCGTCCGCACTCACGGCGCCCGAGTACACCCGGCTGGCGCCGAGGTGCTCGCCGAGCAGGCGCGTCGCCGTCGAGTGGACGGCCGCAGGCGTCGCGAGCGGCCGTAGCGCGTCCGAGAGCGTGACGCGGTAGGCGGCCCGGCGGGCCTCGCTCTGGAGCGCCGCCTCGGCCATCGAGCGCGCCGTGATGTCTGTAAAGACGGCCGTGAAGCGGCCGGGCGTGTCGGCCGGCGCGGCGAAGACGTCGAAGACGCGGCCCATCGCCGCCGAGCCCTCGACAAAGCGCATCGTCTCGCCGCCGAGAGCGGCGCGGGCGTATCGCTCGATCCAGTGATCCTCAAGGTCCGGAATGAGGGCGCGCGCGGTCTGGCCGGCGGCACCGGCCGGGAGGCCCGTCATCGCGAAGAACGCCGGGTTGACCTCGATGAAGCGGTAGTCCACGGGTACGCCCGCCTCGTCGGTGACGATCTCGCAGAGCGCGAAGCCCTCGTCGATGGACGTGAACAGCATCCGGTAGCGCGTCTCGGACTCGGCGAGGTGCCGCGCCGCCTCGGCCGCGGCCACGGCGACGGCGACGTAGTCGCAGACGGCCCGGACGACGTCGAGCGCCCCGTCGTCGAAGCGCGCCGCGCCGCGCGTGCCCAGCGAGACCGTCCCGAGCAGGCGGCCCTCGGCGACGAGCGGGAACGCGCCGTAGGCCGCGAGGCCGAGGCTTCGCGCGATCGCCGTCTCGGGGCTCTCGGAGCTCTGGACGTCGTTCTCGACGACGGGCGCGCGGAGCTCGGCGGCGCGCCCGGACAGGCCCGTCCCGATGGCGCGGTGCCCGTTCTGTGCGACGGCGGCCGGGTCGAAGCCCTCGGCGGTCACGAGCCGCAGGCTGTCGCCGTCGGCCGTGTAATGCGTGAAGGCCTCCATGCCGACGAGCGCGGCGAGCGGGCCGGCGAGGTCGCGGAGCAGCGCCTCCGGGTCGACGCCGCGGAGCAGGCTGGCGGCTGTCTCGGCGAGGAAGGCCACGCGCGCGGCCTGCGTGCGAGCGGCCGTCTCGGCGCGGGCGCGCTCGGAGGCGGCCCACGTCCGCTCGGCGGTCTCCTCGATGAGGGCGATCTCGTCGGGCGTCCACGCCGTCGGCGTGCGCTGGTGGACGACGAGCAGGGCCGCGAGGCGGCCATTCTTGACCAGCGGCACGGCGACGAGTGCCGCGATGCCCAACGCGCGGTACGCCGCGCGCTCCGGCTCGGCGAGCGACGCCTCGGCCTCGACGTCGGGGACGGCGCGTCCCTGGCCGGCCCGGTAGGCCTCGTTCAGCGTCGGGCCGAAGTCGTCGAGGCGGTGCCGCCCCGTCGCCGGTGCGGCGTCCTGCACGTACTCGTCCGCGACGACCGCATGGACGTCGTCGGGCTCGACCTCGGCGTAGTGAACGCGCATCGCCCCGAGGTACTCGCCGAGGACGCGCGCGGCGGCCCCCTGGACCTCGCGCGGGTCCGACAGCAGCCGCAGCGCGTCGGCGAGGGCGACGCGGTAGCCGCTCCGGCGCGCGTCGGCTTCGAGGGCCTCGGCGGCGCGGCGCTGCACCGTCACGTCCGAGAAGACCTGCGTGAAGCGGCCGCTCCCGGTGGGCTCGGCCGGCGAGGCGTAGACGCTGAACGTCTGCCCGATCGCGTTGGCGGCCTGCTCGAAGCGGACCGTCTCGCCGCCGAGGGCGACGGGCGCAAAGTGCGCGATCCACGCCTCCGCCTCGTCGGGCAGGACCTCGTGCACGGTCTTCCCGATGACGTCGAGGCCGGTCATGGCCCTGAAGGCGGGGTTGGTGTCGAGAAAGCGGTAGCTCACCGGCTCGCCCGCGTCGTCCGTGATCATCTCGCACAGTGCGAAGCCCTCGTCGATGGTCTCGAAGAGGGTCCGGAAGCGGACCTCGGACGCGCGCAGGGCCTCTTCGGCCGCGACGCGCTCGGTCACGTCGAGGATGGCCCCGGCGAAGCGGACGGGCTCGCCCTCGGGCGAGCGCTCGACGGCGGCGTGGATGAGCAGGGAGCGCCACACGCCGTCGGCCCCGAGCGCGCGGTACTCGACCGAGTAGCCGCCCGCGCCGGTCTCGATCTCGCGCGCCGACGCCGCTTCGACGGCCGGCAGGTCCTCCGGGTGGATGCGCGCGAACAGCGCGGCGCTGTCCGTCCCCTCGGGCGAGGTCACCTCGGCCTCGTCGAGGCCGTAGAGGAACGCGAGGCGCGCGTCGCCGGTGACGCGGCCCGTCACGAAGTCCCAGATGCCGACCGCGACGCCGCCGCTCTCGGTCGCGAGGCGCAGCCGCGCCTCGGACGCCCGCAGCGCCTCGTCGGCGCGGACGCGCTCGGTGACGTCGAGCACGAGCCCGACCGACCGCCGGCCGTCGCCCTCGCCAAACGTCCGGCTCCGGACCTCGACGTGGCGGACCTCGCCCGTCGGCTGCACGACGCGGAAGTCCACGCCGGTGTGGGCGCCCTCGGTCTCGGCCGCATCGCGGACGGCCGCGAGCTGCGGCACGTCGTCGGGGTGGATGAGCGCGCGGAAGTCGGCCGTCGGGAGCGGGTCCGTGCCGGGGGGCAGGCCGAAGACCGCCCGCAGTCGCGCGTCCGCCTCGACCGTCTCGCCGCCGATGGGCCACACGAACGTGCCCATCGCCGCGGCCTCCATCGCGAGCCGGCGCTGCTCCTCGGACTCGCGCAGCGCGGTCTCGGCCTCGACGCGCGCGGTGATGTCCACGAACGTCAGCACGACGCCCTCGATTCGGTCGTCGACGGTCCGGTAGGGCCGGATCCGGACGAGGTACGTCTCGCCGTCGTGCGTGCGGACCTCGCGCTCGGCCGGCACGAGGCTCGCGAGCACGCCGGCCGCGTCGGCCGTGAGGTCGATGTCGTGGAGGCGGTGCGTGACGTGCGCGAGCGGCCGCCCGCGGTCCCCGGCGACGACGTTGAACAGCCGCGCCACGCGCGGCGTGTAGCGCTGCACGCGCAGGTCGCGGTCGACGAAGAGCGTCCCGATCTCGGTCGACGACATGAGGTGCTGGAGGTCCGAGTGGACCCGCGTGACCTCGTCCACGTGCGCCGTGAGCTCGTTGTTGACCGTCACGAGCTCCTCGTTGACGGACTGGAGCTCCTCGCGGCTCGTCTCGAGCTCCTCGGTCGCGGAGCGGTACTCCTCGTTGACGGACTGGAGCTCCTCGTTGGACGCCCGCAGCTCCTCGACGATCGTCTCGTGCTCCTCGACCGTCAGCTGGAGGCGCTCGCGCGTCCGGTCGAGCTCGGCCTCGAGGCCGGCCACGAGCGCGTCCGTCGGCGGGTCGCCGGTGCGCCCGGCGGGCGCCGGCTCGGCCTCGACCTCGGTGAAGATGACGAGCGCGAGCGCCTCGTCGGTCCCGTCGGGCACGCCGGGGCGGACGATGAGGTGGACGTGCGTCTCCTCGCCGCCGACGTTCACGCGGATCGGCCCGCCCGACGTGCTCTTGCCCTGCTGGAAGGCCCGGTGGAGCGCCAGCCGGAGCTCGAGCTGCAGCTCCGGCGCGACCGCCTGGACGATGTTCGTCGACGGGACGCCGCCGGAGAAGCGCAGAAAGCGCCCGGCCGTCTCGGAGAGGTGGACGATCTCGTGGCGCTCGTCCACGACGGCGCTCGGCGGGGCATACGCCTCCAGGAGCCGCTGGTGGAGGTCCGCGGCGACGGCGCCGGTCGAGCGCGGCGTGATCACGCGCCCGCCCGGCCCACGCGCGGCCCGCTGCGGGGCCACCCTCGCGGGCTGCAGTGGCATCCGCGGCAGCATCGCCGCCGCCCGCGCCGAGGCCCGGCGCTGGAAGATGCGCTGGGAGCCGTCGAGCGGCCGGTACAGGTCGTCGACGACGTCCGCGGCCTCGGACGAGCCGAGAAAGAGGACGCCGCCGGGCGCGAGCGCGTAGTGGAACAGCTCGAAGACGCGCACCTGGACCTCGCGCTGGAGGTAGATCAGCAGGTTGCGGCACGCGATAAGGTCCAGCCGCGAGAACGGCGGGTCCTTGATGAGGCTGTGCGACGAGAACAGCACGCGCTCGCGGATCTCCTTGCGGACGCAGAAGTGGCCGTGCTCGGGGTTGAAGAAGCGCGCGAGGCGCTCGGCGCTCACGTCGGCGACGATGGCCTCGGAGTAGCGGCCCTCGCGGGCACGCGCGAGCGAGTCCTCGTCGATGTCGCTCGCGAAGACCTGGAAGGCCGGCGGGCGCTCGAGCGTCGCCGCGTGCTCGGCGAGGAGCATCGCGAGGCTGTACGCCTCCTCGCCCGTCGCGCAGGCCGCGCTCCACACGCGGATGGTGTCGCCGGGGCCCTTGCCCTCGAACAGCTGCGGCACGACGGTCTCGGCGAGGGCCTTCCACGCCGCGGGGTCGCGGAAGAAGTTGGTGACCGAGATGAGCAGGTCCTGCAGGAGCGCCGCGGCCTCGTCGGTGCTGCTGCGGACGAGCGAGGCGTACTCGGTCAGCGACGCCAGGCTGTGGACGTGCATCCGGCGCGCGATGCGGCGCATGACCGTCGCGCGCTTGTAGTGCGCGAAGTCGTGGCCGGTCCGCGCGCGGAGGCTCGCGAGCAGCTGCACGAGCGCCTCCGTGTCGGACTCGGGCGCGCCGTCGGGCAGGCGCACGACGGCCGTCGAGTCCACGAACGCCGCCACGCGCCGCGCGAGCGCCTCGGCCGTCCCGACCGCATCGACGAGGCCCGTCTCGACGGCGTTGAGCGGCATCGCGTCGTAGGCCGCGTCCATCGGCTCCTGCGCGAGCACGAGCCCGCCGGCCTCGTGGACTCGCTTGATGCCGACCGACCCGTCGGCGCCGGTCCCCGAAAGGACGACGGCGGCGCAGCGGCGGTGCTCGGTCCCGAGCGTCCGGAAGAACAGGTCGATCGGCGCGCGGCGCTCCCCGTCGTCGGCGTAGGCCGAGAGCTCCAGCGTCCCGTCGGCCATGGACAGGCTGCGGTTCGGCGGGATGACGTAGACGTGGTTCGCCTCGGTCCGGACGGCCCGGCGGACCTGCTGGACCGGCATCGCCGTCGCGCGCTGGAGGACCTCGGCGAGGTGGCTCTCGTGGTCCGGCGAGAGGTGCAGCACGACGACGAAGGCCGCCCCGGGCATGTCCGGGAGGGCGCTGAAAAAGCGTTCGAGCGCCTCGACACCGCCCGCCGACGCGCCGAGGCCGACGACGAGCAACTCGTCGTCGGGCGTGTCCGCATAGGGGTCGTCCGGCGCCTCCTCGGGCGTCACCGGCGCCGTCTCCGCGCCGGGCGCGAGGGCGGCCTCCGCGGCGGGGGCACCGTCGCCGGAGGGGTCGGACGGCGTGGAGGCGTCGGGCATGGAAGACAAATCAGTTGTACACCAGATTAACTCCGCCCCAGCGAGGCACCGCAGGTTTTCAGCGCGCCCCGGCCGCTGGAAACACGGCACGCTGCCCCGGGTTGCCGCGGCCCGCCGCATCCGGCTCCGCCCTACGCTCTCCTCCATCTTTCCCCGATGATCGACGCCCCCGACGTCCTCTACCGCCCCGCGGCAGACCAGATCAAGGCCCAGAAGCTGACCTTCCCCGCGCTCCAGAGCGACATGGTGCAGCGGCCCGCCAGCGATCTCGCCGCGTACCGCCCGGCGAGCTGTTCGACGTCACCGGCCGCGAGGCGCGGCTAAAGGTCGCGGTCTAGACGCCGGGCCGGCGTTACGTGCCGGACTGGGCCGCGGGCTCTACGGCGTCGATCTCCAGAATCGTCCGGCTGTGGTTGGTGTAGATGCAGATGTCCGCCGCGATGGCGAGGCCGTCCTCGACGATCTCGCGCGCCGAGAGGCCGGGCCCGTGCTTGACCATTGCCCGCGCCGCGGCGAGCGCGTACGACCCGCCTGAGCCGATGGCGATCACGTCGTCGTCGGGCTCGATCACGTCGCCCGTGCCCGAGATGAGCAGCAGGCGGTCCGGCGCCGCGACGGCGAGGAGCGCTTCGAGGCGCCGCAGGTAGCGATCCGTCCGCCAGTCCTTGGCGAGCTCAACGGCCGCGCGGAGCGTGTTGCCGCGAAACTGCTCCAGCTTGGCCTCGAAGCGCTCGAAGAGCGTGAACGCGTCGGCCGTCGAGCCGGCGAACCCGGCGAGGAGCGCGCCGCCGTGGAGCGCGCGCACCTTGCGTGCGTTGTGCTTCACGACCGTGTCGCCCATCGTCGCCTGCCCGTCCGAGCCGAGCGCGACGCGCCCGTTGTGGCGGACGCCCAGTACCGTCGTTCCGTGGATCATGGAGAGGGAAAGGGTTGAGACGGGTCGCGGCGAACCGGGCCGGAGCAGACCGCTCACGCGGCCCTGTCTGGCACGCCACGACTACGAAGAGGGGTGGTCCCGAACCCGCTCCGGGAGGACGCCTAAGACCAGCGTCTCGGTCAGTGCCAGCCGGCGAGCATCTCGACGACCTCGTCCTGGGCGCGGTTGACGCGTGCCGTCGTCGTCTCGTAGTTGTTGCAGAGCAGCGAGAACGCGACGAGGTGCCCGTTCGAGGCCGTCACGTAGCCCGAGAGCGTCCGCGCACCCGAGATGTAGCCCGTCTTGGCGTGGACATTGCCGCGCGCGATGCCGCCGCGGTAGCGGTTGCTCAGCGTGCCTGTGACGCCGCCGACCGAGAGCGAGCGGTAGAACGCGTCGCGCGTGGCCGGGTCCGGGTGGCGGTGCATCGCGTCGAGCAGCGTGATGATGGCCTGCGGCGTGAGGCGGTTCATGGCCGAGAGGCCCGAGCCGTCGATGAGCGACAGGTTATCGGTGTCGATGCCGATGCGGTGCAGGAACGGCTCGCCGGCGACGACGCCCGCCTCGGTCGAGCCGAGCGCGTACTGCGTGCCCGTGTACCGGTAGGCGCCCATCGTGCGGAGGATCTGCTCGGCGTAGAGGTTGTTGCTGTCCGTGTTCGTCACGCCGACGATCGCCGAGAGCTCGGGCGAGAGGTGCGTCGCGATGCGCGTCATGCGGTCGTAGCGCGGGCGCGCGCCCCACACGTCGACGTCGACCGCCTCGCCATCGACCTCGATGCCCTCGCGGCGGAGGACGGCGACGAGCGTCGAGACGAAGAAGTCGGTCGGGTTGACGACCGAGACGGCCTCGGTCTGCGTCTCGCCGGGGGTGACGGTGCTGGAGACGGTGAAGTCGTTGGAGCCGAGGGCGCGGGAGTAGCGCTCCTCGGCCGTCGCGCCGGTCGTGGTGAGGTTGACGAGGC
>DASWMO010000147.1:0-5316 GCA_036399715.1 Rubricoccaceae bacterium
GCGCGTCGAGGACGGCGCCCCGGCGACGGGCGGGCCGCGCCCCGGGCGCCCGGCGCCGACGCAGGACGTCCACTCGTACGCCCGTCCCGCCGAGGCCCGCGTGACGCACGTCGGGCTGAGCCTTACCGTAGACATGGAGGCGCAGACGCTCAGCGGCCTGGCCACGCTGACCGTCGCCGCGCGCCCCGACGCCCGCGAGGTCGTCCTCGACACGCGCGGCCTCGTCGTCGCCGCCGTGACCGACATGGACGGCACGCCGCTCGCGTTCACGGTCGGCGCCTCCGACCCGCTCCTCGGCGCGCCGCTCACGGTCGCCCTGCCGCCCGCCGACCCGCTCGTGGGCGACATGCCCGGCTCGCGCCAGATCGTCGTCGAGTACTCGACGACCCCGAGCGCGGCGGCTGTGCAGTGGCTCACGCCCGCCCAGACGTCGTCCGGCCAGCCGTTCATGTTCACGCAGGGCGAGGCCATCCTCACGCGGACGTGGATCCCGACGCAGGACAGCCCGGGCATCCGCCAGACCTACAGCGCCAACATCATCGCGCCGGCCGGCCTCACGGCCGTCATGAGCGCCGACGCCGACGGCCACCCCGCCCTCATGCCGGACGGCCGCCAGGTATTCAGCTTCCAGATGGAGCACCCCATCGCGCCGTACCTCATCGCGCTCGCCGTCGGCGACATCGAGTTCCGGCCGCTCGGCGAGCGCGCGGGCGTCTGGGCCGAGCCGGCCGTCGTCGGGCCTGCCGAGAGCGAGTTCCGCGACGTCGAGCAGATGATCACGGCCGCCGAGGGGCTCTACGGGCCGTACCGCTGGGGCCGCTACGACCTGCTCGTCCTCCCGCCGAGCTTCCCGTTCGGCGGCATGGAGAACCCGACGCTGACGTTCGCCACGCCGACGATCCTCGCCGGCGACCGCTCGCTCGTGAGTCTCGTCGCGCACGAGCTCGCCCACTCGTGGTCCGGCAACCTCGTCACCAACGCGACGTGGAGCGATTTCTGGCTCAACGAGGGCTTTACGGTCTACTTCGAGAACCGCATCATGGAGGCCGTCTACGGCGCCGAGTACGCCGAGATGCTGCGCCAGCTCGGCCGCGCCGAACTCGTCGCCGAGCTGGCGACGCTGCCCCCCGCCGACCAGATCCTGCACGTCGACCTCGCGGGCCGTGACCCCGACGAGGGCTTCACGAGCATCCCGTACGAGAAGGGCGCCGCATTCCTCTACACCGTCGAGTCCGTCGTCGGGCGGCCGCGCCTCGACGCGTTCCTGCGGGGCTACTTCGACCGCAACGCCTTCGGCTCGATGACGACGGCCGGCCTGCTCGCCGAGTTGGACGCGCACCTCTGGAACGGCGACGCGGCCGCGCGCGCGGCCGTCCGCCCCGAGGAGTGGATGGAGATGCCGGGCCTGCCGGACAACGTGCCGGCCGTCCGCTCGGTCGCCCTCGCCCGTGCCGAGGCGGCGGCCGCCGCCTTCGCCAGCGGTCAGGGCGCCGTGGACCTCGCGGCGGACGCCGGCACGGCCGGCTGGGCGACGCCGCAGTGGATCCACTTTCTGCAGGCCCTGCCCGAGACGCTCCCCGCGGCGCGCCTCGCGAACCTCGACCAGACCTTCGGCCTCTCGCGCTCGGGCAACTCCGAGGTCCTGTTCTCGTGGCTTCGCATCGCCATCCGGAACCGCTACGAGCCGGCGTTCCCCGCCCTCGAATCGTTCCTGATGCGTCAGGGCCGCCGCAAGTACGTCCGCCCGCTCTACGGCGACCTCGCGGCAACCGACTGGGGCCGCCCGCTCGCGCAGCGCATCTACGCCGCCGCCCGCCCGACCTACCACTCGGTGACCACGGGCAGCCTCGATGCGCTCCTGGGCGTGCCCCCCGGACGGTAGTCGCCCCGGGCCAACCGCCCGGGGAATGCTGGGGTGACTTCGGGGCCTACGCGCCGTACTCTTCGGCTTCTCTCCACACCTGACGTTCTGATGCCGTCTCTCGCCCGCGTGGCCTCGCTCGCCGCTGCCGTCTGCCTTCTCGTCCCGTCCGCGCGCGCGCAGAGCGACGGCTTCTGGTCCGACATCTCTGCCCGCGCAGCCCTCGGCGCACCGGCAACCACCACGACCGCCCACCGCACGCTCCGCCTCGACCGTCCGGCGATGGCGGCCCGCCTCGCGACCGCCCCGCCCGAGGCGGCCGGGCTGGCGCGCGGCGCCGACGTGCCCGTCCCGACGCCCGACGGCGGCGTGCTGTGGTTCCGCGTCGTCGAGGCGCCCGTGATGGCGCCCGAGCTTCAGGCCCGTTACCCCGAGATCCGGACGTACGTCGGGCAGGGCCGCGACGTGCCGGCGGCGACGGTCCGGATCAGCCTCACGCCGGCCGGCTTCGCCGCGATGGCCTTCACGCCCGGCGGGACGGTCTACGTGGACTCGTACTCGCGCGAGACGGCATCGGACTACGTCGCGTACTACGCCGGCGACGTCGTCGTGACGGACGCGCAGCGCGCTGCCATCGCCGCCGAGCTCCTCCTCGACGGTCCTGACGGTGCCGCTAATGGCCCGGCGACGCTCGCCGCGGTCATCCCCAACGGCGCCGTCCGGCGGACCTACCGCCTCGCGCTCTCGGCGACGGGCGAGTACTCGGCCGTCTTCGGCGGGACCGTCGCCGGCACGCTCGCAGCCCAGGTGACGGCCATGAACCGCGTCAACGGGGTCTACGAGCGCGAGCTGTCGGTCCGGATGGAGCTCGTCGCCAACAACGACCAGCTCATCTTCACCAACAGCACCACGGACCCGTTCGACAACAACAACACCGAGGTGCTGATCAACCAGAACCAGACCGTCATCGACAACATCATCGGGACGGCGAACTACGACATCGGGCACAACTTCTCGACTGGCGGCGGCGGTCTCGCCGGCCTCGGCGTCGTGTGTGCGGCGGGCCAGAAGGCCAGCGGCATCACGGGCCTTCCGAACCCCGTCGGCGACGCGTTCTACATCGACTACGTCGCGCACGAGATGGGCCACCAGTTCCGCGGGGACCACAGCTTCAACGGGACCGCGAGCAGCTGCGGCGGCGGCAACCGCAACAACAGCACGTCCTACGAGCCGGGCTCGGGCTCGACGATCATGGGCTACGCCGGCATCTGCGGCTCGCACGACCTCCAGAGCTTCTCGGACCCGTACTTCCACTCGATCTCGCTGCTCCAGATCTCGACGTTCCTCCAGACCGGCGGCGGCAGCACGTGCGGCGTCGCGACGCCGAGCGGCAACGACTCGCCCGTCGTGACCGTTGGGGCGCCGGTCCGCATTCCGGTCCGCACGCCGTTCACGCTCACGGGCTCGGCGACGGACGCCACGCCGGCCACGCTGACGTACACGTGGGAGCAGTTCAACATCGGCGCCGCCGGCGCGCCGGCGACGAACGGCAACCCCACCGGTCCGCCGTTCTTCCGCTCCTTCAACCCGACCGCGTCGCCGTCGCGGACGTTCCCGCAGCCGACGCGGCTGTTCGCGGGGCAGACGCCCGTCATCGGCGAGGCGCTCCCGATCGACGCCCGCACGATGTCGTTCCGCCTGACCGCGCGCGACAACGCCCCCGGCGGCGGCGCCATCGGCGACGCGACGATGAGCGTCAGCACCGACGCCGGCGCGGGCCCGTTCACGGTCACAGCCCCGGCCGGCGCAGGCCTCACGTTCACCGGCAACTCGCCGCTAACGGTGACGTGGAACGTCGCCAACACCGACGTGCTCGACGACCTCGGCGTGCCCGACCTCGACCTCGTCGACGTCGAGAACGTCGAGATCCGCTACTCGGCCAACAACGGCGCGACGTTCGAGACGCTCCTCGCGTCGACGCCGAACGACGGCTCCGCCGAGGTAGTCGTGCCCAACGTGTCGACGTCGCAGGGCCGGATCGTCGTCGCGGCGGTCGGCAACGTGTTCTTCAACGTCAACACGGGGGCCTTCACGGTCACGTTCTCGACCGCGGGCGAGGACGACCTCGCCAGCGCGGCGACGGGCCTCTCCGCCGTCTCGCCGAACCCGGCGACGGGAACAGCCCGGTTCACGATTGGCACGGCGTCCTCCGAGCCCGTCTCGGTCGCCGTCTACGACGCGCTCGGCCGGCGCGTCGCGCTCGTCCACGACGGCCCGGTCTCGGCCGGCGAGGCGTTCACGGTCGACGTGTCGCGCCTGCCGGCGGGCGTCTACGTCGTCCGCGCCTCGGGCGCGGCGGTGCAGTCCGCGCAGCGCTTCACGGTCGTTCGGTAGAAACTCTCCTCGGAGGTGGCGCAGCCGGTCTTTCTTCGGGAAGGCCGGCTGCGCCCGTTCCGCCCGGCCGCGAAGGCGGCCTGTTGAGGGCGGCGCGTTGCAAACTCCCCCGAACGGGGGATTGCGCCGGTGAGCGAGGCCCGCCTACTCTGGGGCGCTGCCGCCTCATCTGCCGCTCTCCAGATGCCCGCTCTTCCCACCGTCCGGCGATCCGGCCTCGGCCCATCGCTCCTGCGCGGTGCTGTCCTCGCCACGGCCGTCGTCACCGCCGCACCGGCCTCTGCCCAGTGGCAGTACCTCGGCCCCCCGGGCACGTTCGACCACACCGACGTCGCGGTCCGGAGCGGCGTGATCGTCGTCAGCATGAGTGGCAGCGCGGGATCGAGCGGCCTCCTCCGCAGCGCGGACGGCGGTGCGACGTGGGCCGTGCCGACCCAGACGCTCCCCTCGGGGACGACCCGACCGTTCACGGAGAGCGTGCGGTCCGTCGTCGCGCGTCTGTCGGGCTTTCTCGCCGACATGCGCCACCGCGCGGACGCCGCCGGGCAGGACTGGCAGCGGGCGCTGAGCTCCGCCCCCGGGACCGAGGGCTTCAATGTCTACCGCTACCACGTCGAGACCCGCACGCGGCAGACGCTGTACGCGACCAACTACGCGCCGCCCGTGGCCGGCTCCGCGCTCCTGCGAAGCGTCGACGAGGGCGAGACGTGGACGGCGATGACGGGCCCGTTCACCCGCCTCTCGTTCGTCTACGCCCGCGGCGACACGCTCCTCGCCGGGCTGGCCGTTGGCGGGGCCTGGGTCTCGACCGACGCCGGAGCGACGTGGGCCGATCTCGCGACGCGCGGCGTGGCCGGTGCCGGCGTCGGCGGGTTCATCGGGCCGGACGGGAGCCTGTACGTCAACCTCGCCGTCGGCAACTTTCTGGGCCGATCTGAGCTCTGGCGCAGCCGCGACGGCGGGCAGACGTGGACGCTGCTCACCGCGTCGATCTCGCCGGCCCCGCCGGACACGCCCAACTCGCGCAACGGGATCGTCTACGCCCGCGGCGACACGCTCCT
>DASWMO010000148.1:0-5797 GCA_036399715.1 Rubricoccaceae bacterium
CGAGGCGCTCGCCCGCCGCGCTCGGTGCGGCGTTGGCGTCGCGGACCGACCGGCCGGGCGCGTAGACCTGCAGCGAGCACGTCGTGTAGTCCACGCTCTCCAGGATCTCGGCGTAGAGCGTCTGCCCGCGGGCGGCGCCGACGAGGTAGCGCACCGAGGCGCCGCTCGGGTACGCATTCGTGAGGTACGCCTCGCTCTCGCCGCGGGCGAAGCGGGCGCGCTTGGTCCGCATCCGCTGGGCGGAGGCCGGGCCGGCGGTGACGAGGGCCGCGAGGGCGAGAAAGCCGACGAGGCGGCGGGCGGAGCGGGAGGCAGTCATGCGAGAGCGGAAAGGGGCCGGCAGGATCGCTCCCGCCGGCCCCCGATCCAAGCCTCCGCGGCCGAAGGTCCGATTGCGGCCCTAGAACCGCAGGATCGCAGCTGCCGGGCCGTGCTTGGCGAGGACGGCCCGGGCGTCGTCCGAGCGAACGATCTCGAGCGAGGCGCCCTGCGTCATCGCACGGTCGAGCATGTGCTCCACGAGGTCCAGCACGGGGCGGACGGCCGTGCCCGTCGCGGCGTAGGTGCCGCCGGTCTGCTCGGTGAGCAGGTCCGCGGCGCCATCCATCGACACGAGGCCGCCGGGGACGAGCGCCTCGTCGTCCACGACGAGCGTCATCACGCGCTGCTGGTTGAGCATGTCGAGCGTGTCCGCGAGGCCCGCGACGGCGCGCGTCGAGAGCTGGGCCTCGACGCGGGCGAGGGTCTCCATCTCCTCGCGGGCTTCGGTCTCGCGCTGGACGGCCTCCGCGGCGGCGGCGACTTCGGCCGTCGAGGCGTGGATCTCGCAGGCGAAGTGGCCGGCGAGCTTCTGGCGCGTCGCCTGGTCGAGCGCCTCCGTGAAGGCGGCGTCCATGTCCGGCGGGGCCGAGTAGACGACGTGGCGCGCGTCGAGCGTCTTGCAGATGAGCGTCGCGGCGTGGGCGGAGCGCTGCGCCTGTGCGCGGCGGAGGTCCGCCCGGATGTCTTGCCGCTGGTCCTTGCTGACGGTGTCCGTCACGGCGAGCTCCTCGCCGTCGAGCGTGTAGACCTCCTCGACGAGCCCGATCTGGGCGAAGAAGAACCGGCTCTGGTGGGCCGAGACGAGGACGATCACGAAGCGGTCGTTCTCGTCTCGGACGCGCGCGAGGGGCCGGACGTACGGGTTCTGCTCGACGTGGACGCTGGTCGGCAGGTCGATAGCGGTCCCGAGGCGCTCGAAGAGACCGGTGGACTCGCAGGCGAAGAAGGCGACGCCGCGGCCCGTGCGCGGGAGGCCGCCTTCGAGCGTCTCGCGGATGCGGTCCAGCTCGGCCTGGACGGCCGCGGTGTGCTTGCCGGCCTGCCCGAGCGCTTGGTTGGACACCTCGCGGAAGGCCTGCTCCCATGCGTTGCCGCGGCGCATCTCGGGCGAGAGCGAGAGGTAAAGGCTCACGACGGGCGCGCCGTCCGAGGCCGTCTCGTTGAGGCGCGTGAGGTGGTCGGACGTGAGAAAGTGAAAGCCGGGAGTCGTCGTGCGGCGGCGCAGCTCGTCGAGGAGGGCGTCGCGGGTGTCGGGGGCCAGCGTGGTGCTCATTAAGGGGAGGTAAGAGAGTGGAGAACGGGGGAGAAGAGGCAGCGGGAGCGGGTTCGCTCTCGCCGCATCACCCCGCGTCGGGGAGGGGGTCTCCGGTGTACGAGTCGACCGCCGGGTCGTCGCCCGAGAAGTCTTCCTCGGAGCCGATCCGCTGGCGGAGCGTGGTCCGGGCGAGGCCGAGGTTCTCGGCCGTGGCCTTGAGGGACTCGTCGAAGATCCGGGCGACCTCGGCGAGCGAGAGGTCGAACTCGTCGTGGAGGAGGGCGGCGTGGTGGGCCCGCGCGAGGCGGTCCGCGTCCTCGTCGGGCGTGAGCGCGTTGGCGTCGTCGCGGCCGTCCGTCGGGCCGTCGGGGTTGTCGTCGTCGTCGGTGAGTGTCGTCACGCCCTGCTCGGTCGCATCCGCGTCGGCGGCGATGGAGCCCGGGACGAGGTCGCCGTAGGTGAGCACGTCGAACGGCTCGTTGAACTCCCAGAACTCCTCGTCGGTGGTGTCCTGGTTCTCACCCGTCGGGACGTTCTCGTCGAGGGAGACGGCGCTTCGGGCGGCGTGGCGGCTCTCGTCGCGGGCGAGGCGGGCGAGGATGCGCGTCTGGAGCCCGAGCAGCCACGCCCGGAGGCCCATCTGGCCGGCGTCGTAGGACGCCCGGCGGTCGAAGGCGCGGACGAGCGTCTCGCCGACCAACTCCTCGGGCGTGAGGTCGTTTTCGAGGAGCGTGCCGGCGTTACGCTGAACCTCGACCTGCCGGCGGGCGGCAGTGAGGAGAGTCTGCTGGTAGGGCGCGGTCGCCTCGCCGAAGGCGTCGCGGTCGCCGGTAAGGGCGCGGGTCCAGGCGTCGGACGGGTCGGGCATTGAGGGGATGAGGAGAGGGGCGTCGTCTTATGAGCGGGGCCCCCGGAGGATCCTCCCCGACTGGATGTGCGGCACCTTCGCCCGGGCGAGGCGCGTCCTCCGGACCTCATAACACGCGCCGTGCCGCCCCGCTGGGGAGCGCTTGCGCGGGGCCTGCCCGGCTGTTCACCGCCTTCAACCCGTCGTCATCCCGAACTCGTTCCGAAACGACAGCGGGAAGACCCGCGCCGTCCTGCCCCGCGTTACTCGCCGAGGGTGACGACGATCGGGAAGTGATCCGTGACCGTCCGCGGGTCGTGGGCGTGGACGTAGCGGACGTCGCGGACGCGCGCATAGAGTGCGGGCGAGAGCAGGATGTGGTCGATGGCCGAGAGGTCGTCCGGCCCGATCACGTCGTCGCTGTTGCGGTCGTAGAGGCTCGTGTAGCGCTCGGCCTGCGGGATGTCGCTGATGACGTTGACGAGGTCGTCGGCGGGGCCGTCGCCGGCGCGCTTGATCGTCGCGAGGACGTTCGTGATCGGGACCGAGCCGCGGCGGTCCAGAACGCGGTCGTCGAAGTCGTTGAAGTCGCCCATCACGACGAGTTGCCGGCCGGCGGCGGCCTCGGCTGCGACGAGGCGGCGGATCACCTCGCCCTGCGCCTCGCGCTGCGGCTGCCGCTCGGGGTTGTCCGGTTGCGCCAGAAAGTGAACCCCGATGATCGTGACGGGGACGCCGCCGAGCGTCAGCCGGGCGAAGAGGTTTTTGGAGACGCCGTAGAGGCGGTCCGAGACGCCGACGGCGACGCGCTCGTCGGTGCGGCCGGTCGTGTCCACGGGCACACGGGCGAGCAGGCCGAGGTTCTGGCCCGTGAACGCGTCCTGCCCGGGCACCAGGTACGGCGTGTAGCCCATGTCCGCGAGCGACTCGGTGTTGAGCAGCGTGAGGGCGTGGAGGTTCTCGGTCTCGGGCATCATCACGATGTCGGCGTCGAGCATGCGCACGACGCGGCCGACGGCGTCGCGGTGGGCGCGCGACGCCTCGGGGTCGCCCTTCCACGGGAAGTCCGCCTGGCCCTCGTCGCCTTCGCCGTCGAAGAGGAACTCGCCGTTGAACGACGCGATGCGCATGCCCGGGACGGTCCACACGGGCGGGTCGCCGACGACGAAGGCCGTAGCCGTCTGCGACGCGGCGGCAGGCGCCGTACCTGCGGGCACCGGACCGGGCACAGCCGTCCGGGCCGGGCCGGAGCAGCCGGGGACGGCGACGCCAGCCGCCGTAACGAGGACGAGGAGCAGAGCGGCGCGCAGCGGCGCACGGCGGACGGAGAGCACAGTCATCGGCGAGGATATAGAAGGGGGGCACGCCCGACGCGAGCGTGCCCCCAAGATCGCCCGGCAGGCCGGGCCGTGGACGGGAAGGATTAGAGCCGGACGACAGCCGCCACGCCCGAGTAGAACCGGAAGCGCCGCGGGTCGATCCGCGAGGCTGCCGGCCGAACCGGGCGGTGTCCGACGGCCCACGTCGGGGCTGCCCCGCCGACCATCGAGCGCTCACTGTAGAAGTGGCGTGTCGTGGCGTCGAACGGGCGAGCCGTGGCGGGCGCGTAGTACACGTCGTGCGCCACTTCGAGCGCCCGCATCCAGCCCGCCGAGGCGCTCGTCGGGCCGAGGTTCGTGTACAGCATCCGCGTGGACGAGCCGGGGTTGAACGCGCTGAACTGGTACGGGTCCGTCACGACACCCGAGTAGGTGTGCTGGCCCCGGTAGCCGGTCTCGACGCGGTTCCGGATCACCCACGCGACGAGCTCCTGCTCGTGCGGCTTCTTCGTCTCGGAGTACGCGCACCGGGCGAGCCAGAGGACGTCGGGTGAGACATGGTCCGCATCGAAGGCGGGGACCGCGTCTGAAACGACGTGCGTCGGGAGTCCGCTCGCAGCCAGTTCGTCGGCCGAGTGAGACGTGAAGAAGAACGTGAGGACGGGAAGGAGCGCGGACAGGGCGACGGCGACGGACGCCGCGGCCGTTTGCTTGAGGTTCTTCATAAAGTGGCCGATGCCGGTTGGTGAGGGGCCCCCGCCGCAGACGCACCTGTCAGGCGAGCCGGACGGACGAATCCGCAAGGAGAAACGGGAGCCGGGTTCGGTATCAGTCGCTCGATGCAGAGGGGTCGGGTGCGCGAGAGGGTCTACAAACCGCGTGCCCGAGCGGGCACATGGGGCTCTAACGTGCCGCACGGGCGCTCGTGTTGCATGAGGACCGAGCGAAGGCGACACTCTGTCACTTTCCGCCGCCAGAGGTGTGCGCCCGAGCGCACACCGCCACCGTGCCAGTTCACATGCAGCCTCTGCGAATCGTCTGCGACGCCAACATCCCCGCCGCGGAGGATGCCTTCGGGCGGCTCGGGACGGTCCGGTTGCTGCCCGGCCACGGCATCACGCGGGCCGCGCTCCAGGACGCCGACGTGCTGCTCGTCCGCAGCGTGACGCGCGTCGACGCGTCGCTTCTGGAGGGCACGCCCGTCCGGTTCGTCGGGACGGCGACGGCGGGCGTGGACCACGTGGACACCGAGGCGCTGGCCCGGCTCGGGGTCGCGTTCGCGTCGGCGCCGGGCTCGAACGCGACGTCGGTCGTCGAGTACGTCCTCGCGTCGCTGCTGGAAGTGGCCGTCTCCGATGGGGTCGAACTGCCAGGAAAGGTGCTCGGCGTCGTCGGGGCGGGCGCCGTCGGCGGGCGGCTCGTGCCACGGGCGCGGGCACTCGGGATGGAGGTGCTCGTGTGCGACCCGCCCCGCGCCGATGCCGGGCACACGGACCACGACTACCGGCCACTCGGCGACGTGCTCGCGGAGGCTGACATCGTGACACTCCACACCCCGCTGACCGCCCCGGGCGAGTCGCCGTGGCCGACGCGCGCGATGATCGGCGCCGAGGCGCTCGCCGCGATGCGGACTGGCGCCGTCCTCGTCAACGCCGCGCGCGGCGCGATCGTCGATGGGGACGCCCTGCTCGCGGCGAGATCGCGTCTGTCCGCCATCGTGCTCGACTGCTGGCCCGGCGAGCCCGCGCCCGCCCCGGCTCTCGTCGCCGCGGCCGACCTCGCGACGCCGCACATCGCGGGCTACTCGGCCGAAGGCAAGCTCAACGGGACGGTGATGGTGGACGCCGCACTCCGCAGCTGGCTCGCCGGCACGGGCGCCGCCGTCGCGCCGTGGCCCGGACCGCCGGCTGTGTCGCCGCGCCTTCTCGATGCTCCTGATTACGGGCCAGACCCGGGGGCCGATGGCCCATGGCAGACCAGCTGGCTCGCGGACCTTCAGGGCAACGCGTACTCGGTTTGGACAGACGACAGCCGGTTTCGCGCCGCGATGGCTGC
>DASWMO010000149.1:0-32374 GCA_036399715.1 Rubricoccaceae bacterium
CGTTCGTCCTCGGCGAGGTCGCCTTCGAGACGCCCGGCCGCATCGTCGTCGCGACGGGCCGGACGGCAGCCGAGGCCGTCCGCAAGGCGCGCGCCGCCCTCGGGCTGGCCGACGCCCTCCGCGAGGCCCGCTCGGCCCGCATGGCCGCGCTCCTCGCCGACGCGCCCGTCACGACGGCCGACGCGCGCACCAACACGGCCCTCGGCTGGGCATTGCTCTCGCTCGACGCGCTCGTCGTCCGCGCCGACTCGGGCCGTACGGTCCTGATGCCCGGCCTGCCGGGCCGCGAGCCCCTCACGCCGCGCTCGACGATGGAGACGGTCCCGGCCTTTCTCGACGCCGGGCAGTGGGCGACCGCCCGCGCGCTCCTGCTCACGACGGCCGAGGCGCAGACCTTCGACCGCCGCCTCCAGCCCCTCGGCCGCGCGCCCGACGTCGTCACGCCCGAGGGCGACGCCGTCTTCGCGACTGCCGAAGCGACGCCGCTCTTTCTCGCCGCCGCCGGCGCGATCGTCCGCACGACCGGCGAACGGTCGCTCGTCTCCAGCGGCCCCAACTTCTGGTTCAAGACCGTCTTCGCACTCCGCGGCGTCTACGAGCGCGACGCGCGGCAGGGGCACCAGACCGACACGCTCGCCTTCCTCACGACGCGGGATGGCCGCGGGACGCCCTTCGACGGCGACCCCGCCGCGGGCGGCGTCCTGCGTCGGGCGGCCCCGGCCGAGGCGCAGGGCGCGCTCTGGCAGGCCCTCCGGGCCGCGGCCGACTTTTCCCGCATCATGGGCGTCTCACAGCGCTCCAACGCCCGGTGGTACGCCGACACGTCGGCCGTGCTGGCGCAGCGCTTCGAAGGCGCCTTCGGGCGCGGCGTGCTCGTCGCCGACCGCCTCGACGCGCAACAGCAGCCGGTTCCGGAGCTGCGGCCGGGCGGACTGCTCGCCCTAGCCCGCCTCCGCGGCGCCATCCCCGACGCCCGCCGTGGCGCGCTCGCGCGCCCGCTCGCGGAGCGCCTCGTCTTCCCATGGGGCGTTGCCAGCCTGGACCAGGCGGACAGCCTCTTCCACCCCTTCGTCGACGGCCGCGGCCTGTACCCGCTCGCCGCCGCCCGCAGCGAGGGTCTCGTCTGGACGTCGCACGCCGGGCCCGTCATCACGCTCATGGCGCAGACCGGCGGGACCGTCCCGGCGGCCGAGCTGTTCGCCGCCCAGGCGGACCTGCTCCTCGACCGTGGGGCGGTCGGGGCGCTCCCCGAACTCGTCGACGCCAACCCGCGCGAGGCGGATGCCGCGCCCGGCGTCGGCGGGGCGCCTGTGAGCCCCTGGGGCCTCGCTGGCCTGGTCACGGCCGCCGTCGAGGGCTTCGCCGGCGTGACCGTCCCGAGCCCGGACACGCTGATGGTCGAGCCTCACCTGCCCGAGGCATGGGGCGCAACGACGCTCCGGATGCGCCTCGGCCGCGGCCGCGTGACGCTCCACCTCACGCCCGACGGCGAGGGCCTCACCGCATCCGTCGTGCCGAGTGGCGCGCTCCCGGCGGGGGCCACGCTCCGCCTCCGCGCCGGCGGCGCCGACGTCGCGCTCGCCCTCGCGACGGTGCAGAACGACACTCTCGTCGCCGCCCGCGACTCGTTCACGGTCTCGCTGAACGGCGGCCGGGCCACGGTCGGGGGCGAGACGGTCGAGGCGCGCCCGCTCACGGCGCCGCCCGACGCGTGGGACGGCTTCGCTTTCGCCGTCCCCGACATCCGCGACGAGTATCCCGTCACACGCGCCCGCGCCGAGAACCGCTCGCTCGCGCCCGCGCAGGTCGGCCGCGACAACCCCGCGGCGGCCGTCGCCCTGACGGAGACCGACCCGGCCGGCGACGACTGGGGCTCGACGAGCACGTTCACGTACCCCGAGGGCGTCGAGGCCGGTGCGCTCGACGCGACCTACCTCGAAGTTGCCCGCGACGACTCGACGACCTACTTCCGCATCGAGTTCTCGGCCCTGCCTGCGGGCGAGGTCCGGACCTCCGTCGCGATCGCGCTCGACGCGGGCGAGGGCGGCGAGCGCGGCGTCGGCCGCAACGCGCGCTACCGATTCCCCGAGGCCGAGGCCTTCGACTTCCTCATCTACGTCGGGGAGGATCTCGCTATCGAGGACGGACGCGGGACCGAGATCGCGCGCGTCGAGGGCGCCCGCGTCTTCGACGCGGCCGAAGGCACGCTCACGATCGCCCTCCCGACGACCGTCCTGCCGCGCCTGCCGCGGGGGACCAAGGTGACCGTCCTCGTCGGCGCCCTCGGCGACGGCGCCTTCCGCGACGTCCGCCGCGGTCCGGCCGGTGCCGATGGCGGCGGACGCGCCGATGCCGACTCACCCAACGTCTACGACGTCGTCGTGGGCACGATGCGATAGTCCCCGATAGCCACGTCGCCCCGAGTCCCGACCCACTGATCCGACCCATGAAAACCGCCTTCTCGCGCCTCGGGGCGTACGCCGTGCTCGTGCTGTTCGCGTTCATCGCGCTCTTCCCGATCCTCAACATCGTCACCGTCTCGCTGCGCCCGAGCGACCAGCTACTCCAGCGCTCGCTCGCGCTCATCCCCGAGGGCGCGTCGCTGGACAACTACCGCGTGCTCCTGACCGAGACGGGATTTCTAAAGTGGCTCGGCAACAGCCTGCTCGTCTCGCTCGTGGTCACCATCACCGGCGTGACGCTCGCCTCGACGGCGGGCTACGCCCTGAGCCGGTTCCGCTTCTCGGGCCGCAAGTCCGCGCTCTCGGGCATCCTGGTCACGCAGATGTTTCCGGCGACGATGCTGCTGCTGCCGCTCTACATCGTCCTTGTCCGCCTGGGGCTCATCAACTCGTACATCGGCATCGTGGTCATCTACACCGCGACCGCGCTGCCGTTCTGCGTGTGGCAGATGAAGGGCTACTACGACACGATCCCGGCGAGTCTGGAAGAGGCCGCCCGCATCGACGGCGCGAGCCCGTGGCAGGCGTTCTACAAGGTCATCCTGCCGCTCGCGGCACCGGCGCTCGTCATCACGGCCCTGTTCTCGTTCATGAGCGCGTGGAACGAGTACGTCGTCGCCGCGGTCGTCTTGCAGGACACTGAGCTGTTCACGCTCCCGGTCGGGCTGAAGCTGTTCCAGTCGTCGCTCGCGACGCAGTGGGGACTCTACGCGGCGGGCTCGCTGCTCGTCTCGGTCCCGGTCATCGCGCTCTTCCTCGTGCTGAGCCGCTACCTCATCTCAGGCCTGACGCTCGGTGCGGTAAAAGGATAGGCGGGTGACCCTCCGCCGGGGCAGGCGACGTATGATTGAGGAGGTACACCTGCCGCCGCCATGCGCCACCTGTCCGCCCTCGCCCTCCTCGCCCTCTGTGCCGGGCCCGCCGCCGCCCAGTGGGTCCCGACCGGCGGACCGCCCGGCGGGACGTTCCGCGAACTTGCCGCTCCTGACGGGGCACTGCTCGCTGCACACAGCTCCGCGTCGGCCCGGTACACAGGAGGCGCATGGGAGTCCGCGGCGACGGAGCTGGTCGGAGTGGGCACGATGGTCGCGAGTGGACCGCGCGTGTTCGCCCAGACGGCCGACGCGCTCCTGCTATCGATCGACGCCGGGGTGACGTTCGCCCCGGTCTCGGAGGTGCCATTCGGGTGGAGGCCGCTCCCGATGGACGGGACGACCCTGTTTGCCGGCGGCAACGGCGCCGACTCGCTCCGGGTCAGCTCCGACGACGGTGCGACCTGGGGGACCGTCCAGGACGACATCTGGGTGACGTCCAACTTCGGGTCGGGGTCCGTCTCGTTCTCGACCGTGCTCACCGGTATGGTCGCGGCGCTCGCCGACGGCGACGCGGTTCTCGTCGCTGGCACGGCCTATGTGTTCGGCGGCGTCTACCGGCACGCCCCCGGCGACACGGCATGGACCCCGCTCGTGCAGCCGGGAGCACCGTTCAACGCCACGTCGGTGTCGCCCCTCTCGCTCGTTCGCCACGGCGGCGCGCTCTGGTTCGCCCACACGGGCGGCGTCCACCGATCGGCCGACAACGGCACGACATGGACGGACGTCTCGACCGGGCTTCCCGCGTCCACGTCCGGGGTGGAGCTGTACCCGGGGGCGGTCGGGCTCGTCGCGGCGTCGCGTACGGGCTCCGGCCTCGCGCGGTGGAACGGATCGGGGTGGACCGCGCTTCCGGCTCCGCCAGCGCCAGCGCTCGCGCTCGCGTCCGGTGACGCCCTCTACGCCTCGACGGCCAGCCGGGTCTACGCCTTCGACGGCACCGCCTGGAACGCCCTCCCCGAACTCGTCGCGTCGAGCCCGGTCCCGGTCGCTGCGACCGCCTCGGGTGCGCTCGTCGTCGCCTCGGGTGCGCAGCTTCTCCGAAGCACAACCGGTGGCGCCTCGTGGACAGCCGTCCTGAACGGGGCTCTCATCGGCCGTCACGCCGTAACGCCTGGCCGCATCGTCGTCGCGACGGGGGTGGGCCTGAGACGGAGCGTGGACGACGGCACAACGTGGACCGCCATCGCCCAGCCGACGCTCCCTGCGAACGCGTCCAGTCGGAACCCGAACGCGCTCGTCGCGCACGGCGACGTCCTGTTCGCGCTCCACGGTTATACGCGGGGCGCCAAGCACGTGGGGATTCTGGAGCGCTATGGGGCTGCCTTCCGCTCGCTCGACGGCGGCACGACGTGGACCGAGGTTTCGGCCGGGATTCCGCAGTCGCCGCTCGGCCCGTGGCCCATCCTGGCCGGCGTCTCGTTCCCCGGCGCTGTCTTCGCCCAGACCGATGGGGGATGTGTCCGCCTCGTCGACGGTGCGACGGCGTGGACACCCGCAGCGTGCCCGGCAGGCGTGATCCGCGACGTTGCGGGCGATGGGACCACGCGCATCGTCCGAACTCCAACCGGCCTGTCGGCCTCGTCCGACGGCGGGGCGACGTGGGCCCCGCTCGTCTCCGGGCTCCCCGTCCCAACGGGCTCGTCCGAGGCGTCCCGTTTCTGGAGCCGGTCCCAGTTCGCGCGGACCAGCGGCGGCCTCCTCCTCGTCGCCGACGCCGGGGACGGCTTCGACGCCTACCGGCTCGACGCGGGGACCTGGACCGTCCTCCCCACGTCGTTTCCGGACGGCGTCGCGTGGGGCGGCTTCATCGAGGCCGCGGACCGGACGCTCTACGGGGGCTCGCTCGGGCGTGGGCTCTGGAAGGCCTCCGGCGCCGTCGCCACGGACAGCCCTGCCGGTCTCGCTCTGGCACTGGCTCGCCCAACCCCGAACCCGTCCCGGGGGGCTGTCCACGTCCGGTTCTCGCTTCCCGACGCGTCCTCCGCCACCGTCGCGGTCTTCGACGCGCTGGGCCGACGCGTGGCCGTGCTGGCCGATGGCGTGCTCGGCGCCGGCGACCACGAGGCGCTGTGGGACGCCGGGGCAGCGGCCGGGACGTACGTCGTCCGGCTGACGACCCCCGACGGGACGCTCGCGCGTGCCGTGACGGTCGTCCGATAGGGGCGCAACGTGGGGACCCTGTAGGAGGGGCAGCCGACACACGGTTCGCACAGCGTGACGAACGATCTGTCGCTGAGCCACGCGACCTTGAGGCCGCACCCTCCATTCCCGCCATGCCAGCCGCTTCGACCCTCACCTCCGACCAGCTTCTCGACCACTGGCTCGGCCACCGCCGCCTCACCCGACGCGTCATCGAGGCCTTCCCCGACGACGAGACGTTCACGACGTTCTCGGTCGGCGGGATGCGCCCGTTCGCCTCGCTCGTCAACGAGTGTTTCAGCACCGGCGTGCCCGTCCTCCGCGGCATCGTCACGGGCGAGTGGCCGTGGGAGCCCACCCCGCCGCCGGCGACGCGCGCCGAGGCTCTCGACGCGTGGGACGCGCAGACGCCCGAGATCGAGCGGCTGTGGGCGCAGATCGCGCCGGCGCGCTTCCAGGAGGTCGAGACGGCCTTCGGCCAGTGGACGATGCCTGTGTGGGCGCTCGTGTTCTACGCGATCGACAACGAGGTCCACCACCGGGGGCAGGGCTACGTCTACCTCCGCGCGCTCGGAGTCGAGCCGCCTCCATTCCCCGAGCGCAGCTGAGGGCGCACCGGGTGCGCGAACCCGCGCGACCTTAACAGCCCCTGCACGTCGCGGGGTGGAGTTTGGCCACACGTCCGCCGATACCGGACGCCTCTGACCGCCAGCCTCCCCCCGCATGAACATCGCAGTCGTCGGCACCGGATACGTCGGGCTCGTCTCGGGCACCTGCTTCGCCGAGATGGGCAACACCGTCTGCTGCGTCGACATCGACGCCGGAAAGGTCGAGAGCCTCAAAAGCGGCACGCTGACCATCTACGAGCCCGGCCTCGAGGTCTACTTCGACCGCGGCCGCCGCGAGGAGCGCCTGAGCTTCACGACCGATCTCGCCGAGGCCGTCGAGAGCGCCGAAGTGGTCTTCCTCGCCCTCCCGACGCCGCCCGGCGAGGACGGCTCCGCCGACCTGTCCTACGTGATGGGCGTCGCCGCGCAGATCGGCGAGCTGCTCGCGGCCAACCCGGAGTGGGGCTACAAGGTCATCGTCGACAAGAGCACGGTCCCCGTCGGGACGTCGGACAAGGTGACGGAGGCGCTCGAAGCCGCAGGCGTCAAGGCCGGCGAGCGCTTCGACGTCGTCTCGAACCCGGAATTCCTGCGCGAGGGCGTCGCCGTCGAGGACTTCATGAAGCCCGAGCGTGTCGTCGTCGGCACGTCCTCCGACCGCGCCGCCGAGGTCATGACACGTCTCTACGAGCCCTTTGTCCGCTCCGGCAACCCGATCCTCATCATGGACGAGCGGTCGGCCGAGATGACCAAGTACGCGGCCAATGCCCTTCTCGCGACCAAGATCACGTTCATGAACGAGATCGCCAATGTCTGCGAGCGCGTCGGGGCGGACGTGGACAAAGTGCGTCGCGGCATCGGGACGGACTCCCGCATCGGGTCCAAATTCCTCTACGCCGGCATCGGCTTCGGCGGCTCGTGCTTCCCGAAGGATGTCCAGGCGCTGCACCGGACGAGCCGCCAGAACGGCTACGAGTTCGAGATCCTCGACGCCGTGCTCCGCGTCAACGACGCCCAGAAGTCGGCGCTCACGCCGCGCATCCTCGCCGCGCTCGGCGACGACCTCACGGGCCGAACGATCGCCGTGTGGGGCCTCGCCTTCAAGCCGCACACGGACGACGTCCGCGAGGCGCCCGCCCACGTCGTCATCCGCGAACTGACCGCCCGCGGCGCGAACGTCGTCGCCTTCGACCCCGAGGCCGTCGAGACGACGAAGGCGACGTTCGCGCGCGAGCCGCTCGCCGGCCCAGGCACGCTCGCCTACGCCCCGAGCGCCTACGCCGCGGCCGAGGGCGCCGACGCGCTCGTCATCGCGACCGAGTGGCCCGAGTTCCGCCGCCCGACCTTCGACCGCCTCCGGACGGCCCTCAAGACGCCCTACGTCTTTGACGGCCGCAACGTGTTCGACACGCAGCGCATGGCTGCCGCGGGCTTCGAGTACCACTCCATCGGCCGTCCGTACGTCGCCCCGGTCGCGCAGGAGGGATAACGGGGCGGCGGGCCTGCGCGCCCGTCTGGCCCCTGCCCATTCCCCATCCTTCACCCCCATGCCTCGTACGCTCATCACCGGTGGCGCCGGCTTTCTCGGCTCGCACCTCTGCGACCGCTTCATCGCAGATGGCCACGAGGTGATCTGCATGGACAACCTCATCACGGGCAACCCGGACAACATCGCCCACCTGATGGGACACGAGCGGTTCTCGTTCGTCCGCCACGACGTCTCGAACTACATCTACGTCGCCGGCGAGCTGGACTACATCCTGCACTTCGCGAGCCCGGCGTCGCCGATCGACTACCTCAAGCTGCCGATCCAGACGCTCAAGGTGTCGTCGCTCGGCACGCACAACGCGCTCGGTCTGGCGAAGGTCAAGGGCGCCCGGATGCTCATCGCGAGCACGTCCGAGGTCTACGGCGACCCGCAGGTGCACCCGCAGCCCGAGTCCTACTGGGGCCACGTCAACCCCATCGGCAGCCGCGGCGTCTACGACGAGGCCAAGCGCTTCTCCGAGGCCATCACGATGGCGTACCACCGCTACCACGGCGTCGAGACGCGCATCGTGCGCATCTTCAACACGTACGGCCCGCGCATGCGCCTCGACGACGGCCGCGCGCTCCCGGCCTTCATGGGGCAGGCTCTCCGTGGCGAGCCGATCACGGTCTTCGGCGATGGCTCGCAGACGCGCTCGTTCCAGTACGTCGACGACCTCATCGAGGGCATCGTGCGCCTGCTGCACTCGGACACGTCGGAGCCGGTCAACATCGGCAACCCGGACGAGGTCTCGATCCGCGAGTTCGCGCAGGAGGTCGTCGCCCTCACCGGGTCGCAGTCGTCGCTGACGTTCGTCGACCTGCCGAGCGACGACCCCAAGATCCGGCAGCCGGACATCGCGCGCGCCAGGGCCGTCCTGGACTGGGAGCCGCGCGTCGCCCGCGCCGACGGTCTCGCGCGGACGCTGGACTACTTCCGCGACCGCGTCGCCGCGGTGTGACCCACGCCCATCTGCTGGACCTCGCGCGCGCCGCCGCGCTCGCCGGCGGGGCCGCCATCGCGCCGTTCGTCGGCCGGCCCGTCCCGGCCGAGGCCAAGGCCGACGGGTCGCCGCTGACCGAGGCTGACATGGCGGCGCACCATGCCATCCTGGGCGTCCTTGGCACGTCGGGCCTGCCCGTGCTGTCCGAGGAGTCCGCTGAGGGCGACCTTGCCGGGGCTGAGGAGTGGACGCGGTTCTGGTGCGTCGACCCGCTCGACGGGACCAAGGAGTTTGTCGCCGGGCGGCCCGAGTTCACGGTCAACGTCGCGCTCATCGAGGGCGGCTTCCCCGTCCTGGGCGTCGTCCACGTGCCCGTCTCGGGCGTGACCTATGGTGGGTCGGCTGCGGGCGCGTGGAAGGAGACGCCCGGCGAGGCGCGCCGCGTGCTCAGCCTTCCGGATGATGGTGCGGCGCTGCCCGAGACTGTCGTCGTCGTTGCGAGCCGGAGCCATGCCGGGCCGGCCGTCGACGCCATTCTCGCCCGCATCCGGGCCGACGGCCACACGGTCGAGACGGCCGCCCTCGGCTCGTCGCTCAAATTCTGCCTCGTCGCCGAGGGCGCGGCGGACCTCTACCCGCGGACGGGCCCGACGAACGCGTGGGACACGGCCGCGGCGCAGGCGGTCGTCGAGGCGGCCGGTGGGCACGTCGCCACATGGGACGGGGCGCGACTCGGCGTGGACCCCGCCCGGCCGCTCAATCCGCCCGTCGTGACGTGGCGCGCCGAGGGCGTCGGCCGGGCGTGGCCGCGGTGGGCCGGTAACTTGCACGGCGTCCCACCTTCCCGCACGGCGTGACCGTCACCGAAACCACGATTCCGGGCGTCCTGCTCGTCGCACCGGCCGTCCACGGCGACGCCCGCGGCTTCTTTGTCGAGCGCTACCACGCGGTGCGCTATGCCGCGGCGGGCATCGGCGAGACGGGGTTCGTGCAGGACAACCACAGCCGCTCGCAGCGCGGCGTCCTTCGCGGGCTCCACTTCCAGGTGCAGAACCCGCAGGGGAAGCTCGTCGAGGTCCTCGACGGGACGCTGACCGACGTCGTGCTGGACGTCCGGCCCGGCTCGCCGACGTTCGGCCGCTGGGAAGCCTTCGTGCTCGACGCGGCCGACCACCGCCAGCTCTGGGTGCCGCCGGGCCTCGCCCACGGCTTCTGCGTGACCTCCGAGCGGGTAGACTTCCTCTACAAGTGCACGGCCCTCTACGACCCGGCTGACGAGGGCGGCGTCGTCTGGGACGACCCGGACCTCGGCATCGCGTGGCCGACCGACGCGCCGACGCTCTCCGACAAGGACCGCGCGCTTCCGCGTCTCCGCGACCTCACGCGCCTCCCGAACGCTCCGTTCGAGGCGTCCCCGGCGCCATGATGCTGCTCGTCACCGGCGCCGATGGGCAGGTCGGCCGCGAACTCCTCGCCCTCGCCGGGGCGCGCGGCCTCGACGCCGTCGGGACGGATGTGGCGTCGCTCGACATCACCGACGCGACGGCCGTCATGTCCGCTGTCGGCGACGTGTTCCCCGACGGTGTCGTGAACGCAGCGGCGTACACGGCCGTGGACCGGGCCGAGGCGGACCCCGAGACGGCGGCGGCCGTCAACCGCGACGGCGCGGCGAACGTCGCGAAGGCCTGTGCTCAGTTTGGCATCCCGCTCATCCACATCTCGACGGACTACGTCTTCGACGGGACCAAGGGCGCGCCGTACCTCCCCGCTGACCCGCCAACGCCGCTCGGCGTCTACGGCCGCACGAAGGCCGACGGCGAGGCGGCCGTCCGCGCGGCGACCGATGCGCACGTGATTATCCGGACGGCGTGGGTCTTCTCGCACCACGGCCACAACTTTGTCCGGACGATGCTGCGCCTGGCGCGCGAGCGCGAGTCGTTCGGTGTCGTCGCGGACCAGTGGGGTGGCCCGACGTCCGCCCGCGCGGTCGCCCACGCCTGCATCGCCGCCGCCGAGCGGTCCGTAGCCGGCACGGGCACCTTCGGGACGTTCCACCACGCCGGCGCGCCGCTCGCGACGTGGTTCGACCTCGCGGCCGAGGCCGTCCGCCTGGGCGCCACGCTCGACGCCCGCGTGCGCGGGTCCGTCCGGCCGATCACGACGGCCGAGTACCCGACGCCAGCCGCGCGGCCGGTGCGCGTCGAACTGGACACGTCGGCATTCGAGTCCGCCTTCGGCGTGGCGCCGCCGGACTGGCGGGCCGACCTCGTGCCCGTCGTCGCTGCCCTGGTCGAATCTGACGCCGATGGTGCGGCGTAGCTTCGGGCCACACCCACGCGCCCGCCATGCTCGCCCTTCTGTTTGCCCCGACGCCTGAGGGCTTCGGCGTCGGCCTCGAATGGATGCCCGTCGCCTCGGTCCTCGTGCCGGCCGCGCTCCTCCTCGCGATTCTGTGGTACGGCAGCCGCAACGCGGTCTGAGGTGACGGCCCGAGCGCCCCTGAACTGACGAGCGCCGCGCCCCGGAGTCGGGACGCGGCGCTCGCGGTGTGTCAGGCGGGGCCGTTCACGCGGGGCCGTTACGGCGTGCCGGCGGGCGCGGCGCCCATCTCGGCGAGGTAGTAGTCCGCCCAGCCGGCCCACGAGCCTGCCTTGGCGGCCGTGAACGCCTCGCGCGCGGCGGGGTCGTTGCCGGCGAAGCGGTTGGCGATGCCGATCTGGATGTGGTACACCGACTTGTCCTCCTCGGTGCTGCTGGCGAGCGCCAGCTCGGCGTAGGGGAGGGCGTCCGCGCCACGGCCGAGGGCGTTGAGCGCCTTTGCGTACGAGAACGCGAGGCCGTTGGCGTCATAGCCCGCCTCGCGGGCGATCTCGAGCTGGTCATAGGCCTGCTGCGCCGCCTCGGGCGTGAGCGGGTCTGTGGCGAGCAGCGCCGACGCGGCCTGGATGGCTGCGGTCTGGATTTCGACGGCGGCGGTCTGTGCCGCGACGTCCGCCGTCAGGCGGGCGGCCTCGGCCTGCTGCGCGAGGATGCCGGCGACGATGCCGGCGTTCGTCGTTGCCGTCGTGCCGACGCGGGCGAACTCGGCGCCGCGGACGGCCGCGGAGGCGGCGGCGGCCTCGTAAGACGCGCGGGCCTCTTCGTTGCGGCCGAGCTGCGAGAGCATGTTGCCGCGCCCGAGGAGCGCCGGCGGGTAGGTCGGGTCGGCGACGAGCGCCTGATCGTAGAGCGCGAGCGCGGCCGCGAAGTCGGTCCGCTCGGCGGCGACGGCCTGCGTGTTGAGCGTGTTCGCGAGGGCCGTGTCGACGGTCGGGCCGGCGGTCGAGTCCGCCGTCATCGCGGTCGAGTCGGCCATGACGGTCGAATCCGGGGGCGTGGTCTGGGCGCCGACCGGGGCGGCGAAGAGCACGCCGGCGAGGCCGAGAAGGGGGAGGCGGGTCATCGGGGGGAAGGAGTGGGTGACGTTTGGAAGGGTGCACGGACCGTGCCGCGTGCAGGAACGGCGCACAGGGCGCATTGGTGCCACATCGGGCGCGAGAGAGTGTCGCCGGCGGAGGACGGCGTGTCGCGTGGGCGGGGCGCGGGCTAGAAGTTCTGCGCGACGCCCGCGGCGTCCGTAAAGGCCTCGATGATGTGGACGGCCTCGGCGGGGTCGTCGGTGAGTGTGATCAGATCCGTGTCGGCGGGGGAGATCATGCCGTCGGCGAGGAGGGCGGTGCGGATCCACTCGACGAGGCCGGCCCAGTAGGCGGTGCCCATGAGGACGACGGGGAAGCGGGCCGACTTGCCGGTCTGGATGAGCGTGATCGCCTCGAAGAGCTCGTCGAGCGTGCCGAAGCCGCCGGGGAGGACGATGAAGCCCTGGGCGTACTTGACGAACATGGTCTTGCGGGCGAAGAAGAAGTCGAAGAGGATCTCCTTGTCGCGGTCCACATAGGGGTTGGTGCGCTGCTCGTGAGGCAGGACGATGCCGAGGCCTACGGACGCGCCGCCGGCCTCCTGCGCGCCGCGGTTGGCGGCCTCCATGATGCCCGGCCCGCCGCCGGTGAGGACGGCGTAGCCCGCCTCGGCGAGGGCGCGGCCGACGGCGCGGCCCATCTCGTAGAACGGTGCGCCGGGGGGCGTGCGGGCGGAGCCGAAGACGGTGACGGAGGGGCCGACGCGGGCGAGGCGCTCGAAGCCCTCGACGAACTCGCCCATGATGCGGAAGACCTGCCAGGTGTCCGCGATGCGCTTCTCGTTCCACGCGGCGAGGTCGGCGGGGGCCATCGGCTTGTCGGCGTCAAAGGGCGTGGGGACGGGCGTGCGGGGCATCGGTGGGGCGGGGGAGCGGAGGGCGGGAGGATAAACAGGGCGGGCGAAACGGCGCGGCCCCGGATCGGGGTCCGGGGCAGGCTCCGGCGCGCCTCGGCGGCGTTGCGGAGGTTGGTGGCGCGCCGGGACTCGCGGGACTGGGCGGCCTCGGCGGCGCGGGCGGCCTCGACGGGCGTCAGGCCGGCGGTGATCGTCTTCGTCGTCACGCCGCGGAGGCCGGCGTATCAGGGCCGGGTTGTCGTCGGCGGCGCGGCAGACCGTCGCGGTGTGGGGCGGGGGATGGGGAGCCGGGTGAACACAGGCGCCGACGCCGTCTCGGGGCGGGCGATGGGGTGAACCTCCCGGTCGGTCGCCGATACGCGTTGGTCGGCCTCCGAAACGCGGTGGTCGATGCCCGAAACGCGGTGGTCGGTGCCCGAAACGCGCGGGTTGGTGCCCGATACGTGCGGATCGGCCGTCGAAACGCGCGGGTCGGTCTCCGAAACGGGCGAGTCGGTCTCCGATACAGGCGGGTCGAGCTTCGATACGGGCGGGTGGGCCTCCGATACGCGGCGGTGTGGGTCCGCGGGGCGCCGGGCGTTGCGGGCGGGGTGCGGGGCGGCGACGGCGCGGCTCGTCGTGGCACGGTAGGGGACGGTGGCGCTTGGCTGCCCCCTCACCCTATCCCTCTCCCGGCCGGGACCGGGATACCCGGACCGGAGGGGACGTCGTAGACACCTTGCGGCTCGTCGTGGCGCGGTAGGAGGGCGGTGTGTTTCGCGGCGTGGCTGTCGTGGGGCGGTAAACGAGGCGCGGCCCCCGGCAACTGGTGCCGGGGGCCGCGCTGGACCTGTCGAGGCGGACGCCTCGCCTAGACTAGACTACTGGAGCGTCTCGCGGTACTGCTCCGAGGCGTAGATCGCGATCTCGACGCGGCGGTTGGCCGGGTCGGTGCCCGCGACGCCCGCGAGGGGCTCGGACTCGCCGCGGCCGTAGGCCTGCGTGCGGCCCGCAGCGACGCCCTGGCCGACGAGGAAGTCGCGGACGGCCTGCGCCCGGCGCTCCGAGAGGCTCTGGTTGGTCGCCGTCGAGCCGTCCGTGGAGGCGTGGCCGACGATCACGGCGTCGTGGCCGGGGTAGTTCTGGAGCGAGCGCGCGAGGTCCGAGAGGTCCGAGCGGACGCCAGCGCGGAGGTTCGACGAGCCGACGTCGAAGAGGAGCGCGTTGTCGAACTGGACGTTGATGCCGGCCGTGTTGCCGTCGGAGCCCTCGATCGGGGTGACGTCGGCGTTCTCGAGGTCGTTGTCGAGCTCGCGGGCCTGCTGGTCCATCTGGCGACCGATGACGGCCCCGGCGGTCCCGCCGACGGCGGCGCCGATGATGGCCCCGCGGGCAGTCGAGCCCGTGGCGCGGCCGATGACGCCGCCGATGACGGCGCCGGCGCCGGCGCCGATGCCGGCCCCGCGGCCGGTGTTGTTGCAGCCCGTCTGGGCGAACCCGAAGACGAGCAGGAGCGCGAGCGGCAGGGCCGAGTAGCGCGTACGGAAGTGGGTCATGGGAGTAGCGGAGAGCGGAGGGTGGGTGAGCCAGAGCGGCTCGGTGGTACGGCACGGACGAGCTTCCAAGTTCCGTGCCGGTGGCTTGAGAGGGCGGCTGGGGGGCCAGAAACGGCGTCCGGGGAGGCGGGGTGAGGTCCGGTGCGGACGCCGGTGCTCCGGCGAGCGGACACCCACGCCGCGTCGTGGGACGGCCCGTTGTACCGGAGCACCAGCCCCAGAGCCGCGCCTCAGCCATGTCAAGTCACACGGTCGGGCGCGGTGGCCGCCGGTAAGACTCCCCCGAACCGGGGAGGCCCCGTTCTCGAGGCGCACTCTACGTTTCGGCGCACCCTTGCCCCGATCCTGATGCCCCGTCGCCTCCTGTCTGTCTCCCGCCGCCTCTCTGCCGTCCTCGCTGCGGCACTCCTCGGCCTCACCGTGCCAGCGCGGGCGCAGGTCGGGATCCCGCAGATCCCCGGCATGGCCATCGACTCGACGCTGCTGCGCTTCAACCCCGTCTCGCAGCTCGCGGCCGGGCTGGGCTTCACGACCATCGACGGCGGTGCCGAGGAGGGGCAGTTCGTGCTCATCCAACTCCAGCCCGAGCTGGACCTCCGCGCCTTCGGCGCCCCGCAGGTCGGGCTCGGCATCGACGCGCCGCTACGCTTCCAGATCGGCGGCGGGGCCGACAGCACGGGCGCGCTGCGCTTCCGCGGCGAGGACTACGACGACCGCAACGAGGTCCTGTCGATTCTGCGCTACGTCCGCTACGGTCAGAAGGGGACGGACGGGGCGCTCTATGCGCGCTTCGGGGCGGTCGACTTCGGGCGCATCGGCTACGGCGCGCTCGTCGAGGCATACCGCAACGAGGTCGGGCAGGACGCGCGGGCACGCGGCGCCGAGTTCGACCTCGACCTCGGCGGGGTGGGCGTCGAGACCCTCTACGGGTCCTTCTCGCGGCCGGGCGTCTACGCCGGGCGCGGCTTCCTACGGCCGCTGCGCCTGATGGGCGACGAGGCCGGCGGCCTCAACGACCTCACGGTCGGCCTCACGCTCGCCGGCGATCTCAACGAGCGCGGCGGCTACGTCAACGCCGCCGCCCCCGGCGAGCCGTTCTTCCTCGGGACGGCCGCCGACGGCACGCCAACCGCGGCAGGCGTCGCCGGCGTCGAGGACCGTGGCACGCTGAGTGCCGTCAGCCTCGACGTCGGGCTGCGCATCGCGTCGAACGGGCTCGTCAACATCGGCCTGTACACCAACGCGACGCGCTTCTCGGGCACGACGGCGACGGGCGGGAGCGGGACCGGCGGGACGGCGGGCGTGCTCCTCTCGGTCGCCCCGCCCGAGGCGACGGGCTCGCGCTTCGACGCGCGCCTCGAAGCCGTCTACGGCGGCGAGGGCTACCTCCCGAGCGTCTTCAACGCGTTCTACGAGGTCGAGCGGCTGTTCATCGTCGACTCGGTCGCGGTGCCTGTCGAGGGCGGGCTTCCGGGCCAGACCGTCCAGCGGGCGCGCTTCCAGTCGCGCCGCAACGAACTCGCGGCCACGCCTGCGCAGGGCGGCATCGTCGCGCAGGCGTCGGCCGTGCTGCTCGGCTTTCTGCGCATCGAAGGGCGCTACCAGCAGCTGTTCGACCTCGGCGCGACGGGCTGGGCGCACGCCGGGGCGGACCTGCTGCTGCCGAACAACGTCGCCTTCCTGCGCGCGGGCATGGACCGCTGGAACATCGGCGGGGACCAGCTCACGAACTCGGACGCGCAGGGCCGCGATCTCTCGATGCAGGTGGAGGCGGGCCTTCACCTCTCGCCGTACCTCCTCGTCGGCGGCATCGCGCAGCGCGCCTTCGCGCCGGTCTACGCCGGCGGGCGCGTCGTGACGGTGGTCCGGCAGGACCGCTTCGAGCCCGTCGTTCAGGCCGTGCTGCCGTTCTGAGAGGCTCGGGCGCACCCGGAGAGAACCGGCTGGCGCGGCGCGGGTAGGTCTGTCCCCTCTCTGCCCGACCCGATGGCCGACTCCCCGACGACGGACACTGCGACGCGCCCCGCGACCGGGCGGACGCACGCCGAGCGCGCGCGCCTCGAAACGCTCGCCGCCAACACGATCCGCGCGCTCACCATTGACGCCGTCGAGGCGGCCGAGAGCGGCCACGCCGGCCTCCCGATGGGCATGGCCGACGCCGCGACCGTCTTGTGGACGCGCTTTCTCAAGCACGACCCTACGGACCCCGCGTGGGCGGACCGCGACCGGTTCGTGCTCTCGGCCGGCCACGGCTCGATGCTCCTCTACAGCCTGCTCCACCTCAGCGGGTACGACGTCTCCCTCGACGACCTCCGGGCGTTCCGGACGCTCGGCTCGAAGACGCCCGGCCACCCCGAGGTAAAGCACACGCCCGGCGTCGAGGCCACGACGGGCCCGCTCGGGCAGGGCCTCGCGATGGCCGTCGGCCTCGCCCTCGCCGAGCGCCACCTCGCGGCAGTGTTCAACACGCCGGACCACGTCGTCGTCGGCCACTACACCTACGTCATCGCGTCCGACGGCGACCTGCAGGAGGGCGTCACCAACGAGGCGTCCTCGCTCGCGGGCACGCAGGGGCTCGGGACGCTCGTCGTGCTCTACGACGACAACGAGGTCTCGATCGACGGCCGGACGTCGCTCTCGTTCACCGAGAACGTCCCCGCCCGCTACGAGGCGCTCGGCTGGCACGTCATCCGCGACGTCGACGGCCACGATAACGAGGCGGTCGCCCGGGCCATTGAGATCGCCCGCAACACCCTCGACCGGCCCAGCCTCATCGCGTGCCGCACGACGATCGGCTACGGCTCGCCGAACAAGGCCGGCAAATCGTCCATCCACTCCGACGCGCTCGGCGTCGACGAGATCAACGCGACCAAGGACAATCTCGGCATCCCCCGCGACCCCCTTTTCCTCGTCCCCGACGAGGCGACGACGCTCTTCCACGAGGGTGCCGCGCGCGGACAGGCCGCGCACGCCGAGTGGACCGAGCGCCTCGCCCGCTACGCCGCCGACGCACCCGACAAGGCGGCCGAGTTCCACCGCCGCCTCGACGGTGCGGGCCGCCTGCCCGACGGTTGGAAGGACGCCCTGCCCACGTTCGAGCCCGACCCGAAGGGCATCGCTACGCGCGCCGCATCCGGCAAGACGCTCGACGCGCTCGCGGCCGTCCTGCCCGAACTCGTCGGCGGCTCGGCCGACCTCACGCCGTCCAACAACACGCTTGCCAAGGGCATGGCGGACATGAACCAGGGCGCGCCGGGCGGGCGCTACGTCCACTACGGCATCCGCGAGCACGGCATGGCGGCCGTCCTGAACGGGATGGCGCTCCACGGCGGCATCCGGCCCTACGGCGGGACGTTCCTCGTCTTCTCGGACTACTGCAAGCCGGCCGTCCGCCTCGCGGCTCTCATGAAAACGACGCCCGTGTTCGTGTTCACGCACGACACCGTCGGGCTCGGGCAGGACGGGCCGACGCACCAGCCGGTCGAGCAGCTTGCGGGCCTGCGCGCGATCCCGGACCTGCTCGTGATCCGCCCGGCCGACGCCAACGAGACGGCCGCGGCGTGGGCCGTCGCCCTCGACCAGGCACACCGGCCGACGGCCCTCGCGCTCTCGCGCCAGGCCCTCCCGACGCTCGCCGGGACGAAAGAGCGCGCCCTCGACGGCGTCGCCCGAGGCGCCTACATCGTCGACGACTGTGAGGGCACGCCGGACGTGATCCTCGTCGGCGCGGGCTCCGAGGTCGCGCTCTGCATCGCGGCCAAGGCGCAACTGGACGATCTCGCCGTTCGCGTCGTCTCGATGCCGTGCAGCCGCCTCTTTTTCGAGCAGGACGATGCGGTCCGCGAGGCCGTGTTGCCCACGGCCGTCCGCGCGCGCGTCGCCGTCGAGGCGGGCAGCCCGGACGGCTGGTACCGCGTCACGGGCCTCGACGGGCGCGTCGTCGGGCTAGACCGATTCGGCGAGTCGGGCCCCGGGCCGGAGGTCTATGCCGCGCTGGGCTTCACGCCCGAGGCCGTCGCCGAGGCGGCCCGCGAGGTCGCGTCGGCCGCACGGACATGAGCAGCCGGCTGACCGTCGCGGCCGGCCTCGACGCCGTCCGTGCCGCCCGCGAGGCGTCCGGCGCGTGCCACGCCCGAATGCTCCGCCACGGCACGCTCGCCGTCGAGTTCTACGCCCCGGTGGAAACGGACCACCCGCTCCCGCACCCCCGCGACGCCGCCTTCGTCATCGCGGCCGGGTCGGCGACGTCCGTCTGCGGCGGCGAGCCGCACCCGGTCGAGCCCGGCGAGGTCGTGTTCGTCGCCGCCGGGACGGCGCACCACTTCGAGGAAGCCTCGGGCGACTTCGCGGCGTGGGTCCTCTTTTACGGGCCTGTCGGCGGCGAAGGCCCCGACGCCGAAATCCCGCCACATCGGTGACCCTCCAGCCCTCCGTCCTCGCGGCCAAGACCCGGCAGCCTCAATGATCCTTGCGCCCTCCGTCCTCGCTGCCGATTTCGGTCGCCTCAACGAGCACCTCGGCGAGGCACTCACGGCCGGCGCGGACTGGCTCCACGTCGACGTGATGGACGGCCTCTTCGTGCCCAACATCAGCTTCGGAGCGCCCGTGATGCGCGGCATCCGCGCGCTCGCTGAGGCCCACGGCGTGCCGCTCGACGTGCACCTGATGATCGAAGACCCGGACCGCTACCTCACCGACTTCGCCGCGGCCGGCGCGGCGACGATCACGGTCCACCAGGAGGTGTGTCGGCACCTCCACCGGACCGTCGCAGCGATCCGCGACCTGGGCTGCCGAGCGGGCGTCGCGCTCAACCCGGCGACGCCGCCCGAGACGCTGAGCGAGATCCTGCCGGACCTCGACCTTGTGCTCGTGATGTCCGTCAACCCCGGCTTCGGCGGGCAGGCGTTCATCCCGGGCGCGCTCGGCAAGGTGCGCCGGCTACGCTCGGCCGTCCGGGCGCTCGGCCGCGACGTGCAGATCGAGGTCGACGGTGGCGTGACGCCGGAGAACGCACGCGCGCTGGTAGACGCCGGGGCGGACGTGCTCGTCGCCGGGTCAGCCGTCTTCGCGGGCGACGTCGCGGTGAACGTCCGCGCCTTCCGGACGGCGCTCCTCACCTCCGCCTGAGCCGCCGATGACCGCTCGCTTCGGGCTCGCTCTACTCTCCGCGCTGGTCGGGCTCGCCGCATGCACGTCTCCCGAGGCGCCCGCCGCCGCTCTGCCCGGCCGCGCGGCCGACTCGGCGGATGTTCCTGTGCCCGCGGACACGCCCGAATCGCGCGCCGAGGCGGCCGGCCTGAGCCGCCGCCAGGCGCGCGCGCTCGCCGCGCTCGGCGTCCCGGTCTACGTGCCCACGCTGCCCGCGGGCTGGCGTCTGCTGAGCGCGACGACCGACTCGCTCGTCGACGGTGGCGGCGCGTGGCCCGAGGTGGTGCTCCGCTACCAGACCGACCGCGCGACGTGCCTCGCCGTCGTCGGGGCGTCCGAAGGGCTCGGCGACGTGATGGTGGACGAGCCTCCGTACGAGCGCGACGTCCGCGTGCCGGGCGTCCCGATGCACGGCCCGGCGCGCCTCGGGTGGGGCATCCCCGGCGAGCGCGCCGAGGGCTGGGAGGACGGCCGCGTCGCGACCGAGTGGTTCGGAACGGACGTGCTCGCGGTCCGCGTCGAGGCCGCGCCGGGCGACGACTGCGCGCCGGCCTCGCCCGAGGCGGCCGAGACGCTCCTCGCGTCGCTGCGCCCGCTCGACCCCGCCGACGACGCCGCCAACGTCGGCCCGGTCGCCTTCGCCGACGCGGCCGAGGCGGCGGGCGAGGACCCGGAAGCCGTCGCTCGGATGGCCTACGGGCCAGCCGAGCCCGGCGAGGGCCGGCAGGAGACCTCCGTCGAGACGCTGTTGCGCCGCCCGCGCGTCGCCGTCGTGCTCGTCACGACGACCGGCGGCGGCGACGACTCGGTCCGCGACGAGCGCATGCGCGTCGTGCTCACGCGCGGCCCCGCGGGCTGGCGCGTCCACTCGGCCGGACGGCAGGTCCGGTGCCAGCCCGGCCGTGGCCACGCCGACTGGTCGGCGGGGTTCTGCGTCTGAGGCTTGCTGGGACAGATCGGGCATTTGTGCACGCATGGGCGTGGGGCACGCAACGCGCTGTATTGTAGCGTGCGTCGCTGCCCGTGCGAGTGGCATCCTCCGATCACCCCTTCTACTGCCCTATGCCCCGTCTCTTGCCTGCGAGCGCCCTGCTTGCCGTTCTGCTCGTCCTCCCCGCCTGTACGGACGATTCGGCGTCGACCTCGGACGCCACCCCGGCCGACTCCTCGGCGGCGGACCAATCACAGGTCGGCTCCTCGGGCACGAAGGCCGAACGCGCTGCCGCCGCCGGTCTCTCAGACAGCCAGACCGCGGCGCTCGACTCGCTCGAGGTTCCGGTCTACATCCCCACCCTCCCCGAGGGCTGGACGCTCCAGGAGGCCACGACCGAACGGCTCGAAAGCGACGGGACGTTCTACCCCGGCTACGAACTCCATTACCGGACGGCCGCGCAGACGTGCCTCCACCTTATCGCCGCCTCCGAAGGCCTCGGCGACGTGTTCGTGATGGAGCCCCCGCACACCCGCGAGGTCGCCGTCCCCGGCGTCCCGACGGAAGGCCCGGCCCACCTCGGGTGGGGCGTCGCCGGCGAGACGGCGGAGGGCTGGGAAGGCGCCCGCGTCGCGACGGAGTGGTTCCGGACGGGCGACCTCTCCCTCTCGCTCCAGTCGCCCGACGACGCGGACGCGTGCAGGCCGGCCTCGCCCGAGGACGCAGAGGCCTTCCTCGCCTCGCTCCGCGCGCTCGACCCCACCGACGACACGGCCAACTAGACAGACACCGATCGCGTGCGAGGCCGACGGACGACCGAGGCATCTGACTCGCACGCGCCGGTCCGGGGGACCCTCTCTCACCAGACCGGGACGTCACGCCGGCACGCTTTCTCCGACCGTTTTCTCACCCACGCCTGACGCGCTCATGCCCACTCGTTCACTCCGCCTCCTAATCGGCTCGCTGCTGGTCCTCTCCGCCTGCACGTCCGAAACGGCGGGCGATTCCGCCTCGACCGACGCTGGCGCAGCCGACACGACAGCAGTAGGTCAGGCTAACACCTCTGGCACGATGGCCGAGCGTGCTGCGGCCGCTGGCCTCTCGGACGAGCAGGTAGCCGCGCTCGACTCGACTGGCATCCCCGTCTACCTCCCCGTCCTCCCCGACGGCTGGACGCTCGTGGAGGCCGTTACGAACCGCGACGAGGAGTACGATCCGTCCGTCCCCTTCTACTCGCTGACGTACCTGACCCCCGATAGCACCAACGTGTTCGTTTATGGAACGGAGGGGCCAGGTGTGCCGTGGGCGAGTGCCCCGCTGAACACACGCACCGTGGCCGTCCCCGGCGTCCCGACGAGCGGGCCTGTCCGGCTCGGGTGGAGCGGCGTGGGAGAACAGGCGGAGGGGTGGGAGAACGGCATCGTCCAGACCGAGGGGTTCGGGCCGGATGGGCACACCTACGCGGTCGGGACCACGTATGAGGAGGACCAGCGGGTGGCCTCGGTCGGTGACGTCGAGACGCTCCTCACGTCGCTCCGCGCGCTCGACCCGGACATGGACGTCGCGCCGAACTAAAGGCGCCCTAGCCGTCCTTCACGTGTGGGTCGCGCCAGGCGCGATCCGAGGACCCGCCAAGAGGGGCGGTGGGACGTCCACGTGAGAGAGGCGCTAGCCTTTGGAATCACACAAGTTGCTAACTGCGCGATGTTCGGTATCCTCGGGAGCCTCGCAGACCACAGCCGGGCCTCGCGCAACCACCCACTCACCTAAACCCACATGCCTGCGTTTCCGCCCACTGCACGCGCGATCCTTTTCGCTGCCATCGCCTTCTCCGCCTGTACGTCCGACGAGCCGGCCGGCACAGCCGACGCTGGCGCGGCTGACACGACAGCGGCCGCACAGACCAATGCCACGGGCACCAAGGCCGAGCGCGCTGCGACTGCCGGTATCTCGGACGAAGACGTGGCCTATCTCGACTCGACCGAAGTCCCCGTCTACCTCCCCGCCCTGCCTGAGGGCTGGCGGCTCGAGGAGGTCTTCACGGAGCGGGACAACGAGAACGACACCTTTGTCCACTTCTACTCGGCGACGTACCGCACCCCCGACAGCACCTGCGTGGTCATCTCGGGACGGGAGGAGGGGACGGACGGCTTCCCCCCTAGCTGGCCCTCCACCCCGCCGAATGAGCGCAACGTGACCGTCGCCGGCATCCCGGTAGACGGCCCGGTCCGGCTCGGGTGGGGCGTCGCCGGCGAGGGGGCCACGGGCTGGGAGGGCGGCCTCGTCGCGACCGAGGAGTTCGTGATGGACGGGCACTCCTACGTCGTCGAGACCTCCGGCGATGAGGGGTGCCAGATGGCCTCGCACGAGGACGTCGAGACGTTCCTCACCTCGCTCCGCGCGCTGGACCCGGCCCTGGACGCCTAGCGGAACCAGACGCACTCGTCTCCGACGTATCCGGCCCGGCCGAGCCTCGCGCTCGGCCGGGTCTGTGACGCAGGGCCGACGCGGGCCGGGCTAGCTTGGCTGGATGCCCCACTGTGTCGGAGTCGTCCCGCTCGCGCCCGTCGACGGCGTGTTCACGTACCGCGTGCCCGCGGCCCTCGCCGCCGAGGCGGGCGTCGGCGCGCGCGTGCTCATCCCGTTCGGCCGAAGGACCGTCACGGGCGTCGTCGTGCAGGCCGGCGCCGAGGCATCGGAGACGGCGCGCGAGATCGTGGACGTGCTCGACCCGCCCGGGGCGGGCCTGACGCCCGAACTGCTCGCCCTCACGCATTGGGTTGCGGCGTACACGCTTTGTTCGTGGGGCGAGGCGCTACGGGCCGCGCTTCCGAGCGGGACCGACGTCGAGAGCCGTCGGACGGTCCGCGCACGTGCGGCGTCGTGGCCCGAGGCGGACGGGCAGGCCGTGCTCGACGCCCTCGCTGGCCGAGACGGCCTCACGACGGCCGCCCTCGCCGAGGCCCTCGGACGCGCGACGGCCCCGACGAGCCTGCTGCGCCGCATGGAAGCGGCCGGCGCCGTCTCGGTCGAGGACGAGATGCAGGCGGCCCGTGCGCGTCCGCGCGTCGTGAAGCACCTGCGCCTCGCGTCGTCCGGCGACGGCGCCGCCGGTGACGGCGCGACCGGCGGTGACGGCGCGACCGGCGGCAAGCAGCGCCTGCTGCTCGACGTGCTCGCGCGCGGCCCGCAGCGGCAGGCCGACGCGCTCCGCGAGGCCGGCGCGAGCGCCTCGACGGCCGCGTCGCTCGCCCGCCTCGGCCTCGTCGAGGTCTACGACGCCGAGGTCGAGCGCCGCCCGGACGGCCTCGACGAGGATGCGCCCGCGCCGCCACCGGCGCTCGACCTCCACCCGGCCCAGACGGCCGCCCTCGGCGCCATCGTCGGGGCCGTCTCGGCGCACAAGCCGGCGACGTTCCTGCTCGACGGCGTGACGGGCTCGGGCAAGACCGAGGTCTACCTCCGCGCGCTCCGCGCGTGCCTCGATGCCGGCCGGACGGCCCTCGTGCTCGTGCCCGAGATCGCGCTCACGCCGCAGACGGTCCGCCGCTTTACGGCCCACTTTCCGGGCCGCGTCGCTGTGATGCACAGCCGGATGAGCCCCGGCGAGCGCCTCGACGCGTGGACGCGCATCCGGAGCGGGCGCTACCCGGTCGTCGTGGGCCCGCGGAGCGCGGTCTTCGCGCCCGTCGAGCGCCTCGGCCTTATCGTCGTGGACGAGGAGCACGAGGCGAGCTACAAGCAGTTCGACCCGGCCCCGCGGTACCACGCCCGGGATGTCGCCGTGATGCGCGCGCACCGGGCGGGCGCCGTCTGCGTGCTCGGGAGCGCGACGCCGAGCCTTGAAACCGTCGCCAACGTGCGCGCGGGCAAGTACGTCCGCTTGGAGATGGCCGAGCGCGTGCCCGTCAACGGGCGCGAGCCCGCGCCGCTCCCGCCGGTTCGTGTCATCGACCTCACGCGCGAGCGCGAGATCCGCCGACTCAAGGGGGCCCTCTCGCACCCGCTCCGCGAGGCGATCCAGGCGCGGCTCGACCGCGGCGAGCAGACGATCCTGCTCCAGAACCGCCGCGGCTACGCTCCCGTCTTGCAGTGCGAGGACTGTGGCCACACGCCGATGTGCCGCGATTGCGCGGTCTCGCTGACGGTTCACAAGTCGACCCGTAACCTGCGATGCCACACGTGCGGCCGCGCCGAGCGCCTGCCCCAGATGTGCCCGTCGTGCGGTGGGCCTGACCTCCGGCAGTTAGGAGCCGGCACGCAACGTGTCGAGGAGGAGGTTGCCGAGGTCTTTCCCGCGGCGCGTGTGCTCCGGATGGACCTCGACACGACGACGCGCCGCGGCGCGCACCGCCAGCTGCTCGACCGCTTCGGCCGCGGCGAGGCGGATATCCTGCTAGGCACGCAGATGGTCGCCAAAGGCCTGGACTTTCCGCGCGTGACGCTCGTCGGCGTCGTCGACGCGGACACGGGAATGCTGCTGCCGGACTTCCGCGCGGCCGAGCGCGCGTTCCAGCTGCTCGCGCAGGTCGCAGGGCGTGCCGGCCGACACGACCTTCCTGGCGAGGTGCTCCTCCAGACGCGCAACCCGGACCACCCGGCCGTTCGCTTCGCGCTCGCCCACGACGTGGCCGGCTTCGCGCGCCACGAGATGGCCGAGCGGCAACTGCTGGACTACCCGCCGTTCGTCCGCCTCGTCGGCGTCGAGTTCAAGGGCCCGCACGACCGCTCGACGCGCGACCTCGCCGACCGGTGGACGGCCGCGCTTCGCCGCGAGGCGGGCACGATCGCGGGCACGACGGTTCTCGGACCCGTCCCGGCCTTCGTGGGGCGCATCAAGGGGTTCTGGCGCGTCCACGCGTTGCTCAAGGCGCCGCGTGCGCTGCCGTCGTCCGTCCTCGGAGCTGCTCTCCGGCGTGTCGTCGCGGCCGTCCCGCCGCCCGGCGGCCACCGGGTCAATGTGGATGTCGACCCGGTCGGGCTGTTTTAGACGGCGAGCAGACGGCTGTCGGGCCTTCCCCGAGCGCGTCGTGCAGGCGTACCGGAACTGGCCCGGACGGCGGACCCCGGAGTCGGACACCAGCCGTTAGAGCGGTCCCTTCTCCTCCACTCCCATGCGCTCCCTTCCACTCGCCGCCCTTCTCATCGCGGTCCCGGCCCTCGCCCAGACCGCCCCGACGCCCGGTACGGCCGACGCCCGCGCCGACCCGTCTCAGCCGTTCAACCAGACCGCCGACCAGTTGCGGGCCGACCCGACCGGCATCGATACCCGCACGGTCGCGCCGCGGGACGGCGCCGACGAGGTCGTTCTCCGGAATCCGACCCTCGAGTCGGGCAGCGCGCTCGACGCGCGCAGCTTCGAGCGCCTCGACCGCGACGTGCGCACGCTCGGGCAGGATCCGAGCGCTGCCCGCTACGCTCAGGAGCGCGACGCCCTCCGTCGTGAATACGACGCCCTCGGCACGACGGCCACGCCCGAGGCGCGCATGCGCGTGATGCAGCGCTACGAGGACCTCGACGCCAGCGTCGCGATGGCGCGCATGAACACCGCCTCGCGCGCCGATTACTTCCGCATGGCTGATGATCGGATGCAGGCCTACGACCGGGACATCCAGGCGTCGCGCGCCGCCTTCCTCTCCGCGCAGGGCGACGCACGCGCCGAGCGCGCGGCCGAGCTGATTCGCCTCCGCCGCCAGCGCAACATGTACCGTGACGAGGTCTTCTCCATCCGCGGCGCGGGTGCGAGCGGCTTCGAGGCGGCCCGACGGGCCTCCGCGCAGAACCTCGCGCGCTACGACACCGAGTTCCGGACCGGCCGGCGCAACCTCATGGCGCAGAACTCGATGGGTTCGCAGGGCACCCAGGGTGCGATGGGCGCTCAGGGCTCGATGGGGTCGCAGGGTTCGATGGGCACGCAGCGCTCGATGGGCACTGGCACCCAGGGATCGATGGGTACGCAGGGCACCCAAGGTTCAATGGGCACGCAGGGCTCTACAGGGACCCAGGGCTCGACGGGCACGCAAGGTTCGACGGGCTCGCAGCCGTCCGGCACGACGACGCGTCCGCGGAACTAGACGCGGCCTCAGACTTGCCAGCGCGGGCGGGCGTCAGTTGGACGCCCGCCCGCGCTCTGTTATGGGGCAGGAGTGAGCGCCCGCAGAAGCTGGCCCGCGAGCGCATCCAGCGGCCCCGCTGCTCCACTGTTGGCCAGCAGCACGACGCCCACGTCCGCCCCGGGCAGCACGCCGACGAACGCGACGGACCCGAACGTCGCGCCGTTGTGGAGGACCGCCTGGACCGGCCCCTCGGCCTCGGGCAGCAGGTGCCACGCGAGGCCGACGCGGAAGCGGCCCGTCGCCGAAAACCGTGGCGCCGTCGCGAGCCGGATCGCGTCGGCGAGGGCCGGTGTGCGGTCGGGCCGGGCGATGGCCTCGGCGAGCGTCAGCAGGTCGGCGGCATTCGAGCGGAGCGCGCCGGCACCGGCGAGCGCGTCCGTCCACGACCACGGCGCAACCGGCGTGCCGGACCCGGTCTGCGGAGCCGCAACCGGACCGCTCGTCGTCGTCGAGGTGAGCCCGAGCGGCTCGATCACGTCGCGACGCAGGAGGGCCTCGACGCCCAGCCCCGCGCGCCGCGCGAGGGCCCACGCGAGCATTCCGGCGCCGACGTTGGAGTAGCTGTACGCCGCCCCCGCCGAGTCGGGCCGGACGGTCGCGGCGAAGCGCATCAGGTCCGCCGGGCTATAGTCCGCGTACGGGTCCAGGATGGACGCCGGGGTGAACGGCGCGGGCAGCCGCGGCAGGCCCGACGCGTGCGAGGCGAGGTCGCCGAGCGTCACGGGCCGCCCGACGACCGCGAGACGGACCGAGTCGGGCAGGAGCGCCTGAACGGGTGTGCCGAGCGCGACCTCGCCGCGGCCGACGGCCTGCGCAAGCGCGAGCGCCGTGAACGTCTTGGTGACCGACCCGATCTCGTAGCGCGTCCGCGCGTCCGGCGCTGCGTCGTCGACGAGCCCGTAGCCGACGACCGTCCGCACGCCGCCGCGCGTGACCGCGACGACGAGGCTGGGCGCGTTCGTCTGGGCCAAAAAGGCCCGCGCGAGCGAGTCGACGCCCGCCGGGAGCGTCTGGGCGCGCGCGGGCAGCGCGAGCATCAGGGCGAGCGCGGCGAGGGTGAGGAGGCGGAGCATGTCAGGCGGGGAGAAGGCGGGCATCACGTACCGCCGCCCTGTTCGGTTGCGCCGGGCGCACGGAGGTTTGCGCCCGGATTCCCCGTCCCTTCGCACGGCGGCGGCGGCGCGCGTTGGTATGTTGCGCGTCGCCGGCCGCCTCAGGGCTCGCCGGCAGAGTGAGGGCACGTCCCGTACGACCAGCTCCTCCTGAACTCCGCCAGGGCCGGAAGGCAGCAACGGTAGGGAGTCGATGCGGTGCGATACGGATCGCGTGCCCTCACTCTTTTGGTTTTTATCGAGCCCGGACATGGGTGCCGTGGCACGGATTCGCCCCCGATTCCCCGGACGCCGGGCCGGGCCGGGCTACCTTCGGAGCCGCTCTCACCCCCGCTCCGATGGTTCTCCCGATTGCCCAGGCCGGCCCCGCCCTGTTCGGCGGCTCGATGCTGCCGCTCTTCGCGGCCCTCTTTCTCGTGATGTACTTCACGATGATCCGCCCGCAGGCCCGGGCCGCCAAGGCGCACCGCGCGCTCGTCGAGGGGCTCCAGAAGGGCGACCGCGTCGTGACGCAGGGCGGGCTCCACGGCACCATCACGCGCGTCGACGAGACGACCGTCGTGATGTCCGTCGAGGACGGGACGCGCCTCCGCGTCGAGCGCTCGCGCGTCGCCGTCGTGCTCGTCAAAGACGCCCCGAAGGAGGCCGCGGTCTCGGTCAACTGACCTGCCTCGGCTCTGAGCACGCGCCTCGGGCGAATTCTCGGCCCGCTCGGCACCCGGCACAGCCCGGCCCGTAGTGCCGGAAACCCACCCGCACCCCGATGGCTGACCTCGCCCCGGACGCCACCGCCCCGGACGCCCCCTCGTCCGCCGGCCCAGTCCGCTTCGACTCGGTCGAGAGCGCGCTCGACGACCTTCGCAACGGCCGCCTCGTTGTCGTCGTGGACGATGAGGACCGCGAGAACGAGGGCGACTTTATCGGCGTCGCCGAGCTTGTCACGCCCGACAGCGTCAACTTTATGGCGAGCGAGGGGCGCGGCCTGATGTGCGTCCCGATCACGGGCGAGCAGGCTGCAATCCTCGGCCTCCCGATGATGGAGACCGTCAATACGGCCCTGCACGACACGCCGTTCACGGTCTCCGTCGACCTCCGCGAAGGGACGACGACCGGGATCTCGGCGGCCGACCGGGCCGCGACCATCCGGGCCCTCGCCGATCCCACGGCGCGGCCGGCCGACTTTGCCCGTCCGGGCCACATCTTCCCGCTCCGGGCCGTCCCCGGCGGGGTTCTCCGCCGCGCGGGCCACACCGAGGCCGCCGTCGACCTCGCGCGCCTCGCCGGGATGAAGCCCGCCGGCGTGCTGATCGAGATCCTCAACCCCGACGGCACGATGGCCCGCACGCCCGAGCTGCGCGAGATTGCGGACCGCCACGGGCTGAAGCTCATCACGATCGCCTCGCTTATCGCCTACCGGATGCGGACCGAGGCGCTCGTCGCCAAGCTCGTCGAGGTGGACCTCCCGACGGCTCACGGCCGCTTCCGCCTCGCGGCCTACGAGGAGACGCTGACGGGCGACGTCCACCTCGCGCTCGTCAAGGGCACATGGACCGAGGACGAGCCCGTCCTGGTGCGCGTCCACAGCCAGTGCGTCACCGGCGACATCTTCGGCTCGGCGCGGTGCGACTGCGGTGACCAGCTCGCGCAGGCGATGGCGCGTGTCGAGGCCGAGGGTCGGGGCGTGATCCTGTACATGAAGCAGGAAGGGCGCGGCATCGGGCTCGTCAACAAGCTCCGCGCGTACGCCCTCCAGGAGCAGGGCATGGACACCGTCGAGGCCAACGTCGCCCTCGGCTTCAAGCCCGACGCGCGCGACTACGGAACCGGCTGCCAGATCCTGCGCGCCGAGGGCGTCCGGAAGATGCGCCTGATGACCAACAACCCGACCAAGCGCATCGGGCTTGAGGGCTACGGACTCGAAATCATCGAGACGGTCCCGGTCGAGGCCGTCCCGGGCGCCCACAACGCGGGTTACCTGCGGACCAAGCGCGACCGGATGGGCCACACGCTCGCCTCGGACCTGCTCGGCGCGGCGACGCCCCACGACGCCGCCGTCCTCGGGGGCATTCTGGACGGCAACGGGTGAGGGTGGAAGGGATCACATGTGTTTCTCCCTTCCACCTCACTAACCCGTCCACTTGCACCCCTCCTCCTACTGCCGGAAGATGCCGAAGCCGTAGTAGCACGGGCTCGACGAGCACGCATGCATCCGGACTTTGAGCCGGAAGGTGCCGTTGCGAACCGGCGTCACGTTCACGACCGGCCGGTCGTCGGCTGCCGTGTCCGAGTCGATGAGGTTGTTGTTGTTGTCGTAAAGCCAGAAGTCGATGTCCGAGCAGTCGTTGTCGCAGGCGCCCGTGATGGCGAAGTTGCGGTCGCGCTGGAGCGGGAACGTAAACACCCGCTCGGAGCCCTCGGCGAGGCTTGCCGTGGTGTAGGCGCGCGTGCGCGTGAAGCCCTCGCCGCTCAGAACGGAGCGCGCCCCGTCGAGGTAGCGGGTGACCTGCTGGACGTACTCGTTCTGAGCCGACGCCGGGGCAGCGCTGAGCAGGAAGGCGGCGAGGAGGACGCCGAAAAGAGAGAAACGCATCGCAATAGAGGCTGGGGGGAGCGGTGGCCGCCGCAGCGGCCGGGGAGCGCCGGACAATACGGCTCAGCCCGGACTCGGCGCCTCCCCGAGGCCGGGGAGATTTTTCGCCGCGGGCCGGCCGCCGTTGCCCGGCCCGAGCAGGGACGCCACGAGAGCGTCGGCCCGGGCGTGGAGCGCGGCGAGGTCGGCGTCGTTGGCGAGGACGGTCCCGCCTAGGGCGCGGGTGCGGCGGACCGCCTCCTCGGGGTCGATCTGGCGGGCCATGCGGGCGCGCACGTCCGCCTCGGCCGCACCGTCGCGGGCTGCGGCGCGGGCGACGCGGGTGGCCTCGGGGGCGGTCACGAGCGCGACGTGGTCCACGAGCGCGTCCGCGCCGGCCTCGAAGAGGAGCGCGGCCTCATAGACGAACAGGCGGACGCCGGCCGCGCGGGCCGCCGCAATCTCGGCCTGCATCGCCCGGCGGACGGCCGGATGGACGAGCGCGTCGAGCGCATCCAACTCGGCCGGGTCGGCAAACACGCGGGCGGCGAGGCGGGCACGGTCCAGCCTGCCATCCGGTTGGAACGTCCCGTCTCCGAAGCGGGCGACGAGCGCGGCCCGCAGCGCCGGGTCGTCGGTCATGATCTGCTTCGCGAGGTCGTCCGCGAGGACGACGCGGACGCCGGCGTGCGTCGCGAGGCGCGCCGCGACGGCGGTCTTGCCGCTGCCGATGCCGCCCGTGAGGCCGAGGACGATCATACGGGGAAGGGATGGCGGAGCGGGAAGATGCACGCTCCGTCGCCGCCGTTCAAGCCCTCAGGCGTCTGCGAGTGGCGCGTCCGCCCCGATGGTCGTCGCCTCCCAGGCGTCGAAGTCGCGGGCGAGGTCAGCGAGCTTGCCGCGGGCACCTCGGAGCGCGCCCTGCCCGAGGAGCAGGCGCAGCGGCGGCGTCTCGGCCTCGACCGCGGCGACGATGGCCTCGGCGGCGCGCGTCGGGTCGCCGGGCTGGCGGCCGCTGTAGCCGCGGATGTCGTCGCGGTTCTTGCCCGCCGTCTCGGCGTAGTCCGCAATCGTCTGCGGGGCCTCGTTGGCCGAGCGGCCGGCCCAGTCGGTCCGGAAGCCGGACGGCTCGATGATCGTCACGTTGATTCCGAGCGGCTTCACCTCCAGCGAGAGGGCCTCCGAGAAACCCTCGACGGCGAACTTGGTCGCGTTGTAGTAGCCGACGGCCGGAAAGGCGCGCAGGCCGCCGATGGACGAGATGTTGACGATGTGGCCGCTGCGGCGCGCGCGCATGCCCGGAAGCGCGGCGCGCGTGACGGCTGCGAGGCCCCAGAAGTTGATCTCGAACATCTGCCGCACCTCGGCCTCCTCACTCTCCTCAATCGACCCGAAGTAGCCGACGCCGGCGTTGTTGACGAGCACGTCGATGCGCCCGAAGTGCGCCTCGGCCGCGGCGATGGCCTCCGTGACCTGCGCCGGATTGGTGACGTCGAGCGCGAGGGCAATTGCCTGTTCGCCGCGGCCGGCGACGAGGTCCTCGACGTCCGCCGGGCGGCGGGCCGTCACGGCGACGCGCTTGCCCTGCGCGAGGAGGAGGGCGGCGAGCTCGCGGCCGAAGCCGGTCGAGCAGCCAGTTATAAACCAGACGGGAGCGCCAGAAGCGGGAGCGTCAGACATGCGGGCGGGGGAAGGGGCGGCTAGGATCGCCGCCGCGGCGCCCGGTTCCCGATGGCCTGCCGTGTGCCTGCCCTACGCGAACGCTTCGGCGACGAGCGTCTCGGCCTCGTCGTAGGCGTCGGCCGCGGCCGTGAGGCGGCCGAAGGCGTCTTCGAGCGACGCGCCGCCGGCGCCCTCGGTGATCTCGGCCGGCGTGCCCGTCTGCAGAATGCGCCCGTCGCGGATGACGACCACAAAGTCCGCGACCTTCTCGACGGCGTCGAGCAGGTGCGACGAGTAGAAGACCGTCGAGCCGCGCGCGACGAGTGTTCGGAGGAGTGCCCGCATTTGGAGGACGGCGTGGGCGTCGAGGCCCGAGAGCGGCTCGTCGAGCAGCAGCACCGGCGGGTCGTGGAGCATCGCCGCCGAGACGAG
>DASWMO010000150.1:0-39480 GCA_036399715.1 Rubricoccaceae bacterium
GTCCCACCACCCGACCCCGACCCGATGCCCGCTCCGCTCTCGCTCGCTCTCGTCGGGACCGGCCGGATGGGGCAGGCCGTCGCCGCCGTCGCGCAGGAGCGCGGCCACACGGTCGCGGCCCGCTTCGACGCCGACCACCCGTTCCTCGACGCCTCGGACGAGGAGATCACCGCGGCCGACGTGTTCGTCGACTTCTCGGACCCGTCGGTCGCGCTCGCGCACGTCGAGGCATACGCGGACCACGGGCTGCGCGCGGTCGTCGGGACGACGGGGTGGACGGCCGACCTGGACCGGATCCGGGTGCGCGTCGAGGCCGGCGGCGGGGCCGTCGTGTGGGCGCCCAACTTCTCGCTCGGCGTCGCCCTCGTCGAGCGCGCGCTGCGCGGGCTGCTGCCGCTGCTCGACCGCCTCGGCGGGCCCGAGGCCGGCGGCTACGACGCGTACGTCCACGAGGTCCACCACACGGCTAAGCTGGACAGCCCGAGCGGGACCGCACTCCGTCTCGCGGACGTGCTCGTCGGCGGGCTCGCGCGCAAGACGCGCGTCGAGGCCGAGGCCGTCCACGGCCGCATCGACCCGGCCGCGCTCCACGTGAGCAGCACGCGCGCCGGGCGCGTCGCCGGCGAGCACACCGTCGGGCTGGAGTCGGCTGTGGACCAGATCCTCATCACGCACCGCGCGACCGACCGCCGCGCCTTCGCGGCCGGCGCCGTCACCTCTGCCGAGTGGCTCGCTGGCGAGAGGCTCGCGGGCCGCACCGGCTTCTTCACGCTGGACGACGTGCTGGGCGGGGTCGGAGGAGTGGGGAACGGGGCACGCGAGAGCGACCTTTGACGCCTGCACGTCCCTCACACCCAGCCCCGCCCGTCATGGCCCGCACGCCCGTTTTCCGCGGCACCGCGCCCGCGCTCGTCACCCCGTTCACGCCCGACGGCAGCGCCATCGACGAGCCCGCCTTCCGCCGCCTGCTTGACGACGTCATCGCCGGCGGCGAGACGCCTGGGCACGGACACCACGCGGGCGTCGAGGCGGTCGTGGTGATGGGCACGACGGGCGAGAACCCGACGGTGACCGCGGCCGAGCGGCAGCGCCTCGTCGAGCTGTGCGTCGAGCACGTCGCCGGGCGCGTGCCGGTGGTCGTCGGGGCGGGCACGAACGACACGGCACAGTCGGTCGGGTATGCGCGGGCGGCGGCGGCGGCCGGGGCCGACGGCCTGCTGGTCGTCAGCCCGTACTACAACAAGCCCACGCCGGCCGGCCTCATCGCCCACGTCTCGGCGATCGCCGAGGCGACGGATTGCCCGATCATCTTCTACAACGTCCCCGGGCGGACCGGCCAGAACGTCCGCGCCGAGACGCAGCTCGCCCTCGCCGACGCCGTCGAGACGGTCGTCGGGACGAAAGAGGCCTCGGGCGACCTCAACCAGATCGCCGACATCCTCGCCGGCCGCCCCGCGGGCTTCGCGGTCTACGCCGGCGACGACGATCTCGCCCTGCCGACGCTCGCACTCGGCGCCGACGGGCTGATCTCGGTCTGCGCCAACGCCGTTCCCGGCGCGACGGCCGAACTCGTCCGCCTGAGCATGGTGGGCGACCTGGACGGCGCCCGTTCGCTCCACTTTTTGATGCTCGATGCCATGCGGGCGAGCTTTGCCGAGGCGAGCCCGACGCCGATCAAGGCCGTCCTCGCCGCGATGGGCCGGATGGACGCGGCTGTGCGGCTGCCGCTCGTCTGTTTGTCCGATGGCGCGCGCGAGGCCGTGCTGTCGGCTTACACGCCGTTCATCGCGACGGCCCGCGTGCCCGCCTAGGCGCTCCGTTTCCACCCTGTTTCCCCGCTCTCTGTGACCGACGACCTCCGCGCCCGCATCGAATCCCACACCGCGACGCCCGCAGACAGCCCCGACGCGGGCGCCGCCCGCGAGGCCGCGCTCGCCCTGCTCGACGCGCTCGAACGCGGCGACGTCCGCGCGGCCGAGCGCGGGGCGGACGGCGTGTGGCGCGCGAATGCGTGGGTGAAGCAGGGCGTGCTGCTCGCGCTCCGCCTCGGCCGGATGACGGACCAGTCGGCCGGGCCGTTCGCCTTTTTCGACAAGGACACCGTCGCGCCGCAGGCGTTCACGGCCGAGCGCGGCGTGCGGATCGTGCCCGGCGGGTCCAGCATCCGCCGCGGCGCCTACGTCGCCTCGGGCGTCGTGTGCATGCCGCCGATGTACATCAACCTCGGCGCGTACGTCGATGCCGGGACGATGGTGGACAGCCATGCGCTCGTCGGGTCCTGCGCGCAGATCGGCCGCGACGTGCACCTCTCGGCGGCGGCCCAGATCGGCGGCGTGCTGGAGCCCGTCGGGGCGGCGCCGGTCGTGATCGAGGATGGCGTCTTCGTCGGCGGCGGGTGCGGCGTCTACGAGGGGACCGTCGTCCGCGAGGGCGCGGTCCTCGCGGCGGGCGTCGTGCTCACGCGCGGCAGCCGCGTCTACGACCTCACGACCGAGACCGTGCTGCGGGCCGAGGGCGACCGGCCGCTCGAAATCCCGGCCCGCGCGGTCGTCGTGCCCGGCGCGCGCGCCGTGACGTCCGACTTTGGCCGCGCGCACGGCCTGAGCGTCTCCGCCCCGGTGATCGTCAAGATCCGCGACGCGAGCACCGACGCCGCGACGACGCTCGAAGAGGCGCTCCGCTGAGACGGGGACGGGTCCAACCGGACTCGTCCGCCCCAGTCGCTACCGCGCCGGACGACTGAACATGGCCGCGGCGAACGCGACGACGGCCGTGTAGACCGCCCCGCCGAGCCAGACGCCCGCGATCAGGAACGGCGTCCGCGTGCCCTGGTCGAGCGCGAGCAGGATCGTGATCAGCCCGTTCTGGACCGTCGCGACGACGAGCGCGCCGAGGAACGCCTGCGGCGGCCCGACGCGCGTGTTCTCGCCCTGGTCCGAGCGGAACAGGCCCACGACGTAGCCCATGAGCGTCTTCACGAGCGCGTTGAGGCCGAACATCTGCGGGTTCGTCAGGAGGTCCATCAGCAGGCCCGCGGTGAAGCCCGCGACGGCGCCGGCGAGGCGCCCGCGCTTGATCGCCGTGATCGTGACGAAGAGCAGCACGACGTCCGGCACGACGCCCCACAGGCCGAGCTGCTCGAACAGGAGCCACTGCGCGAGCACGACGCCTATGCCGGCGACGATCCGGCGGAGAAAAAGCGGCATGAGCAGGGCGGCGGAGGCGCGAGGCGGCAGAGAGGGGAGACGGGGAAGCTATTCCTCTGAGCCGGGCGCCGTGTCGGGCCGGCGGCCCGTCGCGAGCGCGCGCACGATGCCGTCCATCGCGCCCGTGATGCGCGCGCCCTCGTCGGTGTAGTTGTTGGCCATGATGGTGAACGCGAGCGTCTCGCCGTCAGGGCCCGTGACGTAGCCCGAGAGGCAGCGCGCGTACGAGATCGAGCCCGTCTTGGCGCGGACGGGCACGCCGCCGAGGCGGTTGCGGAGCGTCGACCCGGCCCCGCCGCCCGTCGGCAGAGATGCCATGAACGCCGGCGAGGCCGGGTGGCGGCGCATGTGGCGCAGCAGGGCCACCATGGACGCCGGTGTGATGAGGTCCTTGCGCGAGAGACCCGACCCGTCCTGGAGCGAGAGGTCGTCGGCGTCCGGCGCGCCCGCCTCCGCGAGGAAGGCCCGCACGCGCGCGACACCCGCCTCGGCCGATCCCTCGGGCGTGAGCGCCCGCAGGAGGTGCTCGGCGTAGAGGTTGTCGGACTCCTTGTTGGTGTGCTCGATGATGCGCGCGAGCGTCGGCGAGACGGAGACGAGGAGCGGCTCGGCGCCGGCGTAGTCCGGCGGCTCGTCGAGGTCGTCGACGTCCCAGAGCGTGGCCTGCGAGACGTCGATGCCGGCCGCGGCGAGGCGCGCGGCGAAGGCGTGGACGGCGTAGCGCGTCGGGTTGGCGACGGGCAGGCGGACGGTCGCCTCGCGGCTCGGGACCGTCCCGGCGACCGTGAACTCATCGGACCCGAGGGCGCGGCGGATCGTCAGCGCCCCGCTGCGGCTGCCGCCGGCGCGGCCGGCAGGCGCGCGGCGGATGCTCGCGAACCCGGCCGGGCTCGCCTCGACGCGCCCGCCGTCGAGGCGCAGCCCCAGCAGGTTGTCCGCATAGGCGAGTCCTCCGATAGCCGGCGCGTAGGGCTCCGTCGCGATATGTGTCACGTCCCAGCCCTCGGGGTACGGCGCGTCGTCCGTCCGGTCGTCGTCGCCGACGATGCGGCCCTCGATGCGCCGCACGCCGGCGGCGTAGAGGGCCTCGGCCCAGCGAGAGAGCGGGTTGCCCAGGCCCGGCATTTCGTCCGACCCGAACGTCGGGTCTGCCGCGCCGCGGATCACGAGGTCGCCGCGGAGCGTCGAGCCGGCGGTGGTACCGAGATGGTAGAGGCCTGTCGTGAAGCGGAAGTCTGGCCCGAGCGCGTCGAGCGCCGTCGCGGTCGTGAACAGCTTGAGCGTCGAGGCGGGCAGCAGCAGCGTCCCCGCCCCGCGGCTCACGACGACCCGGCCCGTCTGCGCGTCGACGGCGAGGACGCCCCAGACGGCCGACGGCAGCGCCGCGTCCGAGAGGATCTCGTCGACGGCCGCCGCCGTGCTCGCGTCCGCGCCGCCCGCGTCGGCGACGGCGACGGCCGGCGCGGCGAGGTGCCACACGCCGAGCGCGGCAGCGAGAACGGCGAGGGCGACGGCGTGGCGGAGCGCCGCCGGTCGGCGGGAGGCCGGAGAGGACGCGGGCATCGGGGACGCGGAAGGGCGGCCGGAAAGCTACGCGGCGCCAGGCCGCGCCGGGTCGCCCGTCCCGGCGGCTACGGCTGCCGGACGGCTATCTTGCCAGCTCACGTCGCCCGCTCCGATGGCCGCCTCCCGCTCTTCCCGCCCCGGCACACCGCGCCGCACGGCGCACCCGGTGACGCGGCCGGCCACCGGCCGCCCCGCCCTCCGCGCGGCGGCGACGATGCCGTTCGACCGCCTCAACTACCGCCTGCTACTCGTCGCGTGCGGCGTCGTCGTGCTGGGCTACGCGCTCATGGCCATCGACAACGCGACGAACGACAACCCGGTCGACAGCGTGCTCTCGCTCACGATTGCGCCGCTGCTGCTGCTGGCGGGCTACCTCGGCATCGCGGGGGCGGTCCTGTGGGGCGTCCCCGGCGACCCGCCGCCGGCCGACGCGGCACATGGCGATGTCCCCCACGTCGCGGTCGAAGCGGGTGATGCGTAGCGCCGCGTGCCTCGGCGCGGCGCTCGTGCTCGTGCTCGGCGGGTGCAAGGGCCGCTCGGGCGGCGTCGCCGTGACCGAGGCGCCGCCGGTCGGCTTCCCCGGCGCGTCGGGGCGCTACACCGAGGGCGACACGGTCTACGCCGCCTTCGCGGATTCGCTCGCTGCGGACTCGCTCCTCGCCGACTCGCTCGCGGCCGGGTCGACGGCGGGCACGCCCGAGGCCGCGCCCGACTCGACGCCCGACTTCCGCCCGTTCTGGGCCGCCTTCCGCGCGGCCGTCCAGTCGGGGCGCCGGCCCGCCGTCGCCGCCCTCGCGCGCGTCGGGCCGGGCGGCATCGCGCCGGCCGCCTGGCCTGACGCCGCCTCGGCCTTTCTTGACGAGCCGTTCCGGACGCCGCTGCTCGCCCTCGACGCCGAAGCCCTCGCGCGAGACGGCGCCGCGCGGGTCGCGACGGTTGTCGTAGGCTTCGACGCGGCGGGCACGGTCGTCCCGCAGGACGAGGCGGACACGGACGCGGCGGTCGTGCTGCGCTTCGAGATCGTCGCGGGCGAGGCCGGCGCCGCGTGGCGCCTCGTCCGCGTAGACACGGCCGTCTGATCCTGCCGGGCGTCAGACGGGGCCGCTGTGGCTGTCTCCGACGCCCGAGATCAGCACGCCGCCGGAGCGAGCAGGACGAGGACTGTCGCCGACGAATCGGGCCCGACCTCCGGACGCGCGTCCAGCCATCCGTGGCAGAGGTCCAGTCGGGCTCCTATGGGGACACCCGACTCGACGCCCGAAATGCCAGACGCCGTGGCGACGCGGAACGCGCCCAGCACGTCGGTCTGGACAGCAGTCCTTATCCCAGTGGCATCGGTCACGTCGAGCATGACGTCTGCGAGGGCGGCGCCCGTGTCGCGGTCGAACACGCGCCCGTCGATGCCGCGGCCTGGCCCGCGCGCCGTCACGACGGCGACCGACGCGCCTTGCTCGGGCACGAGGTCCGGCGCGAGGCCGGAAACCGAGGCCAGGCTGGGCGTGAGGACGGGCCGGAGCGGGCCACAGCCGGCCGCGAGAACGAGGAGGGCGAGCGGGGCGAGGCGGGTCATGCGGTTCGGAGGACTTCCGTGAGGACGGCGGCGAAGTGGCAGACGCTGCCCGCGAGCACGAACAGGTGCCAGATCGCGTGCGCGAAGCGCAGCCGCGTGTTGAGGTAGAAGACCGTCCCGGCCGTGTACGCGAGCCCGCCCGCGACGAGCCACGCGATGGTCTGCGGGGGCAGGCTGGCCTTCATCGGGCCGGCCGCGAGCACGATCAGCCAGCCCATCGCGATGTAGACGAGCGTCGAGACGAGGTTGAAGCGGCCCGTGAAGAACAGCTTGAACACGACGCCGCCGGCGGCGAGCGCCCAGATCGTCGCGAAGAGGACCCAGCCCCAGCCGCCGCGCATCGCGCCGAGCAGGAACGGCGTGTACGTCCCCGCGATGAGGACGTAGATCGCGCAGTGGTCGAACGTCTTGAGGCGCCGCTTGGCCGTCTCGTGCGGGATCGCGTGGTAGAGCGTGGACGCGGTGTAGAGCAGCACGAGCGACCCGGCAAAGACGGACGCCCCGACGATGCTCCACACGTCGCCCGAGAGCGCGGCGAGCGTGACCAGCACGGCGCCGGCGCCGATGCTCAGCAGGGCGCCGAGGCCGTGCGTGATGGCGCTCGCGATCTCTTCGGCGAGCGGGTACTGCGAGTCGGACATGGCGAGTGTTGGCGGGTCCGCGTGTCGTACGAGCCGTGCCGGACGGGGTTCGGCCTGGCCGGCCGGGGGGCGCCCGAGGCCGCACGTCGTGTCACGGCCCGAGGCGGAGCGTGCGGCTCTGGACGGCCGCGGCAAACTGCGCGAGCGTCGCATCGCCCGGGTTGGCCGCCATCAGGCGTGCGGCGATGCGCCCGGCGTCGTCCCACCGGCCGAGCGTCGCGTAGGCGCCGGCGAGGTTGTAGAGCGCCTGCGTCGGCGCGTCCGCGCCGGCCGTCGCTTGTTCGAGCAGCGGGACCGCCCCGGCCGCGTCGCCGGCCTGCAGGCGGAGGGCGCCGAGCATCATCGACGCCTGCGGCTCGGCGGGGTCGGCGGCGAGCGCGACCTCGTAGAGGTTCACGGCGTCGTCGAGGCGCGACGGGTCCGCGCCGGACGTCACCTGCGCCATCTCGAAGTTGCCCCACGCGACGTAGGCCGCCGCGAGGAACGGGTACGCCTGCGCGACGGCGTGGTAGGCCGTCCGCGCGTTGCGCACGTCGCCCTGCTCGGCGTACCACGCCGCGATGCCCGTCGCGGCCGGCAGCCAGTCGCCGCCAGCGAGGACGGCTTGTGCCTGCTCGGCGACGTGCGGCGGGACCGTCCCGAGGTCGACGCGCAGCAGCTCGTCGGCGCGGAAGGGCCAGGCGCGGGTGAGCAGCTCGATCCGGATCAGGCCCGCGAGCGAGTCCATCGGCGTGATGAGCGTCAGCGATCGCCCCGGCGGGACGGGTCGCTGCTGCGGGCCGGCGGTCCCCTCGGCGATGAGCGCGTCGAGAAAGGTGTCGGCGAGGAGCGCGTAGCCGTCGAGGTTCGGGTGGAGGTGCTCCAGCATCAAGTTGCGCCCGACGATGCCGCCCGGCGAGGCGCGCTGAAAGGCCGCCTCGGACTCGACGACGACCGCCCCGCGGCGCGCGGCGACGCGCCGGATGACGTCGTTGAAAGCTGTTGGGGCGCGGAAGCGGAGCGCGTCGAGGTCGCGCGCGCGGCGCAGCTGGATGGCCGCAGCAGCCGTGTCGCCCGCGGCGAGGAGCGCACGCCCGAGCGCGAACGGCGCGTCGGCGGCGAGCGTGTCGGCGAGCGTGATCGCGCGGAGTGCGGCAACGCCAGCGGCGGTCTGCCCGGCTCTGACCTGCGCCTCGGCAGCCGAGATCGCGGCTGTGTGATCCGGCTGTCCGTCCGCCCGGGCGACGACGAACGGCCGCTGGTCGCGCTCGTTCGAGACGAGCGTCCCGACGAACGCCGGGATGCCGGCGGCCTGGTAGCGCGCGAGGAGCGCGTCCAGGTTCTGCTCGAACTGCCGCAGCCCGAGCCGGTACGTGTCCGACGCCATCGGGACCGACTGCTGGCCGACCATCGTCGCCATGAGCGTGCTCGACGGGCGGCCGTCGGCTGCGGCCGGCGCCTCGGGCGCGAGCGCGCGCTGGACGCCGCCGACGGCGTTGCGGAGCAGCTGGACCGTCCGGAAACGGCGCAGCCGCAGGTACGCCCGCACGACGGCCGGGCTGCGCCCGAAGCTCTCCGCCGAGGCGGCGCCGAGTGCGCCGTAGAACTCGTTGTGACCCGTGTAGATCAGGACCGCGTCGGGTTTCACGGCGATGACCTCGTCGGCGAAGTCCAGCAGCGTGTACGAGCTGATCGCCGCCATGGCCGTGTTGACGACCTCGACCGTGCGGTCCGGGTAGGCCGTCCGCAGCAGCCGCTGGAGGACCTGCGGGAACGAGGCGCCGCGGTAGAACGGGTAGCCCGCCGCCGACGACTCGCCCTGCACCACGACGCGGAAGCCGCCCGTAGGCTTCTCGGCGGCGAAAAAGTCGGCGTTCGGGTTCGGCACGAAGTCGCCCGAGAAGTAGCGCTCGGCGACGTCGTGGTTGGGGTAGATAATCTTGCCGGTGCCGTCGAGCGGGACGAACAGCGGGTAGTCGCCGCCGTAGCCGGCGAGGCGAAGGCTGCCTTCGAGCGCGCCGAAGAAGAGGACCGGCAGCAGGAGCGTGACCGTCCAGAAGAGGCGCTTCCGCCCGGCCGACAGCGGAACCGCAGGCGCCGCCGTGCCGGACGTGGCCGGTGCCTCGGGACCGAGGCGCGGCGGGCGGGAAGGGGGCGGCGCCGAGGCGCGGGGGCGGGAGCGGGCCATCAGTCGTCGTCGTCCGTCGGGTCGGGGTCGGCCAGGGCGACCTCGGCCTCCGTTCCGGCCGCGGCCCGCTCATCGACGGGCGCCCAGACGGGCTCGGGCGCGCCGGCGTCGTGCGTGAGCCACCGCGCGAGCGTGAAGAGCAGGTCCGACAGGCGGTTGAGGTAGTGCAGCGCCTCGGCCGAGACGGGTTCGGCGGCGGCCAGGTCGACCGTGAGGCGCTCGGCGCGGCGCGCGACGGTCCGCGCGAGGTGGACGGCTGCGGCGGCCGGCGTCCCGCCGGGGAGGACGAAGTGCTTCAGCGGCGGCAGGTCAGCCGTGAGCCGGTCGATGTCGGCCTCGATCGCCGCGATGTGCGCGATCTCGACGCGCGGGACGGGATACGCCGTTTCGCGCGGCGCCGAGAGGTCGCCGCCGAGGACGAACAGCTCGTTCTGGAGGCGCGCGAGGAGCGCGTCGGCCTCGGCCACGCGCGGGCCCTCATGCCGGGCGCCGAATGCAATCGCTGCACGCGCCATCCCGAGGCACGCGTTGGCCTCGTCGACGGTGCCGTAGGCCTCGATGCGGGGATGGCTCTTCGAGACGCGGCCGGCGCCGAAGAGGCCGGTCGTGCCGTCGTCGCCGGTGCGGGTGTAGACTTTCAACGGGGTGGGGATTCGGGGATGGGGTGACCGGCAGCCCGTGGGACGGATCCCGACGCCCTACTCCCGAGCCCCCAGCGTTCCAAGGTAGTGGATCCGGAGACCCTGCGGCGTGGACTCGGGGCGGGCGCGGACGCCGAAGACGGCGGCGAGCAGGTCCGGCGTGAGCACGGCTGCGGGGGGGCCGTCGGCGACGAGGCGGCCGCGGTGGAGGACGAGCAGGCGGCCGGCGAACCCGGCGGCGCGGTCGAGGTCGTGGAGCGCGGCGACGACCGTCCGGCCAGCGTCGGCGAGCGCGCGCGTGCGGGCGAGCAGGTCGATCTGGTGGCGCACGTCGAGGTGGGCCGTCGGCTCGTCGAGCAGGAGGATCGGCGCGTCCTGCGCGAGGGCCTGTGCGAGCGCGACGCGCTGCTGCTCGCCGCCCGACAGGCGGCGCACGGACCGCCCGGCGAGGTCGGCGAGGTCGGCCGCAACGAGGGCGGCCTCGATGGCCGCCTCGTCCCGCACGCCGAGGCGAGCGGCCCAGCCGACGTGCGGTGCCCGCCCGAGGGCGACGACCTCGCGGACGGTAAAGTCCACGCCGAGGGCGGTCTGCTGGCGCACGAGCGCGACGCGGCGCGCCCGCTCGCGGGCGTCGAAGGCGCGGACCGGCCAGCCGTCGAGCAGGGCTATCCCCGTGTGTGGAACGAGGCCGGCGAGCGCGCGGAGGAGCGTCGTCTTGCCCGCCCCGTTGGGCCCGACGAGCGCGACGGCCTCGCCGCGGGCGACGCGGAACGTGACACCAGCGAGCGTGTCAGCGCTCGACCCGAGGCGCACGCCGAGGCCGCGGACGTCGAGCGCGGGCGGTAAGACGGGAGGCGCAGGCACGCTGGGGACCGGCACGCTAGGCGCGGCCGCGGTACAGCGAGACGATGCCGAACGTCAGCGGGCGCGCCTCGGCGTCGCGGTAGCCGGCCGCGCGGAAGACGCGCAGGAACGCCTCGCCGGCCGGGAACGCCGCGACGGACTCGGGCAGGTACTCGTACGCCTCCGAACTGCCCGAGACGGCCGCCCCGATGCGCGGCAGCACGTGCCTGGAGTAGAACGCGTAGCCCTGCTTCACCGGGAACGCCGTCGGCTGCGAGAACTCGAGGACGACGAGTGGCGCGCCGGGCTTGAGAACGCGCCGGATTCCGGCGAGGCCTGCTTCCAGGTTCTCGAAGTTGCGGACGCCGAACGCGACGAGCGCGCCGTCGAAGGCTGCGTCCTCGAACGGCAGGTGCGCCGCGTCGCCCTGGACGAGCGTCACGCGGCGGTCCAGCCCGCGCTTGGCCATCTTGACCCGCCCGACGGCGAGCATGCCGTCCGAGATGTCCACGCCGACAACCTCGCGGGGCCCGAGCGAGAGCGCCTCGGCCGCGAGATCCGCCGTCCCCGTCGCGACGTCGAGCAGGCGGTCCGGCCGGTGCGCGCCGAGGCCCTCGCCCAGCCACGCGACGGCGCGCTTGCGCCACCACACGTCGGTCCCGAACGAGAGGACGCGGTTGAGGAGGTCGTAGCGCGGCGCGATCTCGTCGAACATGGCCTCGACCTCGGCCGTCTTGCCGGTCGCGGGCACGATGGAGGGCTTCAGCATGTCGGGTGGAGTGGACGGAGTGTGAGCCGGGCTGGGCGAAACGTACCGAGTCGGATGCGTCGGAGTGCCCGACGGGCCACAAACGCGAGCGGAACACATCTTGCTTTCAATATTTTCTGAAACACGCCGGATCGGTTCCGGTTCGTTCCCGTAGCTTCCCGCGCCCCCTGGACCCCGTGCCTGACGTGCCCGCCGCTCCGCTCCGTTCTGTCCCGTCCCCGAGCCCAGCCGGGCTCGACCGGCTGCGCGACGCCCTCCGGGCTGCCGCCACGCGGTGGGACGGGCAGCGCGTCCTTCGCGTGAGCGTTCCGGCGGAGCCCGCCGACGCGCTCGCATGGCTCGCCGCCCAGACCGCCGGCCTCGCGCCGCGCATGGCGTGGGCCGGCCGCGACGACGGCGAGGCGCGCGCCTCGGTCGGCGCTGCGCTCACCCTTCATGCCGACTCGCTCGGGGGCACCGATGCCATCGAGGCGGCGGTACGGCTGCTGCCGCCCGGCGCGCGCCTCTACGGCACCGTCCGCTTCGACCCCGACACGGCCCCCGCGCCGGAGTGGGCCGCCTTCGGGCGTGTCCGCTTCGTGCTGCCGCGCGCTGAACTCGTGGTCACCGAGCGCCGCGCGTGCCTCGCGGTCCACATGGCACCGGGCGAGTGGCTGCCGGCTGTCCTGGCGGACCTCGCGCGGCTCGTCCCCGCCCCTGACACGGCCCCGGCGGCGCTGCCATATGTCGAGGCGCGGTCCGACCGTCCGGGCCTCGCCGGTTGGACGTTGGCTGTTCGGACGGCCCTGCGGGCCTTCGCCGCCGGCACGCTCGGCAAGGTCGTCCTCGCCCGCCGCGCCGACCTCACGTTCGACGCGCCCGTCGACGCGGTCGCGCTCCTGCGGCGCCTCGCGCCGGCCGCGCCGCGGTGCTTCCACATTCTCGCCGACCCCGGCGGCGCGTCGGCCGCCTTCGTCTCGGCGACGCCCGAGCGCCTCTTTCGCCTCGACACCGACGCGGCCGGCGAGCGCCGCCTTCTCACCGAGGCCGTTGCCGGAACGCGCCCGCGCGCAGCCGACGACGCGGCCGATGACGCCCTTCTCGGCGAACTGCTGGACTCCGACAAGGACCGCCGCGAGCACGCGTTCGTCCGCGACGCCATCGCCGAGCGCCTCGCGCCGCTCGCGACGAGCGTCCGCGTCGATGCCGAGGCGGGTACGATGACGCTCGCCCGCGGCCGGCATCTCCGGACGGGCATCGCGGCGACGCTCGCGCCAGCCACCACCGTCCTCGACGTGCTCCGCGCGCTCCACCCGACGCCGGCCGTCGGCGGGACGCCCCGCGAGGCGGCGCGCGCGGCCATCGCGGCGGCCGAACCCTTCGACCGCGGCCTCTACGCCGGCGCCGTCGGCTGGATCGGGCGCGACGCGGGCGGCCGCGAGGCGGCCGAGTTCGCCGTCGGCATCCGGTCCGCCCTCGTCCGCGGCTGCGCCGTGTCGCTGTTCTCGGGCGCCGGCATCGTCGCCGGGTCGGACCCCGACGCGGAGTGGGCCGAGATCGAGGGCAAGCTCGCCGACTTTGCGCGCGTGCTCGGCACGACGCCGCGCGCGTCCGAGGCCGTCGCCGCCTGAGCCGTGGCCTTCGACTCCTCCGCCCGCCCGAACGTCAACGCACTGTGGGCGGGCCTGCTCGTCGAGGAACTCGTCCGGCAGGGCGTCGGCCTGTTCGTGGTGTGCCCCGGCTCGCGGAGCGCGCCACTCGCCGTCGCTGTGGCCCGCGCGGCGGCCGAGGGCCGGACCGACTGGCTCGTCCACCCCGACGAGCGCGCGGCCGCCTTCGTTGCCCTCGGCTGGGCGCGCTCGTCGGGCCTCCCTGCGGCCGTCGTGACCACGTCCGGGACGGCGGTCGCGAACCTGCTGCCGGCCGTCGTCGAGGCCGACGCGGCGGGCGTGCCCATGCTGCTGCTCACGGCCGACCGCCCGCCCGAGCTGCGCGAGACGGGTGCGAACCAGACGATCCGCCAGCCCGGCATTTTCGGCTCGTTCACGCGGTGGGCCTTCGACGCGCCGGTCCCGAGCGCGGACCTCGACCCGGCCGTGATCCTCACGACGGCCGCGCACGCGTTTGCCCGAACGCTCGCGCCGGCCGGGCCGGTCCACCTCAACCTGCCGTTCCGCGAGCCCCTCGGCGCAGAGCCCGACGGGACGGATGCCGCAGCGATTACAACGCCCATCAGCCGGTGGACCGAGACGAAGCGGCGGTATACGTGGGATGGCAGCGATATCGGGGGATGGATCCTGTTGGCGGGCCTTGAGAAACGACTCGCAGAAGTGACACGAGGTGTGGTCGTACTCGGTGCGACAGACCAGAGCGACCATGCCGTGATGGCGTCACGGCTCGCCACGCGCCTCGGGTGGCCGCTCCTTCCCGACGTGACGTCTCAGGCGCGACTAGGGGCGGCAGACGGTGCGGTGCCGTGCTACGACCTCGCACTCGCCTCGCTATCTTTCGCCGAGGCGCACCAGCCTGATGCTGTCGTGCTCGTTGGTAGTAGGCCCGTCTCAAAGCGGCTCCTCGCGCTCATTGACATCGCGCGGCCCGACCCGTACCTCGTCGTCCGGAGCGGTCCGGAGCGGTTCGACCCGTCCCACATCGTGACCGACCGGATCGGTGCGGACCCGAGTGTCTTTCTCGATCATCTCGTGTGGGCACTCCCCGAGGCCCCGCCCCCGTCTGCTTGGCTCCAGAGTTGGCAGAGCGCCTCGGATGCCGCAGGTGCGGCGGCTAGCGAGCAGATAGGCCGCGACCTCTCGGAGCCGTTCGTTGCCCGCACGGTCGCGCGCCTCGCGCCCAACCTCGTCCTTGCCGCCTCAATGCCGATTCGCGACGTGGACGCGTTCGCGGCGTCGGACGGCGGGGCTGCGTTCGTGACGGCCAACCGCGGCGCGTCGGGCATTGACGGGACCGTTGCGACGGCGCACGGCGTCGCGCGCGGCCTCGGCGAGCCCGTCGTGCTGCTCATCGGGGACCTCGCGCTCCTCCACGACCAGACGAGCCTGATGTTGCTCCGCGACGGCCCGAACGCCGGCCCGCCAGTTGTCGTCGTGGTCGTCAACAACGACGGCGGGGGCATCTTCCACTTTCTGCCCGTCTCGCGCGGCGCGCACCCGGTCGACGCCGCGACGTTCGAGGCGGCCTTCGGCGCGCCGCACGGCCTGACGTTCGCGCACGCCGCGGCCGGGGTCGGCCTCGCGTACCACGCGCCCGAGACGGCCGACGCCTTCGAGGCGACGCTCGCCGAGGCCATCGCCTCGGGCCAGTCCGCCGTCATCGAGGTCCGCACGGACCGCGCGGCCAACGAGGCCCTCCACGCCCGCATCACGCGCGCCGCGGCGGCGGCCGTGGACGCGCTCGGCTGACGCTTCCGGGTTAAGCGCCGCGCCGGCGGCGCCGATACGCTCGCCGGATCTCCCTCTTTCCGCGCGATGGGTCAGCAGCAACTCCTCCTCCTCGTTCTCGGGATCGTCATCGTCGGCCTCGCGGTCGTCATCGGCGTCCAGACGTTCGAGCAGTCCCGGAAGCGGGCCGACCTCGACCGCTACACCGCCGAGGCCGTCCGGCTGGCCACGAGCGCGGCCGCGTGGCGCGAGATGCCCCCCGCGGTCGGCGGCGGCCAGGGCCAGACGACCTTCGCGCGCCTGGGCATGGCCCCGCTCGGCTTCGACACCATCGTAAGCACGTCGCCGGCCTCCGAGGTCGCCTTCGGCGGGGCGGACCTGTACTCGATCTGGAACCGCAACACGAGCAGCACCTACGTCGCCGTCATCAACAACGACTACGACCGCCAGGCGGCCGTTTTCATCTTCGGCCCCTCCAACGAGTGCCTCGTCCCGCGGACCGGCTGGTACGACGACGCGGCAGGTGCGTGGGTCTACGTCCCCGCCGCGACGCCGACCCGGCCGGCCGGTTGCCCGTGGAACTGACGCGCCGGGCGGCGTAACCTCCGGGGTACCCGTCGCCGCCCCGATGCGCCTCCTGACGCTCGCTCTCGCGCTCCTCGCTGCTGGACAGACGGCCGCCCCCGCGGCCCAGACCGGGCGCTGGGACCGCCTCGCCGCCTCGGACTCCGTCCTCGCCCTCGCCGGAGCGGCGTACGCCGGCGGCCGCCCGGCCGAGGCCGGTCCGCTCTACCTCGCCGGGGCCGAGGGGGCGCTCGCGGCCAGCCGCCCCGGAGCGCTGTACAACGGCGCCTGCTCGTTCGCCCTCGCCGGCCAGCCCGACGCGGCCGTCCAGGCGCTCGCATCGGCCATCGCGGCCGGGTGGGACGACGCCGACTGGATGCAGGCCGACACCGACCTCGCGTCGCTCCGCGGCCGGACGGAGTGGACGGGCCTCGTCGCCCGAGCCGCGGCGAACCGCGTGGCGCTCCGGGCCCGGCAGACGAGCGTCGACTCGGTGCGGATCGTGACCGAGGACATCCCGCGCTTCTGGGCCGCCGTCGATGCGGCCGGGCCCGCCCTCGCGGCGCACGACACCTCGGCCGCAGCGGCGGTCTTCGAGCGCCTCTACCTCGACCCGGGCACGGACCAGTTGCTGAGCTACGTCTCGGCGAAGGTCGGCGGGCCGCGCGTCTACGCGGCCGCACTGATGCGCTGGCTGGCCTACTACGCCTCGCTGCGCGCGAACACGCTCGCGCTCGCGGCCCTGGAGCCCGAGATCCGGGGCGCCCTCCGCCGCATGACGGCCCTCACCCCCGACGCCGTCTTTCCGACCGTCGGCCTCGTCGTCGGCGTGTTCTCGTCCGGCGGGACGTCGACCCCGCAGGGGCTCCTGCTCGGGGTCGAGATGAACACGGCCGCGCCGGACTCGCCCCGCGGCGAGATGCCGGTGGGGCTCCAGGGCATCCTCGCGCCAGCCGAGAACCTCCCGCACGTCGTCGTGCACGAACTCGTCCACGCCAACCAGGGCGGCGGCGAGTGGTCGCTCCTCCGCGGTGCGATCATCGAAGGCGGGGCCGACTTCATCGCGGCCCTCGCGCTCCCGGGCGCCCCGCCGGCGCCGTACACGACGTGGGGGCGGGCCCACGACCAGGCCGTCTGGACGCGCTTCATGGCCGAGAAGGACAGGACGGATACGGGCGCGTGGATCGGGAACGCGAGCTTCCGCGCCGCCGACTGGACGGGCGACCTCGGCTACTACGTCGGCGCGGAGATCTGCCGGGGCTACTACGCGCAGGCGGCGGACAAGGCGCAGGCCGTCCGTGACCTCCTGCTGGCCCGGGACCCCGAGGCGATCCTCGCTGCGTCCGGCTACGCGGCGCGGTATGCACCCGACGCGGTAGGCGAGTGACGCCGGTCCTGCTCCTGCACGGCTTCCTCGGCCGCGGCGCGGACTGGGCGCCCGTCGCCGCGCGCCTCGGGCGCCGCGTGCTCGCGCCGGACCTGCCGGGGCACGGCGGGGCGGAGGCGCCCACGGAGGCTCCGGCCGAGGCGCTGCCCCTCTCTGCCGACGCCGAGCCGCACGACACGCCCGACCCGCGTCCGGGCGGCCTCGCCCACGCGGCCGACCGCCTCGCAGACTGCCTAGGCGCCGCCGGGATCGACGTGGCCGACGTCGCGGGCTACTCGATGGGGGGGAGACTTGCGCTCCTCTTCGCGCTCCGGCACCCCGAGCGGGTGCGCCGCCTCGTCCTCGCCAGTGCCTCGCCGGGGCTCCGCACCGCGGCGGAGCGGGCCGCGCGGCGTGTCCACGACGCCGCCCTCGCCCTCGACCTCGTGGCCGACTTTCCCGCGTTCCTCGACCGCTGGACGCGGCAGCTCGTCTTCGCGTCGCTGAGCGAGGCGCAGCGGGCGCAGATCGTGGCCGACCGGCTCGCGCACGGCCAGCCCGAGGCGCTCGCGCAGGCGCTCGTCGGGATGGGGACGGGGGCGATGTCGAGCCTGTGGGAGCCGCTCCGGACGATCCGCGCGCGGACGCACGCCGTCGTGGGGGCGCGCGATGCGAAGTTTGTCGCGCTCGCACACGCGATGGCCGGAACCGGGGCCGTCACTCCGCACGTCCTCCCCGGGGCGGGCCACGCCCTTCTCACCGAGGCGCCTACGGCCCTCGCCGACCTTCTCCTGACTCTGCTCGACTAGATGGGACACCTCACCGACCGCCCGACCGTCACCGGCCCCTTCGAGTGGGACGCGCACAGCGACTACACGGACATCGTTTACGAGACCGGCCGGACCGGGACCGACACAGCGGGGATCGCGCGCATCACCATCAACCGCCCCGAGGTCCGCAACGCCTTCCGGCCGCTGACGGTCCGCGAGATGCAGGACGCGATGAACGCGGCCCGCGACGACGCGAGCGTCGGGGCGATCGTCTTCCGGGGCATGGGCGACGAGGCGTTCTGCTCCGGCGGCGACCAGCGGGTCCGCGGCGAGCACGGCTACCGCGAGATGGACGGGCCCGACGCTTCGGGCGCGCCGACAGGGATGCAGCGCCTCAACGTGCTCGACCTCCAGCGCCAGATCCGGACGTGCCCGAAGCCGGTCATCGCGTCGGTGGCGGGGTGGGCGGCGGGCGGCGGCCACGTCCTCCACGTCGTCTGCGACCTGACGATTGCGGCCGACAACGCGCGCTTCATGCAGACCGGCCCGAAGGTCGGCTCGTTCGACGCGGGCTACGGCACGAGCCACCTCGCCCGCCTCGTCGGCCAGAAGAAGGCCCGCGAGATCTGGTTTCTCTGCCGCCCGTACGACGCGCAGGAGGCGCTCCAGATGGGCCTCGTCAACACGGTCGTGCCGCTGCGGGAGCTGGAGCGCGAGACGGTCCAGTGGTGCCGCGAGATCCTCGCCAACTCCAACATCGCCCTCCGGATGATCAAGGCCGCAGCGAACGCGGACGAGGACGGCGGCGCGGGCCTCCAGGAACTCGCGGGCCACGCGACGATGCTGTTCTACATGACCGAGGAGGGCCAGGAGGGCCGCAACGCGTACCTGGAGCGCCGCCCGCCGAACTTCGACGCCGACGGGTACAAGCCGTGACGGCAGAGCGTGACGCGGGGCCGGCGATGGAGCCCGTAGCGGACGCGTCGCGGCCGTCCGCCGTTCGGCTCTGGCTCTCCGCATCGCGCCTCCGGACGCTCCCGGCGGCGGCGGCGCCGGTCGTGCTCGGGACCGCCTTCGCGGCCGGCGAGGGGGCGTTCCACGCCGCTTCGGCGGCGTGCGCGCTCGTCTCGGCGCTGCTCATCCAGGTCGGGACGAACTACGCCAACGACGCCGAGGACTTCGTGCGCGGGGCGGACACGGCCGCGCGCGTCGGGCCGAAGCGGGCCGTGAATGAGGGCTGGGTGACGGCCGGGCAGATGCGGCGGGCGGCGGCGCTCGCGTTCGGGCTCGCGTTTCTGGTCGGGCTCTACCTCGTCTGGCGCGGCGGGTGGCCGGTCCTCGCGCTCGGCCTCGTCGCCATCGCGAGCGGATACGGGTACACGAAGGGCCGCTACGCGCTCGCGTACACGGGCCTCGCGGACGTCTTCGTGCTCACGTTCTTCGGGCCAGTCGCCGTCGGCGGGACGTACTTCCTGCAGGCGCTTGCGCTGCCGGCGTGGGTGCTCGTTGCCGGCCTGGGCCCGGGCGCGCTCGCGACGGCGATTCTGATCGCCAACAACGTCCGCGACGAGGAGCAGGACCGGGCGGCGAACAAGCGGACGCTCGTCGTGCGCTACGGGCGGCCGTTCGGGATCGGGCTCTATGCGGCGTGCTTCGCGCTCGCGGCGTCGGCGGCCGCAGCGTCGGCGCTTTTCGCGGACGGGCACGCGGGCGCGTGGGCAGCCGTCGCCGTCGCTGGGCTCGGTGGGGTCCGCCTCCTGCCCGCGCTGAACCGGGCGTACGGCGCCGCGGCTGCGCCCGTGCTCGGACAGACGGCGGCGGTGCTGATGCTGTACTCCCTCGCGTTCTCCCTCGGCTGGTGGCTGGCGTGACCGAGGCCGACGCCGCGATCACGCTTCACCCGTACGCGCTGCCGCTCGTCGAGCCCGTGACGTGGGGCGGGCAGGCACAGACGGAGCGCCGCGGGATTCTCGTCCGTGCCGAGACGGCCGCGGGCGCTGTCGGCTGGGGCGACGTGGCACCGCTGCCAGGCTTCAGCCGTGAGACGCTCGCCGAAACCGCCGAGACGCTCGGCCGGGCGTCGGCTGGCGATGTGAGCGCGCTGCCATTCGCCGCGCAGTTCGGGCTCGACCTCGCCCTCGCCGACGCGGCCGCGCAGGAGGCCGGTCGACCGCTGGCCTTCTCGGCCGACCCCGACGTGACGGTCCCGCTCGCCGGGCTCGTCCTCGGCGGACCTGCGCCCGAGCGCCTCGCCCACGCCGAGCGCCTCGCCGCGGCAGGCTACCGGACGGTCAAGCTCAAAGTGGGCCGGGGCGACGTGCTCGCCGACGCCGCGCTCGTCCGCGACGTGCGCGCCGCGGTCGGGCCGGACGTCGCGCTGCGCCTCGACGCCAACCGCGTGTGGTCGCCCGCGGACGCGCGGCGCTTCGCGGACGCGCTCGCGGGCGTCGCGCTGGACTTTGTCGAGGAACCCCTCGCCGACGCCACAGGCCTGCCCGAGCTGTGGCTCGACACGGGCCTGCCGATCGCGCTCGACGAGACACTCCAGCATCCAGGCGGGATCGACGCGATTCGCGGCTGGGCCGCAGCCGTCGTCGTCAAGCCGACGCTCGTTGGCGGCATTGCTGCCGCGCTCGCTATCGCCGAGCGGGCGCGCGCCGTCGGCGTCCGCGTCGTGATCAGCGCCGCGTTCGAGAGCGGCGCCGGTCTGCGCGGGCTCGTCGCGCTCGCCGCGGCGACGGGCGGGCACGCGGCGGGCCTCGACACGTACCGCTGGCTCGCCCGCGACGTGCTCGCGGACCGCCTGCCGCTCGACCGGCCGCTCGCCGACGTGCCCGGCCTGCTCGCGCGGCCTGTCCGGATCGCGCTGTGACGCCCGACCCGGTCCGTTACCACGCCCTCGCGCGCCCTGACGCCCCCGCCGTCGCCACCGAGGCCGGCGTGTGGACGTGGGCCGACCTCGACGCGCGCGTCTCAGCCTGCGCAGCCCGCCTCAGTGTTCTCCCCGGTCGCCGACCCGTCGCAGTCGTCGCGCCGACCTCGCCCGATCTCGTTGTGGTGCTGCTTGCGGCGCTGCGGGCGGGCGTCGTCGTGGCGCCGCTGTCGCCGCGGTGGCCGGCCGCGATGGTCGAGGAGAGTCTAGCGCGCCTCGGAGCGGACGTCTTCATCGGAGATGCGGGCGGCGCACTGGGCGTTCAGACTGTCAGGCTGGATGAGGTGACGGCGCCGGGGCCGGCAGGCGATACCCGCGCGCTCGACACCCGCGCGCTCGACGAGGCGCGGCCGTGGACGGTCGTCCACACGTCCGGTTCGTCGGGCGAGCCGAAGGCGGCGCTGCACACGGTCGGCAACCACATCGCGAGCGCGCACGGCGTGAGCGCGCGCCTCGGGCTGGAAGCCGGCGATTGCTGGCTGCTCGATCTGCCGCTGTGGCACGTCGGCGGCCTTAGCGTCGTCGTGCGGTGTGTGCTCGCCGGGGCGGCGATGGCGATCCCCGACGCGGGCACCAGCACGGCCGATGCGCTGCGCCGCTTCACGCCGACGCACGCCTCGCTCGTCTCGACGCAGCTGTTCCGTCTGCTCCGCGACGACCCGGCGGCGGGCGCGTCGCTCCGGGCCGTCCTTCTCGGCGGCAGCGCGGTCGCGCCCTCACTGCTGGACGCCGCGCACGCGGCCGGCCTGCCGGTGTGCGTCGGCTACGGCATGACCGAGACGACGTCGACGGTCACGATGACCGCGCCGGGCGAGTCGCGCGACGCCCTCGGCACGGCCGGGCGCGTGTTGCCCGGCCGGGAGCTCCGCGTGAGCCTGGCCGGCGAGATCGAGGTCCGCGGCGCGACGCTCTTCGCAGGCTACCTCGGCGCCGACGGCCTCGACCGCCCGCTCACGTCCGACGGCTGGTTCGCGACCGGCGACGTCGGCCGGTTCGATGCTGCGGGCCGGCTCGTCGTGGCGGGCCGCCTCGGGACGCGGTTCGTCTCGGGCGGCGAGAACGTGCAGCCCGAGGCCGTCGAGGCGGCGCTGGCCGCCCTGCCGGGAGTCGCCGAGGCGGTCGTCGTGGCCGTCCCTGACGCCGAGTGGGGGGAGCGCGGGGTTGCGTTCGTCCGTCCGAGCGGCGCCGTCCTGCCCGACGCGGCCATTCTCTGCGCGGCCCTCCGCAAGACGCTACCTGCCTTCGCCGTGCCGGCCGCGATCTACCCGTGGGAGGGGGCCGTCGGGCTCAAGCCGGACCGTCGCGCGCTCGCTGCCGAGGCCGAGCGTCTCGCGGGCATCGCCTCGGTCTGAACAAAAAGGACGGGCCGAGAGCATGTGCCCTCGGCCCGTCGCGGTCGTTCGGTCCGGGCATCCCCGGAGCGGCGTCTTACCCGAGCACGTCGGCGCGGAAATCCTCGACCTCGGCCTCGTCGCGGAGCGACTTGATCCACGCCTGCGCGACCTGCTGGCGGCGGCGCTGGAGCAGCTCCTCGCGGATCTGCGTGCGCACGGCGTCCGTGAGCTCGGCCGGGAGGCCGCCGCGGAGGGCCGTCGTCTGGACGACGAACGCGGCCTGCTCGCCCTCGACGACGCCCGAGCGCTGGCCCGGCTGGAGGCCGAAGGCCGCCCCGACGAGGCGCGGCTCGGCCCCGAAGCCCTCGACGGTCGGCGTGTTCATAGACAGCCCGCTGAGTGCGACCGGCGCCTGCCCGACGGCCCGCGCGATGGCCGCGAGGTCGGCCGTCGGCGTGACCGCCGCCGCGAGGCGCTCGGTTGTGACGGCGCGCTTCTTCTCGAGCGACACGTCGGTCTCGATCTGGTCGCGGACGTCCTCGAACGGCCGCACGCCGGCCGGCGTGACCGAGACGACGTGCACGACGGCGAAGCGGTCGCCGGCGTCGAACGGGTCCGAGACGGCGCCCGCCTCGGCCGTCCGCAGGAAGCGGACGAGCTCGCGGCCGACATCGAGCGAGGGCACGTACGGCTGGTCCTCCTGGACCTCGAGCGGCGTGACCGTAAGGCCCTTCTCGCGGGCGGCCTCCTCGAACGGCGTTTCCTCCTCCTGGATGTTCACGACGACGAAGTCCTCGGCCTGCTCGCGCACGGCGTCCGTGTTGGCCTGGACCGGGCGTGAGATCTGGACGAGCTCGGCCTCCTGGTTGCTCGTCCCCTCGACGAGGATGAGGTGCAGCCCGAACTGCGTGCTCACCGGCCCGACGACGCGGCCGACGGGCGCGCCGAAGACGGCCGTGTCGAACTCGCCGACCATGCGGCCGCGCGTGAACCACCCGAGGTCGCCGCCGCGGGCCTTGTTGGACTCGTCGACGGAGTACTGGCGGGCGGCTTGGGCGAAGCTGATCTGGCCCGCGTCGAGGCGCGCCTTGAGCTCTCTCGCCTGCTCGCCCTGGCTCGCCGGCAGCAGGATGTGGCGCGCGTGGACGAGCGGGCTCGCCGCCGCGCGGACGCCCGTGATGCGCGCGACGACGGCCTGGTCCCCGGCCACGACCGGCCCGACGACGCGGCCGACGCGGAGGTCCGAGTAAACCGCCGCCGCGAGTTCGGGCGCAAGGTCGCCAGCCGACACGTAGGCCGGCGAAGCGTCCGTCCCGAACGAGTTCTGGCGGGCGTACGCGGCCGCGTCGCGGGCGGCGGCGAACGGCCGCGCGAAGGCGCGGACCTCGCCGATAGCGCGCATGGAGTCGGCCCGCGTCGGGGCCTTGTCGAACGAGACGACCTCGACGGCCCACGTCTTGGCGCGTTCGTAGTCGTCGCGGTGGGCGTCGTAGTACGAGCGCAGGTCGCTGTCGGACACCTCGATCTCGGTGTCCGGCACGTCGGCGTAGCGGAGGGCGACCGCGCGGACGTCAGCCGTCCGGCTGCGGCGGACGAACTCGGCGTCGACGTCGGCGTCGGACACGCGGACGGCGGCCGAGACGAGGGCCTGCAGCTTCGTGGTGCGGCGGTTGCGGCGCACCTGCTCCTCGATCGCGCCGAGCTGGCGGATGATCTCGGGGTCCTCGCTGCGGGCGGCCTCGGCGAGCTGGGCGCGGTTGACGCCGCCTTGGCCGTCCGAGAAGACCTGCGCGATGAGCGGGTCCGGCGTCGGGCCGTTGATGAGGTCGTAGACCTCGTCGTCGGTCACGGCGATGCCCAGGCGGTCCATCTCGCGCTCGACGAGCGCGTTCGTGATGAGCTCGTCGTAGGTCTGCGTCTCGATCTGCTGGCGGATGGCGTTGGACACGTCGACGCCCTGCGCCTGGTAGCCCTGCACCTGCTGCTCGACGCGGTTGTTGAACAGCTCGGCCTCGACCGGGATGCCGTCTACGGTCGCGATGTTGCGCCCGCCGCCGCGGCCGCCGGCGACGGCGTCGAAGAAGCCCGAGTCCTGGAGCACCCACAGGATGCCGAAGGCCGCGACGAGGAGCCACAGGATGAACCCTGTCCGCTCCCTCATCTTGTTCATTACGCCCATTGCACGTCCGCCGAGGCGGGGGAAAGTCTGAGACGTGAAAAGGGCCGGTACCCGGAGGTCCGGCCCGCAGAGTCGGCGAAGCTAGCGACGGCGCAGGGCGGCACCGGGGGAAAAATCCGCGCAGAGGCCGCGGCGGCAACCCGCGCGGACCGGTGAGCGTCACGAGCCTTCGCCCTCTACGTGCTGATGAGTTGGACGGCCCGGTTCTGGAGCGCCGATGCCGACGCGTCTACCCGCGCCCAGCGCGCGTGGACGGTCGTCTACGTGCTGACAATGCTTCTCGAGGCAATCGCGCTCTTCGGAGCCGCGCTCTTCGGGGCCGCTCTGGTGCCGGTCAGCGTGTTCTCCGCCTCTAACGCCAGCCTGACCTTCGCGGGGGCATCCATCATCCTGGGCTACACGGTGCCAACCGTGTTGCTGATTCTGGCCGGCGTGCTGTCGCTGAGCTTCACGTCGACCGGGCTGCTGCGGCGCCTCATCTGGGTGAAAGCCGGCGTACTCGTCTTCGTGTGGGCCGTTCTGATTCTAGGTGTCCCGGACGACCCGTACGTGCCGGGCAGTTGTGCGAACGCCCAGACCGGCTGCATTCCCAGAGACGCCGCCGGGCCACGGTGAGACGGGCATCGCCAGGCAGGCCGCCCGGTACTACTGGTACGTCCGGTCGAGGATGGACGCGGCGGGGGCCGGCGCCGTGCGGGCGAGCCAGAGGACCGAGGCGAGGCAGGCCACGCCGAGCGCAGCGAGAAACGGAGGCGACATCGGAACGCGGGAAGGTGGGTTCCCGAGGATCGGCCGGCGGGCTGTAAAACGACCGTATGGCTGTTCAGCGGGCCGTTTCGTCGCGCGTGTCGGTGTAAAACGGGTTCGATTCGGGCGCGTCGAGCCCGAGGTACATCCGACTCATGCGGACGTAGTGGGCGGCATTCGCGCGGTTGCGTTCGACCTCCGTATCCGTGAGTGCCCGCACGACGCGAGCCGGTCTCCCGAGCACGAGCGACCGTGGCGGGACGACGGTGTTCATCGTCACGAGCGCGCCGGCCCCGATGATCGATCCCGCGCCGATCACGGCGCCGTCCAGCACGACCGCGCCCATCCCGACGAGCACGTCGTCCTCGACCGTGCAGCCGTGGACGACCGCGTTGTGCCCGATCGTCACGCCCGCCCCGATGCGGCACGGGTGCGTCCCGCGCGAGACGTGGACCGTCGCGCAGTCCTGCACGTTCGAGCCCGGCCCGACGGAGATCCAGTGCACGTCGCCGCGCATCGAGGCACCGTACCACACGCTCGCGCCGTCGTCCAGCGTCACGTCGCCGATGACGGCGGCCGTCGGGGCGACGAAGACATCGACGCCGAGGCGTGGTGCGCGGCCTAGAAAGGGGAGAGTCATGGGGAGGCCGGGCACGCCCGAACGGATGGGGAAGGAGGATTCGACCGAGGGCACCCGGTTTGTTCCGCGACACGCACGGCGCCACCGCGGCTCTAGATCCGAACCGCGGCCGGGGAGCCGCGTTGCACCGGGCCCCAACCCCGGCACCGTGGCCACGATCGACATTACCCGTCCGCACACCCTCGGCCCCGACGGGGCGCGCCGTGCGGCCGACGCGATCGCGGCCCGGCTCCGCGCCGAGTACGGCGTGCGCTCGTGGTGGGACGGCCCCGCGCTCCACGTCGCCGGCCGCGGCATCGACGGCCGCCTCGACGCTGGCCCCGAGACGGTCCGCGTCACGGCGCGCCTCGGGCTCCTCGCTCGGGCGTTCGCCGGCCCCCTGCGCCGCGAGATCGAGCGCGAGCTCGACCGCGTCGCCCCTCTCTCCTGACGCTCCCATGTCCACTACGACGTCCGTCCGCCGGTTCGTCCTCGACCGGCTCTACCCGCGCGCCCTCGACGGTCTGCCGGGCCTGCCGCCGCCGGCCGTCCTCGCCGCCGAGGTCCGCCTCACCGAGGGCGACTTCGACGACCACTTCGACCGGCTCGTCCGCCGCCACATCGCCCTCACGACGGCGGCGGGCTTCGCGAGCGGCCTCGGCGGGTGGCTCACGCTGCCCGTCGTGCTGCCGGCCAACCTCGCCGGCGTCGCGCTCGTGCAACTCCATATGGTCGCGTCGGTCGCCGCGCTCGCGGGCCACGACCCGGCCGCGCCGCACGTCCGCGAGCAGGTCCTCGGGTGCCTCATCGGCATCGCGCCGCAGGACCCCGCCCGCGACGCCGACGCCGAGACGATGGACCGCGTCGGGCTCAAGCTCGCCGAGAAGGGGCTCAAGCTCGTCGTCTCGGGCGCCCTCCGGACGGCCCGCTGGGGCGCCGAGAAGGTCGCCGGGACCGTCCAGAGCCGCGTCCTGCGCGGCATCCCGCTCGTCGGCGGCGTCATCGGGGCCGTCTCGGACGGCTACGTGACGATGCAGGTCGCCCGGGCGGCGCGCGACACGTTCCAGGGCGGTCTGCCTCACCACGACTTCCCGCCCCAGAGCGGCGACGGCCTCCCGTCGGGCGTCGTCGTGCCGTCGCCCGGCGCCCCGTCGGTCGCCTGAAGAACCCGAAGCGGCCCGCCGCCGTCCCTTCTGCCCCTCTCCACCCCTTTCTGTATGGACTCCATCCCCACCGGGACCCACGCCGCCGAAATCGCGGCGACCGTAGACGACCTCGAGCGCGGCCTCACGGTCCTGCCGCTCTCCAAGGGCATCAACCGCATCGACGACTGGCGCCGGACGATCCTCGCGACCGAGCGCCCGGAGCTGCATCCCATCGCCGACGCCCTCGGCGACCTCCACACGGCCCTGACGGGCGAAGGCCGCGACAGCGCGGTCATCGCGCGCCTGCTCACCACGCTCGGCGAGCGGACGGAAGCCGCAGCCGAGGGCACCGACGAGGCCGTCCGCGGCGGGCTCCAGCGCCTCGGCTCCCTTCTCCGCCACGCCGGCTCTGCCCTCTCCTGACCCATGCTCGGCAACATGCAAGACCTGCCCGACGACGGGCTCGAACAGACCGCCGACGCGCTCGAAAGCGGCCTCACCAGCCTCACGCCGACGGCCGCGTTGACGATCATCGAGCGCTGGCGGAGCGCCTGCCAGGATCAGACCGGTATAGACCTCGATACCGTCTCGGAGGGGCTGGACGATCTGCACGCCCTCCTCTCCGCCGACCGCCTCGACGGCCGCGCCATCGGCGCGACGCTCGTGGCCCTCGCCGACGCGACGGCGGCCGTGATGGCGCAGACTGACGAGGAGCGCGTCACGCCAGGATTGGACCGCCTCGCCTCGACCCTGCGCCGCGGCGCGGCGATGCTCGGCAGCTAGCCCGCCCGGCCCCGATGCCGCGTCCGCGTCTGCTCGCCGGACGCGGGCGCGCTCGTTTCAGACCGCCCGGATCGCGCGGTAGCGGGCCTGGACGAGTTGGAACACCCCGTACGCCGCCAGCCCGAGCGCGACGGCGCCGAGCAGGACGGGCCCGTACGGCTGCCCCTCCAGCGTCCGCAGGACGCCGTCGAGCCCGCGGGCTTCGGCTGCCCGCTCCTGCCAGGCCGCGCTGATGAGGAATCCGCCGACGAGGACGAACACGACGCCCCGGGCCGCGAGCCCGGCCCGCCCGAGCCGCTCGACGTTCGTCTTCGCCTGCGCGCGGAGGCCCGAGAGGTCCAGCTTCTTGCAGATGTCCGACCGGACCGCCTTGACGCCCTGGGCGACGCCGTACGCGGCGACGCCCACGCCGATGAGGCCGACAAGGACGCGCCCGAGCGGGAGGTCGAGGGCGCGGGCGGTCCAGTGCGACGTGCTGTCCCCGCCGTCCCCACCGCCGACGCCACGTGCGAGGCGGAGCGCTTCGAGTGCGAGTGCGCTGTAGATCGCTGCACTGAGGGCGAGGCCGGCCCGTTGCGCGAGCCCCTTCGCGTCGGTCCCGCGGCCCTCGGGGTCCAGACCCGCCTGGACGAGCCGCCACACGACGTGGCCGGCGAGCCCGAAGGCGATGACGCCGAGGAGGGCGCGCCCGAACGGTGCGCCGACGACCGACGCGAGGGCCCCGCCGGTCCCTTCCGCCTGCCCACGGTTCCCGAAGGCCGCCGCGAGCGCCAGCCCGCCGACGAGCGTGTAGACGACGCCCTTGGCCGCGTAGCCCAGGCGTGCGAGGCGCCGGACCCACGGAGCGGCCTCGGCCGGGGCGCGGCGGGCGAGTCGGGAGGCGGTATCGGTCAGAGCCATGCGTCCAGCGGTGAGGGCCTGCCGTACGCCCGGCGCGCCCGGTCCGTTCGCCGGTCTACACCGCCGCGGCGCGCTTGAGGTCCGAAAGCGCCATCAGCGCCTCGATGGGCGTCATCCGGTCCGGGTCGAGCCCGTCGAGCCGCGCCATGACGGCCGCCGCGGTCGGGTCCGGAAGGGGCGCTGCGGGAACGGCTGACGCCTCGGGCAGGGCGCCGACGCGAGGGCGCCGGACGTTTGGTAGACCTGCTGCCTCATCGCCGATCACGCCGACCTCGGCGGCCACGTCGTGCGCTTCGAGGTGGCGGAGCACGTCGCGGGCGCGGGCGAGGACGGCTGCGGGCAGGCCCGCCATCTTGGCGACCTCGATGCCGTAGCTGTGGTCCGCGCCGCCCGGCACGAGCGTCCGCAGAAAGACGACGCGGCCGCCGTGCTCCTGGACGGTCACGCGGAACGGCGCGACGCGCGGCAGGCGGTCCGCGAGCGCGTTGAGTTCGTGGTAGTGCGTCGCGAACAACGTGCGGGCCGCGACGGCCGGCGTCTCGTGGAGGTGCTCGACGATGGCCCACGCGATGCTCAGGCCGTCGAACGTGGACGTGCCCCGCCCGACTTCGTCGAGCAGCAGGAGCGAGCGGCCGGTCGCGTTGTTGAGGATGTTGGCCGTCTCGTTCATCTCGACGAGGAACGTCGACTCGCCGGCCGCGAGGTTGTCGCTCGCCCCGACGCGCGTGTAGAGCGCGTCCACGACGCCGACGCGGGCCCTCGCCGCGGGCACGAACGAGCCGACCTGCGCGAGCAGCACGATGAGGCCCGTCTGGCGCAGCACGACGCTCTTGCCGGCCATGTTGGGCCCGGTGATGACGAGGACCTGCCCGAACTGCTCGGCCTCGGGTGCCTCGCCGCCCGCGAGCCTCACCGAGTTGGGGATGAACGCCTCGCCGGCCGGCATCGTCCGCTCCACGACCGGGTGGCGGCCCGCCTCGATGTCGAGCACGAGCGAGTCGTCGACGGTCGGGCGGACGTAGCCGTGGCGCTCGGCGACCTCGGCGAAGCACGCGAGCACGTCGAGCGCGGCGAGGGCGCGGGCGTTGGCCTGGACCGGCTCGACCGCCTCGGCGACGGCACCACGGAGCGTGTCGACAATCTGCGCTTCGAGGACGCCGATCTTGTCCTGCGCCGTCAGGATCGTCTCCTCGTAGTGCTTGAGCTCGGGCGTGACGTAGCGCTCGGCGTTGACGAGCGTCTGCTTGCGCGTCCACTCGGCGGGCGCCTTGTCGCGGTGCGCGTTCGAGACTTCGAGGTAGTAGCCGAAGACGCGGTTGTAGTTCACCTTGAGGCTCGGGATGCCGGTCCGCTTGGACTCGCGGGCCTGCAGCTCCTGCAAGAACTCCTTGCCCGAGCCGGCGATGCGCCGCAGCTCGTCGAGCTCGGGCGAGAAGCCCTCGCGGACCGTCCCGCCGGTCGACATCTGGGCGGGCGGCTCGTCGGCGAGCGTGGCCGAGATGCGGTCGACGGTGTCCTGGCACGGCGTGAGCGTGCGCGCGAGGCGCATGGCGAACTCCGGCGTGTCGGTGCGACTTGCGTCCGCAGGCCCGTCGAGGAGGCGCTTGACGAGGGGGACCTGCCGGAGCGTCAGCCCGAGCTGGACGAGGTCGCGCGCGCTCGCGCGGCTGGTGCAGACGCGCCCGCACAGCCGCTCCAGGTCGCCGACGTGGCGCAGTTCCTCGCGGACGTGCCGGCGCAGGCGGGCGTCGCGGGCGAACCACTCGACGGCGTCCAGCCGGGCCGTGATGCGGCTGACGTCGCGGAGCGGGCGCACGAGCCACTGCCGGAGCAGGCGCCCGCCCATCGGCGTGAGCGTCTGATCGAGGACGCCGACGAGTGAGCCGTCGCGCTTGCCGTCGTGCATGCTCGCGACGAGTTCGAGCGCGCGGCGCGTCGCCGGGTCGAGCGCGATGTGGTCGTCGGCGCGGTAGCGGCGGATGCGGCGCAGGTGCGGCAGGCGCCCCTTCTGCGTCTCGCCGAGGTAGTACAGGCACGCGCCCGCGGCCGTCGTCCCGACGGGCATCTCGTCGACGCCGAAGCCTTTGAGGCTGTGCGTCTGGAAGTGGCGGCGGAGCGTCTCCTCGGCAAAGTCCGCCCCGAAGACCCAGTCTTCCTGCTTCGTGACGGCGAACGGGAGAGGGCCGGGCTGGACGGCCGCCATCGCTTTCGTGAGCCGGTCGAGCTGGCGCTTGTCGACGATGACCTCGGCCGGGGCGATGGTCTGCAAGAGCGACCCGAGGCGCTCGGCGGGCGTCTCGGACACGAAGAACTCGCCCGTCGAGGCGTCGGCGAAGGCGACGCCGGCCGTCCCCGCCGCGCGGCCGTCGCCCCACGCGACGGCGGCGAGGTACGTCGACTGGCGCGGCGAGAGGAGCGTCTCGCGGAAGGCCACGCCCGGCGTGACGACCTCGACGACGCCGCGCTTGACGATGGTGCGGGCGAACTTGGGGTCTTCGAGCTGCTCGCACACGGCGACGCGGTGGCCGGCCTGGACGAGCTTCGGGAGGTACTGGTCGAGCGCGTGGTGCGGGAAGCCCGCGAGCGGCGTCTCCTCGGCGGCGCCGTTGCCCCGCTTGGTGAGCGTGATCCCGAGGACGTCGGCGACGAGGATGGCGTCCTCGTCGAAGGTCTCGTAGAAGTCGCCCATGCGGAAGAGGAGGACGGCGCCGGGGTGCTTGTCCTTGATCTTCCAGTACTGGCGCATGAGCGGCGTCTGGGCGGACCGTTTGGCCTCTCGCTCGTCGAGGAAAAAGTCGGTCTGGTCGGCCACGGGTGCAGAGTCGGTTTCGGGCAAGCTAGCCCGAGGGGGTGCCGGCGGGGTGGCAGCGCTCGCCGCGAGACGGACCGGGGGCGGGGGAGGGCGTGGGGCGTTCGTGAACGTTCTGTGTGCCTTGCTTTTTACGGTACGCGACTTCTTTTCGTCTCGTGCGAGTGCTTTTCGGGTTCTACACCTTCTTTTCTTCGGGCGCAGCGACTTTTCGGGTTCCGCGGCGACTTTTCGGGTTCCGCGGCGGCTTTTCGAGTTCCGCGGCGGCTTTTTGTCTTCCGCAGCGCCTTTTCGTCTCGCGCGGCTGCTTTTCGGGGGCCGGAGCGGCGAGGGCAGGTGGAGTGCGGTGTGTCACGGACCCCTCGGCCGGGTCTGTTGCGCGGCGGGGATGGTGCCGTGGGCCTCGGAGTGATCGTCGCGCGGTGCCGCAGTGGAGCTAACCGCGGCCGGCCACGTTGTTCTGCGGAATGTCACTGTCTACTTTCGCTCTGTACCTCGGCGCTTGTCGTGCGGCCACTCAGCATGGCGCTGCTGAGCGACTGCCTGTTCTACTGCACTCGTGCCAAACGTCGCCATGCGTCTGCTCGCCTGTCTCGCCGTGTTGCTCTGCGGCCTCGCGCCCGCCGCCTCGGCGCAGGCATCGGGCGACTTTTTTCCCTACCACGTCGGCGACCGGTGGGTGTACGCGCTCAACGGCACGATTCCAAACGGCGACACGCTCGTCGCAGCTACCGCCGAGTGGACCCTTCTCGACGTTCGCTCCTCAGCGAATGTGGACACGGTCAGTATTCAGTCCGTGCGTCGCGCAGCTGGCGTAACGACGACATCCGTGTGCCGACTCCTGCGGGGGCGTACGGAGTACACGTTTCTCAGCGCCACTCTCCCCCCGTATAACTCACTCTGCAGATCGCGTGGCGGGTTCCCGTTTGGTCTGATTGGCACGACGAGCTACCCGTTTCTGTACGGCCCGACGTCTCCCGGGCCGGCCGTTGTCAACGTGGGCGGGACCGACTATTCGGTTGAGACGGCTCAAGGTCGGTTTTACAGCGAGTCGAACAGTTTGCCGCCTCCCTCGATCTTCACGAGTACATCGATTCAGTCAGTGTTAGCGGCCGGGATAGGGATCGTCGAGACGACTATCGTTGAAAGAGGGGGAACGTCTGGTCGCCGCGACACGCTCAGGGTTCGTCTGGTCGGAGCCGTCGTCGGGGGGCAGACCTATGGGCGGATCGAGCCGGTGGCATCGGAGGCAGGGCCGGCGGCGTCGGCGCTGTCGGTGCGCGTCGGGCCGAACCCGGCGCGGGGGACGGCGACGGTGCACGTGGGCGGCGTGTCGGGCGAGACGACGCTCCGTCTGGTCGACGTCCGCGGGCGGGTCGTCCGCGAGATGGGTGTCGCGGCGGGTGCGTCGGCCACGGTGCTGGACCTCGCCGGCCTCGCGCCGGGCGTGTACGGCGTGCGAGTTGAGGGTGGGGGCGGAGTCGCTACGGTGCGCCTCGTCGTCGTGCGGTAGGGCGCAGGGGCTGAGGCGTTTTCACCGGCCGTCAACCCGTCCGGCGGCCGGGCCGGATACCTTCCGAAACCGCTTCCGGAGGCTGCTCGTCCTCCACCTCTCTCCGACTCCCGCCCCGATGCCCCGCTCCGTCCTCCTCTCCGCCGCCCGCACGCCGATGGGTGCCTTCGGCGGCGCGCTCGCGTCCGTCCCCGCCCCGGACCTCGGGGCGACCGTCATCCGGGCCGCGCTCGACCGTGCAGGCGTCGCGGCCGACCAAGTGAACGAGGTCGTGATGGGCTGCGTGCTCACGGCCGGCGTCGGGCAGGCGCCGGCGCGGCAGGCGGCCCTCGGCGCGGGCATGCCGGACTCGACGCCGTGCCTGACGATCAACAAGGTCTGCGGGAGCGGCATGAAGGCCGTGATGCTCGCCGACCAGGCGATCCGCGCCGGCGACGCCGACGTGATCGTCGCCGGAGGCATGGAGAACATGTCCCGCGCCCCGTTCCTGCTCGACAAGGCGCGCTTCGGCTACAAGTACGGCAACGGGACGCTCACGGACGCCCTGTTCCACGACGGCCTCCGCGACGCGTACGACTCGAACCCGATGGGCGTCGCGGCGGACCTCTGCGCGACGACCTGCAACGTCTCGCGCGAGGCGCAGGACGCCTTCGCGATCGAGAGCTACACCCGCGCGCAGGCCGCCAACACCGACGGCCGCTTCGACGCCGAGATCGCGCCGGTGACCGTCGCCGGGCGCAAGGGCGACACCGTCATCTCGCGCGACGAGGGCCCGTTCACGTCCAACTTCGAGAAGATGCCCGGCCTCCGCGGCGCGTTCTCCAAGGAGGGGACCGTCACGGCGGCCAACGCATCGACCATCGACGACGGCGCGGCCGCCCTCGTGGTCGCGAGCGAGGACTGGGCGCGGGCCAACGGCAAGACGCCGCTCGCGACCATCGTCGCCTCGGCGCAGCACGCCAAGGCGCCCGTCGAGTTTACGACGGCCCCGATCCAGGCGGTCGAGAAGGTGCTCGCGAAGGCGGGCCTGACGATGGACGACATCGACCTGTTCGAGGTCAACGAGGCCTTCGCCGTCGTCGCGCTCGCGGCGCAGGAGGCGCTCGGCATCCCGCACGAGAAGCTCAACGTCAACGGCGGCGCGGTCGCGCTCGGGCACCCCATCGGCGCATCGGGCGCGCGCATCCTCACGACGCTCGTCCACGCCCTCGCCGCGCGCGGCGGGCGCTACGGGCTGGCCGCGATCTGCATCGGCGGCGGCGAGGCGACGGCGATCATCATCGAGCGCACGGCCGAGTGACGCGGGCCACCGGCCTGATCCTTGCCGCGTGCCTGGCTGCGGGGGGGTGCGTGCGGCCCGTCCGCATCGAGACGCAGCCCTCCGCGGCGGTCGCGTCACCCGCGGACGTCGCCTCGGGCGACGCGCTGTACCCGGTGCAGTCCGTGGACGGCATCTGGGGCTACGCCGACGCCTCGGGGCGGACGGTCGTCGTGCCGCAGTTCGAGCAGGCCGCGCCGTTCAACGAGGGCCGCGCTGCCGTCCGCCTCAGCGGCCTCTGGGGCTACGCCGACCCGGCCGGGCAACTCGCCGTCGCGCCCCGCTACACCGACGCGGGGCCGTTCACGGAGGGCCGCGCCCGCGTGGCCCTCGGCGACGGCACCAGCCGCCGCTACGGCTTCGTCGCGCCCGATGGAACGGTCGTCGTGGCGCCGACGCTCATTACCGCGACCGTCTACGGCGACGGGCTGACCGTCGTGCGGCGGCAGCCGCCGCTGACGGGCATCCAGCGGTTTCTGGCGCGGGCCGGCGGGACGCCGGCGCGGACCGAGTTGCTCGCGCTCGACCGCAGCGGCGCCATCGCGCTGGAGCTGCCCCAGCGCGAGGGGCTGGCCTTCTCGGAAGGGCGCACGCCGTTCCGGGGACCGCGCAACCGCTGGGGGTACCTCCGGACCGACGGCGAGGTCGCCATTGAGCCTCGGTTCAAGGGGGCGGTGTTCCTGTTCTCCGAGGGTCTCGCCCGCGTCATCGATGACGACCGGGTTGGGTTCATTGATTCGACGGGCCACGCCGTCATCGAGCCGGCGTACGACTCGGCCAGGCCGTTCTCCGAAGGCCTCGCCGCCGTCGCCGTGGGCGAGCGCTGGGGTTACATCGATCGGACGGGCCGTGTCGTCGTCCCTCTCCAGTACGACGCGGCTGGACCGTTCTCCGAGGGCCTCGCCGTCGTCCAGATAGACGGGCGCCTGGGCTACATCAGCCCGACCGGGGCCGTCGTCATCACCCCGCAGTATCTCCAAGCGCAGGCGTTCCGCGGCGGCCGCGCCGTCGTCGCCGACGGCACGCGCTCCGTTCTCATCACGCCGACCGGCGAGCGCGTCGCCTCGGGCGACCGCTGACTCTCTCCCTTTCCTCTCTCAATGAACGTCACTGTTATCGGCGCCGGCACGATGGGCAACGGCATCGCCCACGTCTTCGCCCAGCACGGCCACGCCGTCACGCTCGTCGACCTCGACCCCGACCGCCTCGACGCCGCCCGCGCAACGATCGAGGCCAACCTCGGCCGGCAGGTCAAGAAAGAGAAGATGACCGCGGAGGACGCCGCCGACACGCTCGCGCGCGTCGCGCCCGAGACGGACCTCGCGGCGGGCGTCGCCGGGGCCGACCTCGTGATCGAGGCCGCGACCGAGAACCCGGACGTCAAGGCCGAGCTGTTCCGCCAGATGGACGACGCGGCGCCGGCAGAGGCGATCCTTGCGACCAACACGTCGTCGATCTCCATCACGACGATCGCGGCCTCGACGGCCCGTCCGGACAAGGTCGTCGGGATGCACTTTTTCAACCCCGTCCCGGTCATGGCGCTCGTCGAGATCGTCCGCGGGCTGGAGACGAGCCAGGCGACGTACGACGTCATCCAGGAGCTCGCCGAGGGGCTCGGCAAGACGCCCGTCGAGGTCAACGACTTCCCCGGCTTCGTCTCCAACCGCGTCCTGATGCCGATGATCAACGAGGCCATCACGTGCGTCATGGAGGGCGTCGCGACGGCCGAGTCCATCGACACGGTGATGCGGCTCGGGATGGCGCACCCGATGGGTCCGCTCGCGCTCGCGGACTTTATCGGCCTCGACGTGTGCCTCGCGATCATGGAGGTCCTCCACCGCGACCTCGGCGACTCGAAGTACCGCCCGAGCCCGCTGCTGCGGAAGATGGTCGCCGCCGGGCGCCTCGGGCGCAAGTCGGGCCGCGGCTTCTACGTGTACACGAAGTAGGCGCGTGAGGGATCAGGGACGGGGGATAGGCGATACAGGGCGTTCCCGCTCTGCCTATCCCTGATGCCACAGTCACCCCTCACGGTCCTCGTCACCGGCGCCTCGGCCGGCATAGGCGCCGCAACGGCGCGGGCGTTCGCGCGCCGCGGCGACCGCGTGATCGTCTTGGCGCGGTCAGAAGAGAAACTCGCCGACCTCGTCGCGGAGATCGAGGCGGCCGGCGGCGAGGCGCTCGCCCTCCCGCTCGACGTGTCGGATGCGGCTGCGCACGCCGCGGCCATCGAGGGCCTGCCCGAGGCGTGGTCCGCCATCGACGTGTTCGTCGCCAACGCCGGGCTCGCGCGCGGGCTCGGGCCCGTCTGGGAGAACACCGTCGACGAGATCGACGCGATGGTGGACACGAACGTCAAGGGCGTCCTCTACGGCATCCGGGCCGTTGTGCCTGGGATGATCGCGCGTGGGCGCGGGCACGTCGTCACCCTCGGGTCCGTCGCCGGGCACCACGTGTACCCGGGCGGCGCGGTCTACTGCGCGACGAAGCACGCGCTGCTCGCGCTCACGCTCGGCCTCAAGATGGACCTCCACGGGACGCCCGTGCGCGTATCGGCCGTCTCGCCGGGCCTCGTCGAGACCGACTTCTCGCTCGTCCGCTTTTCGGGCGACGCCGAGCGCGCCGATGCGGTCTACTCGGACACGCACGCGCTCGCGGCCGACGACATCGCCGACGCAGTCCTGTACTGTGTGACCGCACCCGCGCACGTCAACGTGCAGGAGGTGCTCGTGACGCCGCGCGCGCAATCGGGCCTCGCGGTCGTGCGCGGTGAGGCGGCGCGCGGGCTGTGAGCGACTACGACACCCTCGTCGCGGCGCTGCGCGCGCGCCTCGCCGTCGGGCGCGACGGGAACACGGTCCTGCCGGGCTATGCCGCGCACGCCGAGATGGCGCCGTTCCCGAGCCGCACCGACCCCGCCGTGATCTCCGTCGAGGGCAAGGCCGGCCGGGCTGCCGCGACGCTCGTCCTGCTCTACCCCGACGCGGCCGGGGCGCCGTGCCTCGTGCTCACGGTCCGCCAGCCGAGCCTCCGCGCGCACTCGGGCCAAGTGTCGCTGCCCGGTGGCGCCGTCGAGCCCGGCGAGACGGCCGAAGACGCGGCACGCCGCGAGGCGCACGAAGAGATCGGCGTCGAGGTCGCCGACGTGCTCGGGCGGCTCACGCCGCTCTACGTCCCGCCGTCGGGATTCTCGGTCTGGCCCGTCGTCGCGGCCCTCTCCGCCCGGCCCGATTTCCAGGTGCAAGAGCGCGAGGTGTCCGAACTCGTCGAGGTGCCCGTCGCCCTCCTGCTGGACGCGGGCGCGCGGCAGCGGCGGCCCCGCACGCTCCGCGGCAACCCGCTCGTCGAAGACGGCGCGACGCTCGACGTTCCGTTCTTCGCCCTCGGCGGGCACGAGGTCTGGGGCGCGACGGCGATGATGCTCGCCGAGTTCGCCGCCGTCGTGCAGGCCGCTCTCGCGCCCGAACCGGACCGGTGACACGGTGGCGGCGGTGGCTGGCCGGATTCTTGCCACCCTGTGTCGTGCGGGCGCGTTTCTCCTCCGTTGCCCCACGGACCCCCCGGCGCTACCGGGGTAGCTTCCCCCTCCCGTTCCCACCCGGCTTTACGATATGAGCGAAACTGTTACGTTCGGCACCGACGGATGGCGCGCCGTCATCGGCGACGGATACACGTTCGACAACCTCACGCGCGTCGCCCGGGCGACGGCCGAGTGGGTGCAGGCACAGCCCGACGGCGACGGGTCGGTTGTGATGGGCTACGACACGCGCTTCCAGGGCGAGGCCTTCGCCAAGCATGTCGCGCGGACGATGGCCTCGTGCGGCGTCCGCGTGCGCCTCGCGAGCACGTACGCCACGACGCCCGCGATCTCGTGGGCCACGGCCGACGGCGGCCACACGGCGGGCATCGTCATCACGGCGAGCCACAACCCGCCGCAGTACAACGGGTTCAAGATCAAGGCCCACTTTGGCGGCCCGGCCTCGCCCGAGATGATCGCCGACGTCGAGGCGCGCATGGCGGCACTGAGCACCGACGCGCCCGAGGCCAAGACCTATGACGCCTGCGTCGCCGAGGGCCTCATTGAGACGTTCGACCTGCGCGCAGCCTACGTCGCCCTTCTCAAGGCGCGCATCGACGTCTCGGCCATCAAGGAGGCCTCCGTTCGCGTCGCCTATGACGCCATGTTCGGCGCCGGGCAAGGCATTGTCGGCGAGCTGCTCGGGCGCGTCCGCGTGACGGAGCTCCACCACGACCTCAACCCGGGCATGTACGGGCAGGCACCTGAGCCCATCGAGCGCAACCTCGGCGCCCTCCTCAAGACCGTCGTCGAGAACTCGTGCGGCGTCGGCCTCGCGACGGACGGCGACGCGGACCGCATCGGGCTCGTCGACGAGGAGGGCACGTTCGTGGACTCGCACAAGATTCTGTGCCTGCTCGTGAAGTACCTCCACACCGAGAAGAACCTCCGCGGCGACATCGTCAAGACGTTCTCGACGACGGACATGCTGGACCGGATGGGCGAGCAGTACGGCCTCAACGTCGTCACGACGCCGATCGGCTTCAAGTACATCGGGCCGCTCATGGTCGAGCGCGACGTGCTCGTCGGCGGCGAGGAGTCCGGCGGGATGGCCGTCAAGGGCCACATCCCCGAGCGCGACGGCCTGTACATCGGCCTGCTCGTCGTCGAGATGATGGTCAAGCGGGAGCGGACGCTCTCGGGCCTCGTGCGCGAGCTGATGGACGAGTTCGGGCCGCACTACCAGTCCCGCCAGGACCTCCACACGACGCCGGCGCGCAAGGACAGCGCCCTCGCGTCGCTCGGGTCGGAGGGCTTCTCGGAGATCGCCGGCGCGGCCGTGACCAAGACCGAGACGCTCGACGGCTTCAAGTTCCGGACGGACGGCGGCTGGCTGCTCTTCCGCCCCTCAGGCACGGAGCCCGTCCTGCGCGTCTACGCCGAGGCGCCGACGCAGGACCGTGCCGACGCGCTCGTGCAGTGGGGCGTGGACTGGGTGAACGCGGGCTGACCCCGGCGGCCGCCGGCCCGAGGTGGGTCTCGGGTCGGCGGCCCGTTCCTGCCCTCGTCGAGACGCACCGTGGCGCGTCTCCGCGGCGCACGACGCTGTGGTCGGCACCTCGGCCAACGCGCTGCGGACAGTTGGCCGAGCACAGGGATGATGCGGTGGACGGCGACGCGCCACGGCGCGTCTCTACGGCCGATTCGGGGCTGTTCGGGTGCGGCGCGGCGCCGGCGGCGGTGCAGCCGGCCGAGCGGCGTCGGCGGCCTCCGTGCCGGGTTCTCCCGGCGGCGCGATGCGGGCGAGGCGCTGCTCCAGGCGAAGCGCGTCCCGGATGGTCGCCTGACGGAGCCGCGCGAAGGCCGGCGCCGTCGTGTCGGCAAAGGCCGTAAGTCGGGCATCGAGGCGCCCGCGGTCGGCCGCGAGCGAGTCGAGGAGCGCCGCCTGGCGGCCGGTCGTGTCGGACGGTGCCGCGGCGCGGGCGGCCGCGAGGCGGGCGTCGAACCGGGCGAGACGGGCGGCCGTGGCCGTCTGGAGTGTCGCGGCGTCCGTCGCGGCATCGAAGCGGGCGCGGCCGACGGCGGCGCGGAGGCGGGCAATCCCGCGCGCAATGCCCGCCGCGGCCGAGTCGAACGCGGCCGGCGGCATCGGCGCGAGGCTGTCCACGCGCACCTGGAGGCGGCGGCGGTCCTGCCGGAGACGT
>DASWMO010000151.1:0-7542 GCA_036399715.1 Rubricoccaceae bacterium
ACGGCGCGCGGGGCGACTGCGGCGTCCGCATCTACGTCGAGTAAGCCGCACGTCCCCAGACGTACGGCCCGAAAACGCGCGGCGGGGCAAACCCGCCGCGCGTCCTGCCTCAGATACCGACGCCGAGGCGCAGCTGGAAAAGGCTCACCTTGTACGCGTTCTCGGTCTCGAGGCCGCGGTCCTCAGCGAAGCCGGTCACGTCTCGCGAGTAGCGCAGCTCCAGGAACGCCGCCGGCCCGACGAGTGGCGCCTTGAACGACGCTCCGACGCCGACGTTGGCTGCCACGTTGACCGTGCTCCGGTTGACGAGGCCCTCGTCGACGCTCCCGATGGGGAAGCGGAATTCGGGGCCCGCGAGCGCATACGCCTTCACGACGGGCGTCGGCGTCTGGAAGCGGAAGTCCACCGGGACCGTGATAAAGTCCGCCGAGACGACTTCCTGCGTCGGGCCGCCCGGGCGGTCGGTGAGCCGCTCGACGTTGCCCGCCTTGAGGTAGAACACGCCTGTCCGGAAGGCGACGAACGGGATCGACACGTCGCCGTAGACGCCGACGTGGAAGCCGGTCGTGCCTTCGAGGCTCGAGTTGGCGATCTCGTTGTAGCTGGAAAAGTTGGGTCCGCCGGCAACGCCGACGCTGACGGACGGGAGGATCTGGGCGGACGCGGCGGGCGCGGCGAGGAACGCCGCGAGGGCGAGAGGCAGAAGGCGCATGGCAGCACGGGGGAAGGAGGAAGCGCAAACGTACGCCACGGCGCGCGGGCTCCCACTCGGCTGCCGAACCGTGCCGGAGGCGTTGCGTTCGGAACTCGGTCCCACCTGCTTCGCACCGCCCGCGCCCATGACCATCGGCATCACCTGCTACCCCACGTTCGGCGGCTCGGGCGTCGTCGCGACCGAGCTCGGCAAGGCGCTCGCGGCACGCGGCCACACGGTCCACTTTATCGCGTACGCCCTCCCGATGCGACTGGACCACGTCGCCGAGAACCTCTACTTCCACGAGGTCCACGTGACGAACTACCCGCTCTTCGAGTACCCGCCCTACGCGCTCGCGCTCGCGTCCAAGATGATCGACGTCGCGCGCCACGAGCACCTGGACCTGCTACACGTCCACTACGCGATCCCGCACGCGACGTCCGCCGTCCTCGCCCGCGACATCCTCGCCAAGTCTGGCCACGCCCTGCCCGTCGTCACGACGCTCCACGGGACCGACATCACGCTCGTCGGCAAGGACCCGAGCTTCAAGCCCGTCGTCGAGCACGCCATCGACACGTCGGACGGCGTGACGAGCGTCTCGGACTGGCTCCGCGGCGAGACCTACGCCGAGTTCGACGTGAAGGCCCCGATCGAGGTCATCCCCAACTTTATCGACACCAAACGCTTCCGCCGCACGCCCAAGGACCACTTCCGGCAGGCCATTGCGCCCGACGGCGAGAAGCTCGTCGCCCATGTCTCCAACTTCCGCCGCGTGAAGCGGACCACGGACGTCGTCGAGGTCTTCGCGCGCCTACATGGCACGGGCATCTGGCCCGAGGACCACACCCGGGCGGGCACGCCGGGGGGCGTGAAGCTGCTCATGGTCGGCGACGGGCCGGACCGCCCCGCCGCCGAAGCGCTCGCGCGCGAGCTCGGGGTCTGGCACGACGTGCGGTTTATCGGCAAGCAGGAGCCCGTCGAGGAGATCCTCTCCATCGCGGACCTGTTCCTGATGCCCTCCGCGAGCGAGACGTTCGGCCTCGCCGCGCTCGAAGCCATGGCCTGCGGCGTCCCCGTCGTCTCGTCCGACGTCGGCGGCATCCCCGAGCTCAACATCCACGGCGAAACCGGCTTCCTGCTGCCGCTCGGCGACCTCGACGGGCTGACGGCCGCCTCGAGGCGCATCCTCACGGACCCCGTCCTGCACGCGCGCATGGCGGCGGCCGCCCGCGCCCGCGCCGTGGACGAGTTCGACCTCGACCGCATCGTCCCCCGCTACGAGGCCTACTACGAGGCCGTCATCGCCTCCACCCGCGCCCCCGCCTGAGCGCTACCGCGCGACGACGAGGCGGGCCGAGATATGCCCCTCCCCCGCCTCGGCCCGGACCACGTACACGCCCGCAGGCCACGCCGACGTATCGACCCGCAGGCCCAGCGTTGCCCCGGCCAGACCGTCGTGCAGAACGGCGACCTCGCGCCCGAGCGCGTCGGACACCACGACCCGAACGGGCCCCGCCGCGGGCTGCACGAGCGAGAGCGTCGACACGCCCCCGGCCGGGTTCGGCGCGAGCGCCAGGCGCACCGCCGACGCGTCGGGCGCTGCCTCTGAGGCGACGCAGAACAGCTCCGTGATTCTGACCTGCAACGGCTCCGTCACCCCGCCCGAATAGACCCGGAGCGTGTCCCTGAAGCCGCCCGCAGCACGGCCGGACGGCCGAACCGGGCAGGCGAGGGTCGTCTGGATCAGGACAGAGTCGCCGGGAGCGAGCGTGAGGCCGAACAGGCTCCCGTAGTCCCTGCACGGGCCGTTCCAGGCGCAATACACGGACCCGTACATCTGATCACCTTCTCGAACGGAGTAATAGGACACGTAGACCGGAGGCCCGGTCGGGCCACCTGGGTTATCGCTCAGAGTCGCCGCGGTCCGAAGGCTGTCGAACCGCACCGCCGCCGCTGTGGTGTTCCGGATGACGAGCGGGGGGCCCGACGAGGCGTCGTACGGGTTCGGCGTCGCCGTGAGCCCACCCTGAGCCGAGACGGCCGGCACGGCAGCAAGGACGGCGAGCGCGAGGGAAACGGCTGAGAAGCGAAAGGGCATCGGCGGGAGGGCAGCGTGCGAGGCCGAAGGATAGGGCGAAAACGCTCGTCTGATCACACCAGCGATCCGCCGCGTTTCCCGCCTGTTCACCCGGCTTGGCCGTTCACCCGCTCCTGAAGCCCGGCGCCCCGTTCACGCGCTCCAACACCCCGCTCACGCAGTCGAACACCCCGAACCGCCGCTCCATCCCTCCGAACCGGGACCCGATCACCCCGAACCGCCGCGTCAACACCACGAACCGCGACCCCAACACCACGAACCGCTGCTCCAACACCACGAACCGGGACTCGGTACAGTGGAACCGCCGCGTCGACACCCCGAACCGCGACCCGAACACCTCGAACCGCCAGTCCAACACCCCGATCCGCCGCTATCCCAGGTCCGCCACGTCCAGCCCCGCGAGCGTCGGCGCCGCGACCGCCTCGTCCGTCTCTACGACGCCGTCGCGCAGGCGCACCACGCGCCGCGCGTGGGCCGCGATGTCATCCTCGTGCGTCACCACGACGAGCGTGTTGCCCGCCCGAGCGAGGCGCTCGAACAGCCGCATGATCTCCTCGGATGTCGCCGTGTCGAGGTTGCCCGTCGGCTCGTCCGCGAGCAGGATCGCCGGCCGGTTCACGAGCGCCCGCGCGACGGCGACGCGCTGCCGCTGCCCGCCCGAGAGCTCGTTCGGCCGGTGCGTAAGGCGGTCTCCGAGTCCGACGGACGTCAGCGCCTCGGCCGCCCGCTCGCGGCGCTCGGCGCGCGAGATGCCCGCGTAGACGAGCGGTAGCTCGACGTTTTCGAGGCAGTTCTGGCGCGGCAACAGGTTGAACGTCTGGAAGACAAACCCGATCTGCCGGTTGCGGACGTGCGCGAGCGCGTCGTCGCTCAGCGTCCCCACGTCCTGCCCCTCGAGGCGGTACACGCCCGTCGAGGGCACGTCGAGGCAGCCGATGATGTTCATCAGCGTGCTCTTGCCCGAGCCCGACGGGCCCATCACGGCGACGTACTCGCCGGGCTGGACCGAGAACGTGCACCCACGGAGGGCGTGGACCGTCTCGGCCCCCATCTGGTACGTTTTCCAGACGTCGGCGATGTCGATGACGGGGTCGGGCCGCGAGGCCTCAGGCGAGAGGTCGGGCGTCATTCCTCGGTCTCCTCGACGGGCTCGTCAGACTCGTGGACGCGGTCGCCGTCCTTGATTTCGGTCCGCAGCAGGCTGAAGGGGCCCGTGATGACCTGCTCGGTCCCGCGCAGGCCCGAGCGGATCTCGATGTGCGTGTCGTCGGTGATGCCCGTCGTGACCTCGCGCATGACCGCCTTGCCGTCTACGAGCACGAACACGACGCGGCGCAGGTCTTCCTCGTCCGGGATGTCCTCGTCCGGGACCGTCTCGCCGCGCGCCTCGGCCTCGCGGCGCGCCTCGCGGGCGAGCGCGTTGATGTCGCGGACCGTCACGGCCTGGATCGGCACGACGACCGCCTCGGGGACGGTTCGCGTAAAGATGTCGACCGTGCCCGACATGCCCGGCCGCAGGACTGGGCCGGGCGCGCGCGGCGGCGTGCCCTCCTCGGGCGCCGTCCGCGCCGTCTGCGCCGCGTCCTGCCCGACGGCCGCGAGGCGGATCTCGACCGGGAAGTTGGTGACCGCCTGGGCGGATCCCTCGTTCGTGATGCGCGCCGAGTTGGCGATCTCCGTCACGATGCCCCGCAGCGGGTCGTCCGGGTACGCGTCCACCTCGACCTGCGCCGAGTCGCCGAGCTCCACCTGCACGACGTCGTTCTCGTTGACGTCAATGCGGACCGTCATCGCGTCGAGGCGCGCGACGCGCATGAGCTCGGTGCCCGCCATCTGCGCCGTCCCGACGATTTTCTGCCCCAGCTCGACGTTGAGCTGGCTCACGGTCCCCGAGATGGGCGCGTAGATGGCGGTCCGAGAGAGGTCCTGACCGGCCTGCCGCGCGCGGATCTGCTCGCCGCGGACCGTCGCCTGCGCGCCCGAGATGCGCCCGCGGGCCGTCTCGATGCGGGCCCGGGCCGACCGCTCGGCGGCCTGCGCGACGGCGAGCGCGCCCTGAGCGGCTTCGAGCTCGGACGCTGCGATGACGTCGCGGTTAAAGAGGTTTTGCTGGCGCTCCAGAGCGCGCTGTGCCCGCTCGCGGTCGGCCGTCGCCTGGGCGGCGTCAACGGTCGCCTGCTCGACGTCACGCGCGGCCTGGTCCACGCCCGTCTGGGCGCTCGACACGCTCGCCTGCGCCTGCTCGCGCTGCGACGCGTAGGCGTCGGGCCGGATGCGCAGCAGCAGCTGGCCCTGCTCCACGCGGTCGCCCTCGGCGACGGCCAGAAAGACGATCTCGCCCGAGACGTCGGACGAGATGGGCACCTCGACCTCACTCGCGACGGTCCCCGAGGCGGTCACCGTCTGCGTGATCGACCGCACACGCGCGTCGGCGACCTCGACGGCGAGGCCCTCGTCCTCGCCGCCGAACGCGACGGCCGCACCGCCGAGGACGACGACGGCGACGCCGAGGCCGATCAGGATTTTCTTCGTTGGAGTCACGCCGGGAGAGGAAGGTGGACCGAGAGATCGGATGCGAACGCGCCGTTACTCCGCCGACGTGAGCGTCGCGGCGAGGGCGTCGGGGCTGAGGTCGCCGACGGCGAGGCGGACGAGCGCGGCGCGGAAGACGAGCCCGTAGGCCGCCTGCGCGCTAGCGGACTCGGCCTGCGCGAGGCGCGCCTGCGCGTCGGCGACGGCGTAGAGCGTGCCGGCGCCGAGTTCGTAGCGGTCGCGCTCGACGCGGAGGGCCGCCTGTGCGGCCTCGACCTGCACCCTCGACGCCGCGAGCCGGGCGACGGCCGTGCGCGCCTCGACGGCCGCCGTCTGCACGTCAGCATCGACCTGTCGGACGAGTGCCGAGCGCGTCAGGCGCGCGTCGTCGGCCCGGACCTGCGCCTCGGCGACGCCGCGGCGCGTGGCGTAGCGGTCGAAGATGGGGACGACGAGCGAGAGCGCGATGCTGCTGCGCCGGTTGTCGAGGCCCTGGATAAAGAGCGGCGTCCGCTCCAGATCCGGCTGCCCGCCCGCGACCGTGAACGGCACGCCCCCGACGAGGATCGGCGTGCCGTCGGGGAGCGTGACGGGGACGGTCGGGAGGGGCGCCGACGGATCGGCGAGGCGCTGCTGGAGACTTGAGTAACCGGTCCCGATGCTCACGGAGAGGTCGACGCTCGGGCGGCCCTGCGCGCGCGCGCCGCTCGTGGCGGCCTCGGCCGAGCGGATCCGGATGTCCTGCGCGCGGACATCGGCGCGCGAGGCGCGGGCGCTCGCGAGGAGGTCGGCGAGCGGCGGCGGCTCGTAGGCGAGGGCGCCGGCCGCTGTCAGCGCGGCAAGGCTCGGGCCAACGAACGTTGGCGCGGCGAGGGGGTCGAGGCCCGTCGCCTGGACGAGGAGCGCCTCGTCGCGGGCGACGGCACCCTCGGCCTCGACGAGGGCGGCGCGGCGCTCGGCCACGACGGCGTCCTGCGCGATGAGGTCGCCGCGCGCGCGGACGCCGCCCTCGACGAGGCCCGCGACCTGCTCGCGCTGGCTGAGCGCGGCCGCAAGCTGTCCCTGCTGCACGCCGACGAGTTCGCGGTCCAGCAGGAGTTGCAGAAAGCGCTGCGCGACATCGAGCGCGACCTGCTGCTCGGTCCGGATGGCCGCGACGCCCGCCGCCGCCCGGTCCAGCCGCGCGCCCTCGACGGCGTAGCGCGTGCGGCTGCCGTCGAACAGCCGCACGTCCGCGCTCACGCCGACGTTGAGCGACTGAGTGCTCTGGGACGAGAGTTGGCCCGTCGTCTGGTCGAAGCCGAGGCCGAACTGCTGGGCCGGGCCGGCCTGGAACGTGACCGACGGCAGGCGGCCGGCCTGCGCGCCGCGGACGGCGAGGGCGCCCGCGCGGTCCGCGATGCCGGCCCGCGCCACCTCGGGGCTGTTGCGGATCGCGACCCGCACCGCCTCGGGGAGCGTGACGGTCGGACCGAGCGTGTCGGGCGTCTGGGCAGTGGCCGCGAGCGGCGCGAGCGCAGCGAGGCAAACGGCGAGTCTCAACGTCAGCAGCATCGGGCGGGGCAGGTCTCCAGGCTGGGCAGACGGCCGAATCGGAGCCGAGTTGCGCCGCGCTCGTGGCGGCCAGCGGAAGGGGTGGGATTCGAACCCACGGTGCCTTGCGGCACAGCGGTTTTCAAGACCGCCGCGATCGACCACTCTGCCACCCTTCCTGAAATGTGCGCCCACCGCCGGCGCTCGGGACGCCCTCAGACGCCGCGGAGCGTGTCGACTTCGGCGGCGAGGCGGGCGACCTCTTTGAGCGAGCCCGTAAGGTGGGCGCGGAGGTTGCGGTGCTCCTCCTGGAGGTCGGCGAGTTCGCGCGTGAGGCGGTCGCGCTCGGCCGTGAGGCCGTCGATCTCGTCCTTGACCTCGCGGAGGCGGGCGCGCGGGACCCGGATGATGTCGTCGGAGTCCCCGGCGGGGGGCGTGCTGTCGCTCATGGGGTGTGCGGTCAGTTGTTGCCGCCGAGCGGCTGGGGGCGGTAGTCGCCGTCGGGCACCGGCGGCTTGACGTCGGCGGGGTCGCCGGCCGGGGGCGTGTCCGCGCCGGGGAGTCGCGGGATGGGCGCGGCCGTGACGCCGGCGGTCTGCTCGAGCGACACCGAGAAGGTGCCCGAGCCGCCGGCCGAGCCCACGACGACGCGGAAGCGGCCGTCGGCGGGGAGCGTGACGCGGGC
>DASWMO010000152.1:0-3097 GCA_036399715.1 Rubricoccaceae bacterium
AAGGGGAAGCCCAAGAAGGTGGCGCTCGTGGCGTGCATGCGTAAGCTCTTGATCACGTGCAACGCCGTCGTGCGTGACGGAGCTGCGTGGGAGCCAGATCGCGCTCTCGCGGCTTGACTCCGAACACAGTTGCTGTTATGCGGCCTGCGCCATTCTGACCGGCTCATGTCTCGGACTTTCCCGCTCTTCTTCTGCACAGGAGCAGCCGTGTGGCTGATCTGCGGGCTTGCTGCCGCCGTCCATTCAGGGGATTTCGCCGTCGTTAGCCTGATCGCTGTTGTCAGCGTTCCGTTGGTCGTCGCCGCTTCCCACTGGCGTATCACGCCTTCTAAGCCCTTCTCAAAAGCCGCCGGGGCTATGGCTACTAGCGGGGCGTGCTGCTATGTCGCACTGTGGGCGACGACCATCGCTCCATATCCGTGCGCACTGGACGACTTCGAGTGCCGCACGGTCGGGAGCCAGTGGGAGTTGTCTCTCATGGTCGTCTTCGCCCTTACGCTTGCGTCCGTCGCCAGCGCCGCGCTCGGCGCGGCAATCGGATCCCGTCTCTTCCCACGGGTATCCGCATAACCTGCCGCAGCACGCCGACCGCACGGATCGGTCCGCGCATCGCGGGCTGATCCGCGTATCCTACGCTCCGCTCCTGCCGTGGTGCTCGCTGTGCGGCGGGTGAGCGGCCACGTGTTCTACCGCTCTCGTACCGTGCGCCTCGTCCTGCTTGCCGTGGTTCTCGCCTTTTTGCCCGGCTGCGATGTGGACGGTTGCGAGACGTTCATTCACACCGGCCCGGCCCTGATCGTCAACGTCCGCGACGCGCAGACGGGCGCGCCTCTTGGAAACGGGGTGTCCGTCACGGCGCAGAACGGAGCGTATTCAGAGCAACTCGCGCTCGTGGACACCCGGCCGCCGCAATTCGAGGGCGTCGGGGGAACGGTGGAGCGCCCGTTCGGCAGCGCCGGGACCTACGTCGTAACGGTTTCCGCAGCGGGATACGAGCCAGCGACGGCGTCAGCGGAAGTCATTGCAGACGACTTCTGCCTTGCCCCACCCATTCCCTCTCAGCCGGTCGTGCTGGATATCAAACTGACGACCGCCACGCCCTGAGCGGCAGAACCTGCATCTGCAGCCGACCGCACGTCCTCCGTTGCGTCTCGTTATGGCTGTCGGCGTCTACTTTCGCCACGTTGGGGCACCGTGCCTCGTGCGGCCGCTGAGCCGCTAGCTGTTCTACGGCGACTGCATCACAGCACAAATCTATGTGGCATGTCCTCCTCCTAGCCTTGACGCTGACGCTCGTCGGCTGCGATGCTCTCGGCAGCGATGTGCCCCAACCAGGCACGTTCGAGGTCTCCCTACGTGGGTACCGGAACGTTGACTTCTCTGGTGCTGCCACCGTCCGACGCGACTCTGTCCTCCGAGGGTCACCCGAGACTGGCATTGGTTACATCGCTCAATACACGATCATGATGGAAAGTGAGGAGGGCTTTGCAGGAATCGTTCTGCCCGGTGAGCCGGTCGAACTCTCCGTGACCGACGCAGGCCTGTCAGTGTGGGTCCAAGGGACAGATACAGGCTCTTACAGCACGGTGCAAGGGTCCATTCGCAGCGTTGACCTCTCGGTGAAGGTGGTCGATGGAGAACTGATCGGCAGCTTCGATGCCGATCTACAAAGCGGTGGTAACCCTCTTGCGGGCATCCCGGCTCGCGAGGCTCGCGGCCGTGGCAGCTTCTCTGCGACGATCCTACCGTAGACGCCTCGGCGCTAGCCAATCGCCGCCGTAGAACCCGCCGCAGCACGCCGACCACACTGCTTGGTCCGCGCACTGCGGGTTGCTCGGCGTATCCTGCGCGCTGTCCCCGCCGAGGTGCTCGCTGTGCGGCGCGTGAGCGGCCACGTGTTATACGCCCTCTCCACCCGCGTTCCCACCGTCTCGTGAAGCTGCTTCCGCTCGCCCTCCTGCTCGCCGTCTCCGTCTCCTCGGTGGGGTGTGCCGCGTCCGTCCACCGCATCGGCTACGACGTGCCCCCCGCCTCGGCAGCCGTGGCCGCCACCACCGGGGCGCCGGCGTGCCCGGTCGTCATCACGACGGACTCGGCGGCCGTGGTCCAGGCGCGGCGGATCGGCGAGATCCACTACGGGGACACCGGCTTCTCCACGCAGTGCGACGAGGCGCGCGCGCTCCGGCTGTTCCAGAGCGACGCCTGCGCGGTCGGGGCGAACCTCGTCCTCATCACCGAGGAGCGGTCGCCGGGCCTGGTGAGCTCGTGCTACCGCGCGAGCGCGGACCTGTACGCCGCGGACACGCTCGCGCTGGCGGGTGTGGGCAGCCTCAGGAGCCCGGATCAGATCGTCGTCAACCGGGGCAGCGGCAGCGGCCGCACGCTGCTCGGAATCGTGGGGTACGCCGTGGGATTCGCGGCGGGGTACATCGCCGTCGACCTGATCGCCGGAGGCGGGGACTGAGGCCCGGCGCGTCGGGCGCTCGGGGCGTTACCCCAGCCGGGCAGCGAGGGCGGCCGCGACGAGCACGCCGAGCGTGAGCACGACCGAGTACGCCGTCCCGAGCAGCGCGCTCTTGACGAGCGTCTTGCCCCACGACTGCGCGTACACGCGGCGCTGTGCGAGCAGGAAGTACACCGGGATCGCGGCCACGAGCCAGCCCCCCCACGGCGCCCACCGCGAGTTGCCCACCAGCAGAAGCGCCCAGAAGACGACGAAGGCGAACGCGTGCACGTGCAGCGTGAACACGACGTGCTCGGCGTAGAAGCGCGTCCGCCGCGCCGTCGCTGCGCGCCGGAGCCACCCGATGCGCCCGACGCGAACGCGGGCCGGGAGCCGCGCCCGGAGCCGCCGCAGGGCCTGCCGCCACGGCCGCCGGGCCGCGCGGATCCGGCGGCGCACCTGCGCCTTTTCGACGGCCTGCCCGGCCCGCCATGCACGGAGGCGGAGCTCGGCCCACGCCCGGCGGCCGAGGCTCGCCCCGGCCGGTGCACCGGCGGGCGGAACGGGACGGCGCCGCCCGCGCAGCTCGATCCCGCCGCCCCCGAGGTACAGCAGCTTCAGCAGGACCGCAAAGACGGGCAGCACGGCGAACAT
>DASWMO010000153.1:0-12757 GCA_036399715.1 Rubricoccaceae bacterium
ATCGTCCGGGATATCAAGGAGCAGGAGGTCTACTTCGGAGAGCTCCCCCTGATGACCGAGACCGGTACGTTCATCATCAACGGCACCGAGCGCGTGGTCGTCAGCCAGCTCCACCGGAGCCCGGGCGTCTTCTTCGACCAGTCGGTCCACCCCAACGGGACGGACCTCTATTCGGCCCGGGTCATCCCGTTCCGCGGGTCGTGGATCGAGTTCTCGACCGACGTCGCGAACGTGATGTGGGCCTACATCGACCGCAAGAAGAAGCTGCCCGTCACGGCGCTCCTCCGCGCGCTCGACTACTCGACCGACGCCGAGATCGTCTCGCTGTTCGACCTCGCCGACCAGGAGCCGGTCAACAACAAGCGGGCGTTCAAGAAGCTCGTCGGCCGCACGCTCGCGACGACCGTGACCGTTGAGGTCAAGCACGAGGTCATCGACGAGGACACGGGCGAGGTCATCCGCGAGACGACCGAGCGCGAGGTCCTCTTCCCGGCCGAGCACCCGGTCGCCGAGGACGACTTCGACACGCTCAAGGCGGCCGGCGTCGAGACGATCCTGCTCCGCCGCGAGGCCAGCGAGGACGGCGACGACTCGCACCTCGACATGTCGACGCTCCTCAACACGCTCAAGAAGGACCCGACGCACTCGACCGAGGAGGCCCTCCGCTACCTCTACGAGCAGCTCCGCGGGGCGGAGCCGCCGGACGTCGAGACGGCCCGCGCGCTCCTCGACCGCCTCTTCTTCTCGGACAAGCGGTACGACCTCGGCGGCGTCGGGCGGTACCGGATGAACCGGCGGCTCGGGCTGAGCGCCGACATCAACACGGTCACGCTCTCGAAGGCCGACATCGTCGCGATCATCACCGAGCTCGTCAAGCTCCAGAACGGGAAGAGCCAGGTCGACGACATCGACCACCTCGGCAACCGCCGCGTGCGGACCGTCGGGGAGCAGCTCGGCCAGCAGTTCTCGCTCGGGCTCGCCCGCATGGCGCGGACGATCAAGGAGCGCATGAACCTGCGCGACGCCGACAAATTCACCCCCCAGGACCTCGTCAACGCGCGGACCGTCTCGTCGGTGATCAACACCTTCTTCGGGACGAACCAGCTGTCGCAGTTCATGGACCAGACGAACCCGCTCGCCGAGCTGACGCACAAGCGTCGCATGTCGGCGCTCGGGCCAGGTGGTCTGACGCGTGAGCGCGCCGGCTTCGAGGTCCGCGACGTGCACTACACGCACTACGGGCGCCTCTGCCCGATCGAGACGCCGGAAGGCCCGAACATCGGCCTGATCTCGTCGCTGTGCACACACGGCGTCGTGAACCAGTTCGGGTTTATCGAGACGCCCTACCGCAAGGTGGTCAACGGCAAGGTGACGAAGGAGATCTTCTACCTCGGTGCCGAGGATGAGGACCGCTACGTCATCGCGCAGGCCAACGCGCCGATCAACCCGGACGGCTCGTACGTCAACGACCTCGTCCGCGCCCGCATCGGCGGCGACGTGCCGCTCGTGACGCCGGACAAGATCCAGTTCATGGACGTCGCCCCAAACCAGATCATCTCGCCCGCGGCGTCGATGATCCCGTTCCTAGAGCACGACGACGCCAACCGCGCCCTGATGGGCTCGAACATGCAGCGTCAGGCCGTGCCGCTTCTCCGCCCCGAGGCACCGTACGTCGGGACCGGGCTGGAAGGCCGTGCCGCTCGCGACAGCCGCGCCATCCTCGTCGCCCAGGGCGCCGGGACGGTCGAGTACGTCGACGCGACCAAGATCATCGTCCGCTACGACGAGACGCCCGAGGACGCCGACGCGGCGTTCGAGGAGCCCGTCCGCACGTACACGCTCGTCAAGTTCCGCCGGACGAACCAGGACACCTCGATCACGCAGAAGCCGACCGTCCGGGCCGGCATGCGCGTCGAGAAGGGCGACCTGCTCGCCGACGGCGCCTCGACGGACAACGGCGAGCTCGCGCTCGGCAAGAACGTGCTCGTCGCGTTCATGCCGTGGAAGGGTTACAACTTCGAGGACGCCATCGTCATCTCGGAGCGCGTCGTCTCGGACGACGTCTTCACGTCGGTTCACATCGAGGAGTTCGAGCACCAGGTCCGCGATACCAAGCGCGGCGAGGAAGAGCTCACGCGTGAGATCCCGAACGTCTCCGAGGAGGCCACGAAGGACCTCGATGAGCGCGGCATCGTCCGCGTCGGCGCCGAGGTGAACCCGGGCGACATCATCGTCGGCAAGATCACGCCGAAGGGCGAGACCGACCCGACGCCCGAGGAGAAGCTGCTCCGCGCCATCTTCGGCGACAAGGCAGGCGACGTCAAGGACGCCTCCCTCAAGGCCAAGCCGGGCATGAAGGGCATCGTGATCGACACGAAGCTGTTCTCGCGCCGCAAGACCGACGCCGTCACCAAGAAGGCCGAGGAGAAGCGGATGGGCGAGATCGAAATTCAGCTCCGCCGCGAGGTGGAGTCACTCCAGACGAGCTTCTACGAACGCTTCGTCGGGCTCATCGGCGGCCGCAAGGCTGGCGCGGCCATCGAGATGCGCGACGGGACGGTCATCGCCTCGGAGGGCGCCAAGATCTCGCGCAAGACGTTCGGTGACATCGAGCCGGCGGACCTCAAGATCCGTCAGCCGTTCACGTCCGACGACGAGACGAACCGCCAGGCGTGGAAGCTGCTGGCCAACTACCAGCGCCGCCACCAGGAGATCTCGGGCGCCGCCGAGCAGGAGACGTACCGTCTCCAGATGGGCGACGAACTCCCGCCGGGCATCGTCCAGCTCGCCAAGGTCTACATCGCCAAGAAGCGCAAGCTCCAGGTCGGTGACAAGATGGCCGGCCGTCACGGCAACAAGGGCGTCGTCGCGCGCCTCGTCAAGAAGGAGGACATGCCGTTCCTCGAGGACGGCACGCCGGTTGACATCTGCCTCAACCCGCTCGGCGTCCCGAGCCGCATGAACCTCGGACAGATCTTCGAGACCATGCTCGGCTGGGCCGGGCAGAAGCTCGGCGAGACCTACGCGTCGCCCGCCTTCGACGGCGCGACGATGGAGGACATCGCGGCCAAGATGCGCGAGGCCGGTCTCCCCGAGGACGGCCGGATCCAGCTCTACGACGGGCAGACGGGCGAGCCGTTCGACCAGCCGACGACCGTCGGCCAGGTGTACATGCTCAAGCTCAGCCACCTTGTCGAGGACAAGATTCACGCACGCTCGATCGGGCCCTACTCGTTGATTACGCAGCAGCCCCTCGGCGGCAAGGCGCAGTTCGGCGGGCAGCGCTTCGGCGAGATGGAGGTCTGGGCGCTCTACGCGTACGGCGCTTCCAACGTGCTCCGCGAGCTTCTCACCGTCAAGTCTGACGACGTGCAGGGCCGCTCGAAGACCTACGAGGCGATCGTCAAGGGCGACAACCTGCCCGAGCCGAACGTCCCGGAGAGCTTCAACGTCCTCATCCGCGAGATGCAGGGCCTCGGCCTCGAAGTCAAGATCGACTGAGAAAGGGGTTCAGGATGCCGGGTGGGGCGGGAGGTGCATCTCCCGTCCCAACCCCGGCCACCAACCAATCAATTAAACAACCCCCATTATGGCATTCGGCATCAAGCCCGCGCAGCCCGCGCCGAAGTCGGTTTACAACTCGATCACCGTCAGCCTGAGCTCCCCCGAGTCGATCCTTGAGCGATCGTTTGGCGAGGTGCTCAAGCCCGAGACGATCAACTACCGCTCATTCAAGCCCGAGAAGGACGGCCTCTTCTGCGAGAAGATCTTCGGGCCGGTCAAGGACTGGGAGTGCCACTGTGGCAAGTACAAACGGATCCGCTACAAGGGCATCGTCTGCGACCGTTGCGGCGTCGAGGTGACCCAGAAGTCTGTCCGCCGTGAGCGGGCCGGGCACATCACGCTGTCCGTGCCCGTCGTCCACATCTGGTACTTCAAGAGCCTCCCGAACAAGATTGCCGCCCTCGTCGGCGTCAAGTCCAAGGACCTCGACAAGATCATCTACTACGAGTCCTACGTCGTCGTGAACCCCGGCTCGGCCGCGGCAAACGGCATCGAGGCCGGCCAGCTGCTGACGGAGAACGAGTACTTCGACGTCCTCTACCAGATCCGCGACGACAACAACCGTCTCGCGGACGACGACCCGGAGAAGTTCGTCGCCAAGATCGGTGGCGAGGCCGTCGAGGAGCTTCTGAAGCGCCTCGACCTGGACTCGCTCGCCGTCGAGCTGCGCTTCCAGGCGCGGACCGAGACGAGCCAGCAGCGCAAGGCGGACGCCCTCAAGCGCCTCGGCATCGTCGAGTCGCTGCGCGAGGCGTCGCTGAAGACCGAGAACCGCCCCGAGTGGATGGTCATGAAGGTCATCCCGGTGATCCCCCCGGAGCTCCGTCCGCTCGTCCCGCTCGAGGGCGGCCGCTTCGCGACGTCGGACCTCAACGACCTCTACCGCCGCGTCATCATCCGCAACAACCGCCTCAAGCGCCTGATCGACATCAAGGCGCCCGAGGTGATTCTGCGGAACGAGAAGCGCATGCTTCAGGAGGCCGTCGACTCGCTGTTCGACAACTCGCGCAAGGCCAACGCCGTGCGCTCGGACTCGAACCGCGCGCTGAAGTCCCTGAGCGACATGCTCAAGGGCAAGCAGGGCCGGTTCCGCCAGAACCTGCTCGGCAAGCGCGTCGACTACTCGGGCCGCTCGGTCATCGTCGTCGGGCCGGAGCTCGGCCTGCACCAGTGCGGCCTGCCGAAGGAGATGGCGGTCGAGCTGTTCAAGCCGTTCATCATCCGCAAGCTCATCGAGCGCGGCATCGTCAAGACGGTCAAGAGCGCCAAGAAGGTCGTCGACCGCCGCACGGCGGACGTGTTCGACATCCTGGAGAAGGTGATCGATGGGCACCCGGTTCTGCTGAACCGCGCCCCGACGCTCCACCGCCTCGGCATCCAGGCGTTCCAGCCGGTCCTCATCGAGGGCAAGGCGATCCGCCTGCACCCGCTCGTCACGACGGCCTTCAACGCCGACTTCGACGGCGACCAGATGGCCGTTCACCTGCCGCTGTCGCACGCGGCGGTGATCGAGGCGCAGATCCTGATGCTGGCCTCGCACAACATCCTCAGCCCGGCCAACGGCGACCCGATCACGGTCCCGAGCCAGGACATGGTTCTCGGCATGTACTACATGACCAAGAGCCGCGAGGGTGCCAAGGGCGAGGGCATGCGCTTCGCCTCGACGCAGGAGGTGCGGCAGGCATTTGACCAGAAGGCGGTCGCGCTCCACACGCAGATCAAGCTGCGTCTGGTCGAGGACGCCTACGACGGGCCGGGCAAGGCGGGCGAGACCATCGACACGACGGTCGGCCGCGCGCTGTTCAACGACATCGTCCCCGAGGGCGTCGGCTACATCAACGCCGTCCTGACCAAGAAGAACCTCCGAGGCATCATCTCGGGCGTCTTCAAGGCGACCAACTTCCCGAAGACGGCCCGTTTCCTCGACGACGTCAAGGACCTCGGCTTCACGCAGGCCATGCTCGGGGGGCTCAGCTTCTCGATCTCAGACATCGTCGTCCCGGCTGCCAAGACGACGCTGCTCGCCGCCGCCGACGAGGAGGTCGCGAAGGTGCGGTCGGACTACGACAACGGGTTCATCACCGAGTCCGAGCGCTACAACAAGGTCATCGACATCTGGACGTCGGCCAACAACGAGATCTCGAACGTCCTGTACGAGACGCTCAAGGAGGACCAGGCCGGCTTCAACGCCATCTACATGATGGCCGACTCGGGCGCCCGAGGCTCGCGCGAGCAGATCCGTCAGCTCGGCGGGATGCGTGGCCTCATGGCCAAGCCGCAGAAGACGATTGCCGGCGCCTCGAACGAGATCATCGAGAACCCGATCAAGTCCAACTTCAAGGACGGCCTGAGCGTCGCCGAGTACTTCATCTCGACGCACGGTGCCCGCAAGGGCCTCGCGGACACGGCCCTCAAGACGGCTGACGCGGGCTACCTCACGCGCCGCCTCGTGGACGTGTCGCAGGACATGACGATCACGATGCACGACTGCGGGACCCTCCGCGGCGTGCGGATGGAGGCGCTCAAGGACAACGAGGACATCGTCGAGGCGCTCTACGAGCGCATCCTCGGCCGCGTCTCGGTCCACGACGTCCGCGACCCGCAGACGGACGAGGTCATGGTGTCCCGCAACGGGCTCATCACCGAGGCCATCGCGACGCGGATCACGGAGACCGCCCTCGAGACGGTCGAGATCCGCTCGGTCCTCGCGTGCGAGTCGCCGCGCGGCGTGTGTGCGCTGTGCTATGGCCGCGACCTCGCGAACGGGCGCCTCGTGCAGATCGGCGAGGCCGTCGGCGTCATCGCGGCGCAGTCGGTCGGCGAGCCGGGGACGCAGCTTACGCTGCGCACCTTCCACATCGGTGGTACTGCCAGCCGCATCGCGGCTGAGAGCACCATCGAGGCCAAGTTCGGCGGCCGCATCGTCTTCGAGAACCTCCGCACGGTCTCCCGACCGGGCGAGGGCGGGGCATCGGCGATCGCCCTCGGGCGCTCGGGTGAGGTCCGCATCGTGGACGAGAACGGCACGCAGCTCATCGCCTACACCGTGCCGTACGGCGCGGGCGTGGCGGTGACGGAAGGCCAGATGGTGGACAAGGGCGACACGATTGCCTCGTGGGACCCGTACAACTCGGTCATCATCGCCGAGGCCGGGGGCACGATCCGCTTCCAGGACGTCATCGACGGGACGACCTACCGCGAGGAGTCCGACGAGCAGACGGGCTTCCGCGAGAAGGTCATCACGGAGTCGCGCGAGAAGAACCTCACGCCGGCGCTCGTGATCGAGGGCGGCGATGGACGCCGCGAGTACACGATGCCCGTCCGCGCCCGCCTTCAGGTGGACGCTGGCGAGAAGATCGAGCCGGGCAAGATCCTCGCGAAGCTCCCGCGCCAGTCGGCCAAGACGCGCGACATCACGGGTGGTCTCCCACGCGTGATCGAGCTCTTCGAGGCACGCCAGCCGTCCGACCCGGCGGTCGTGACGGAGATCGACGGCGTGATCGGCTTCGGCGGCCGTAAGCGCGGCTCGCAGGAGGTGACCGTTACCTCGCGCGACGGCGAGACGGAGCGCACGTACCTCGTGTCGCTGAGCAAGCACCTGCTCGTTCACGAGAACGACTTCGTGCGGGCCGGCGAGGCGCTCTCGGACGGCCAGATCTCGCCTCAGGACATCCTGTCAATCCTCGGGCCGACAGCGGTCCAGGAGTACCTCGTCAACGAGGTGCAGGAGGTCTACCGCCTCCAGGGCGTGACGATCAACGACAAGCACATCGAGACGGTCGTCCGTCAGATGATGCAGAAGGTTCGCATCTCCGACCCGGGCGACGCGCCGTTCCTCGAAGGCGCCCTCGTGGACCGCATGGTCCTCGAAGCCGCCAACGACGAGCTGTACGACACGTTCGTGGTCACCGAGGCCTCGGAGTCCACGCTCCGCGTCGGCGAGACGGTCACGCGGCGCCAGCTCCGCGAGGCCAACTCGGAGATGCGCCGCCAGGACAAGGCGGAGATCGAGGTTCGCGACGCGCAGCTCGCGGTCGCGGAGCCGGTCCTGCTCGGGATCACGGCCGCCGCCCTCGCGACGGACTCGTACCTCTCGGCCGCCTCGTTCCAGGAGACGACCAAGGTGCTGACGGACGCCGCGATCGCGGCCAAGTCGGACCCGCTGCTCGGGCTCAAGGAGAACGTGATCATCGGGCACAACGTCCCCGTCGGGACGGGCCTGAAGGCGTACCTCAACCTCGTGGTGGGCAGCCGCGACGAACTCGAGGCGCTGCAGGCGGCCAACGACCTGCTCGACCGCGGACGGGACACCGGCGGCGACGGCTTCACGCTGCCCTCGGGCGGCGACGCCGACGCGCTCGCTGAGATCAACCGCCGGCTGGGCTGATCTCCGTCTCGGACAGACGGACGCGCCCCGGCTGCCTTCTGGCGGCCGGGGCGCTCTGCGTTCGGAAGGGCGGCCCAGGTTACTGGTTGTAGGTTCGGATGGCCTGCTGGATCTTGCCACGGCGCAGGGCCGGGAAGACGAAGTTGGTCAGCGACGTAACCGCGGCGCCGACAAAGACGAGCGGGTGGATGCCACTGACGGCGCTCTCGGACTCGAAATCGCTCAGCGCGAGCCCGCCGGCGATCATGCCGACGCCCGCGGCGGCCGTCCCATACTGGGCGTAGGTGAGGTTCTGGTGCTGGCGAAGGAGGCGGACGCTCTCCGGGTTGTCCTCGAGCGCGGTCAGCAGCCGGGGCACCGTCGCACGCTGAACTGGTCCGTCGGCGACGCGGATGTAGCCGATCTCCTCCTGACTCAGGCCGGGCGCGGACATAACGGCGCCGCCGCGCGGGCCCGAGGGCATCATGACGCCGGGTGTCATGGTCGTGCGCGTGCGCGAGTAAAAATCGACCCGTCCGTCGATGAGGCGCTGGGCGAGGTTCCGTCCGTCGACGACGGCGTACGTCGCGCCGGCCATCCGCAACTCGTGGACCTGGTCGAGCTCGACCCGCTGGGTGTCGACGGTCACGTACGACCGACGCAGGACGGGCGAGTGGAGGTCGACCGTGCCCCGGAGGGTGTCGCCCCGGAGAGTGAAGATGTAATCCGCCGGGGAGCCAGTCTGCGCGGCGGCGGGGAAGGCGACGACGAGGGCGAGAAGGACGGAGAGTCGGACCATCGGGAGGGGGAGGGGTGGCCCGGTAGTTAACCCCTTCCGCCGGTGGCCAGCAAGCAGGCCCCACCCGCTGGGTTTCCACGTCGCGGCGGGCGTTGCGCTGGAGGTCGCCTCATCTGCGCGTCGTGTCGCCGGGGGCGCCGCCAAGGCGCGGCATCGCCGCGTCGTGGGCGGCCTCGTTGCGGCGGACGTCCTCTTGAAGCGTCGGGTTGGCCCAGCCGCGCGTGATCATCACGGCCGCGAGGACGGAGAGGCCGAGCAGCATTGCCATGAAGCCGACGACGAAGAGGCGCGTGCGGGCGGGGGAGAGCGGCATCAGAGGCGGGGTTCGTGCGCCCAGGCGGCCACGAGCGCGTGCGTGTAGGCCAGCGAACGCGCGAGGTTCTGGACGGTGTTCCACTCGCGGCGGCTGTGGAACGCGTGCCCGCCCGTGAAGACGTTGGGCGTCGGGAGGCCACGCTCGGAGAGGCGCGCGCCGTCGGTGCCGCCTCGGACGGGCTTCAAGGCCATCTCGAACCCCATCGCCCGCGCCGCGTCGAGGGCGATGGTCACCGCGCGCGGGTCCACGGCGTCAATGTGGGCGGCCATGTTGCGGTAGCTCTCGCGGATCTCGACCCGAACCGTCGAGCCGGGGTACGCCGCTTCTGCCTGCGCAGCGGCGTCGCGGACGAGCATGCGGCGGCGCTCCAGCCCGACGTCTGAGAAGTCGCGCAGGAGGACGCGGAGGCTCGCGCGCTCGGCCTCGCCCGAGAGCGTGTGCGGGTGAAAGAAGCCGTCGCGGTCGTCCGTCGTCTCCGGTGCCTCGCTCGCCGGGAGCAGGGCGACGACGTGAGCCACGACGCGGAGCGCGTTGACGAGGATGCCCTGCGCGTATCCCGGGTGCACGCCGACGCCCTCGACTGTCACGACGGCCTCGGCGGCGTTGAACGTCTCGGCGTTGAGGCGGTCCGTGCCCGAGCCGTCCAGCGTGTAGCCGACGTGGGCCGCGAGGCGGTCGAGGTCGACCGGGTCTGCGCCGCGGCCAATCTCCTCGTCGGGCGTGAACAGCAGGCGCAGCGTGGGTCGGGCGGTGGCGGGCCGGCCCTCCGCGCGGGCCGCCACGTCGGACGCGAGCAGGTCGGCGGCAAGCTGCATCAGAACGGCGACACCGGCCTTGTCGTCGGACCCGAGCAGCGTCGTGCCGTCGCTCGTGAGCAGGTCGTGGCCGATGTGGGCCGCGAGGTTGGGGTCCGCGGTCGCATCGAAGACGACGGACGGGTCACCGGGGAGCGCGAAGGCGGCGCCGGACCATGCGGCGTGGACGAGCGGACGCACGCCCGCGCCGGGCGCGTCCGGGCTCGTGTCCACGTGCGCGCACAGCGCGACGACGGGCGCCTCGAGGACGGTCCCCGGGAGGGTCGCGTAGACGACGCCCGAGGCGTCCATCTCGGCGTCCGCGACGCCCATCGCGCGTAACTCGTCCACGAGCAGGCGGCAGAGGTCGAGTTGCCGTGCGGTTGAGGGCGTCGCGTCGGAGTCGGGATCCGAGGTCGTGTCGATCCGGACGTAGCGGGCGAAGCGCTCGGCGACGGGCGGGAGCACGACCGTATCGGCATCGACGCCCGATATGGGCAGGCCCGAGATGGGTGGGCCCGAATCGGGACCGGCAAGAGACGGCGCGGCGGGCGGCACGGCGGCAGGGGAGGGCGTCCCCGCAGTCTACTGCGGCCCGACGCTACTTTCCGGCCCCGCACTGCCGATCATGCCCGCCGCCCGCCCGCCCGCCGCCCGCCGGACCGACACCAACCTCCGGCAGGCGATCCTCGACCGCGCCCGGCGCCTGCTCGTCGCCGAGGGCTACGACCGGCTGTCGATGCGCAAGATCGCGGCTGGCGTCGGCGTCTCGGCGACGAGCATCTACCTGCACTTCGCGAGCAAGGACGCGCTCACACATGCGCTCATCGACGAGGGCATGGAGCGGCTCTACGGCACGCTCACGGCGGCCGTCACGGCAGACCCCGTCGCGACGCTCGGCGCGCTGTGCCGCGCGTACGTCCGCTTCGGGATCGACAACCCCGAGGTCTACCAGATCCTGTTCCAGCTGCACCCCGAGCGCATGGAGCGCTACCCGGCCGAGCAGTACCGCCGCGCGCGGCGCAACATCGAGGTCTTCGCCGAGGCCATTGAGGCCGGCGCCGCTGCGGGCCACCTGCGTGCGGATCCGTCGGCGGACGTGGCGGCGAACGTCCTGTGGACGGCCCTCCACGGCCTCGTCTCGCTGACCCTCGCCGAGCGGATCGACGTCCGCCTCGCGGGCGAGGCCTTCACCGAGGCCGCCGTCCGGCAGGCTATCGCCGGCCTGACGGCCGCCTGAGGCGCGGCACGGGGCTGGCTTTACGCCCGGTGCCGCAAAAGCGGCGCGCTCGAACCGGCACGGGCCTTCCGCGTATCTTCGAACAGCGCGCCGGAAGGGCTTTCGGCGGCTTCACCCGCACCCCGACCTGATGGCGACTCCGACGATCTACACCGCGCCCGCGTCCTCCATCGGCAAGACCATCCTCGGGCGGACGCTGCCGAGCCTGCTCGACGAGGCGGCGGACGCGTACCCCAACCCGCGCGCATTCAACCAGCCGCGCCCGGGCGGCGGCTGGGACACGATGTCCAACACAGACTTCCGGACGGCCGCCGACGAGATCGCCGTCGGGCTGCTCAATTCCGGCGTGGAGCGCGGCGGCCACGTGGCGCTGTTCATGGACTCGGACCTGCACTTCGCCCTCGTCGACTTCGGGACGCTCATCGCAGGCGTCCTCAACGTGCCGCTCTACACGACCTACACCGACGACAACCTCGTCTTCGTGACCGAGCACAGCGAGGCGACGGCGATGTTCGTCACCAACCCCGAGATGCTCGCGCGCTTCGCGACGTGGGCCGCGCGCGTGCCCGCCGTCCGCCTCGTCGTCCTCGCGACTGGCAGCCAGGCCGGCGTCACGCTCCCCGAGGGCGTCCGCGTGCTGACGCTCGACGCGCTCCGCGAAACGGGCCGCGCGGCCATCGCCGCCGCTCCGAACAGGCCGGACGAACTCCGCGACATGATCGACGCGCAGGACGTCGCGACGCTCATCTACACGTCCGGCACGACGGGCCAGCCGAAGGGCGTCATGCTGACGCACGAGAACATCTCGTCCAACGTCTTCGCCGCCTACACGGGCATCCGCGGGATGGGCCACCAGGACGAGGTCGCCCTCACGTTCCTGCCGATGACGCACATCTACGCCCGGATGCTGTCCTTCGCCGACGTCGCGTGGGGCCACCAGACGTTCTACTCCAACCCGGACCTGCTCGTGGGGCATCTCGCCGAGGTCCGGCCGACGATCTTCGCGACCGTCCCGCGCGTGCTGGAGAAGGTCTACGACAAGGTCACGCTGGGCGTGCAGCAGTCCGAGGGCGCCAAAAAGGCCATCGGGTCGTGGGCGATGGGCCTCGCGCAGCAGTTCGACATGGACCGCCCGCCGTCCGGCCTCGGGGCCGTCAAGCACGGGATCGCGGACAAGCTGGTGTACTCCAAGCTCCGCGAGCGCCTCGGGCTGACGCGCGTCAAGGTCGTCTCGGTCGGCGGCGCTGCGCTGCGCTCGGACCTCTCCAACTCGTTCGCCGCGTGGGGCATCCCGACGCTCCAGGGCTACGGCCTGACCGAGACGAGCCCCGTCATCACCAACAACACGCCCGACGCGAACAAGGCCGGCACGACGGGCCAGCCCGTCGCGGGCGTCGAGGTGCAGATCGCCGAGGATGGCGAGATCCTCACGCGCGGGCCGCACGTGATGAAGGGCTACTTCAAGGAGCCCGAGAAGACGGCCGAGGTGATGTCCGAGGGCGGCTGGTTCCACACAGGCGACATCGGGCAGGTCACGCCGGACGGCTTCCTCAAGATCACCGACCGCAAGAAGGCTCTCTTCAAGCTCTCGACGGGCAAGTACGTTATCCCGCAACCCATCGAGAACGCGCTCACGGAGCACGCCCTCGTCGAGCAGGCGATGGTCGTCGGCAACAGC
>DASWMO010000154.1:0-2876 GCA_036399715.1 Rubricoccaceae bacterium
CAGCCACGGCGAGCATCACGAACCCGACGGCGGAGACGGTCACGGTCGCTAACAGCGCGCCGACGTTCACCTACGCCGGGACGCTGACGAAGACGAACAACGCGGCGAGCGGGATCACGCTGAGCGCGAACACGGGCGGGACCATCGCCTTCACAGGCGCCACCAACACGTTCAGTACGCAGTCGGCGACCGCGGTCAACATCCTCAGCAACGGCGCCGCGGTCAGCTTCCCGAACGCTCTGACGATCACGACGTCGACGGGGGCCGGGCTCAACGCCGCAGGCGGCGGTTCGCTAACGGTGGGTGGGGCAGCCAACACGATCACCTCGGCCGGCGGGACCGCCCTGAGCGTGGTGAACACGACGATCGCCGCGGGCGGACTCAACTTCCGGAGCATCAACGCTACGGGGGGCGCCAACGCGATCGTGCTCAACAACACAGGGACGACGGCGGGCCTGACTGTGACCGGCGACGGCGCCTCGGACGCAGCCAATACTACGCGTGGCCGTGTCACGGCCCGCAGCGGCGGCGGCACGCTCGCCTTCGGCTCGGGCGGGACCATCCAGAGCGTCACGGGCAAGGCGATCCTTCTGAACCGCACCAGCGGCGTCGTGCTCCGGAACATGACGGTCCAGAACAACGGGTCGGCCGGGGCGGACTCCACGCGCGCAGGGATCAGCGCGGTGGGGGTGGCCGGGCTCGAACTGGACAACCTCCTCGTGAGCGGGCACACGGGGAACTACGGCCTGCGCGCGGGCGGCGGCTCGTCCAACGTGACGATCACGCACTCGCAGTTCCTGAACAACGCCACCGCGGCCGGCGTGGAGACGACCGACATCTGGAACGTCCGGCTCGACAGGATGTCCGGAACGTCGCTCTTCCGCCACTCCCTGTTCCAGAACAGCCGGGAGATGACGATCGGCTGGTACCAGACGGGAACGTCGACCGGGACGGTGGCCGTCCAGAACGCCGAGGTCAGCGGGACGACGGCGGGCAACGGGGTCAACGTCGGCGTCTTCAACAGCGCGACGGCAAACCTGAGCGTCACCGGGAGTCAGATCCAGAACAACTCCGCGACCGGCCTGCAATACGCCAGCAACGACGCGTCGGGAGGCACGGTCACGGTTCAGCAGAACACGCTCGAGCAGAACACCGTCGACATCTCACTCGCCCACCAGGGCGCCGGGCGGACGCTCGACTACACGGTGGCTGGCAACGTGACCCGGCAGCAGTTCAAGGCGGGGTCGAGCAACTCGGTCAACATCTACCTGGGCGGTACCTCGACGGCGAGCACGCTGATGCGCGGGACAATCAGCGGGAACACCGTTGGCAACGCCGCGGTGGCGAACTCGGGGTCCGACCTGGGCCGCGGGATTTATGTGGAGGCGGCCGGAGCGGGGACCGGCACGGCGGTGGTGACCAGCAACATCGTCCGCCAGATCAAGCAGGAGTCGGCGTTCTACGGCCAGGTGGCCAAGGGGACAGCGACGGCCCCGACCAGCCCCCGGCTGAACCTGACCATCACCGGGAACGACTTCCAGGTGAACACAGCCTCCGGGAGTGCCCTGGCTGGCGTGGAACTGACCGCGGGGACGATCCCCAACATCGGCGACAACCCGACGCTCTGCGCGAACATCCAGTCGAACACGGCCTTCGTCGGCCAGCCGACCTTCGCGGGTGTCTACGTGGTCACCTCGGGATTCACCGGGAGCGGCACCTCGGCGAACCCGACAATCGAGTTGCAGGGCTACACCGGGGCGGCCAACAACCAGACCCAGCTTGAAGCCTTCCTGGGGAGCACGGCGCGCGCCACCACAAACACTCCGGCCCCGATTCTGGCCCGGACGACAGGGACTGTCAGAGCCGCGACCGCCGCATGCGCGACCTCGTTCACCGCAACGAGCCCAGATGCGTTCGGACCCGGGGCCGAGGCGGCTGGTCCCATCTCCGAGGCCGCCACGGCCATGGGTGCCGGTCTGACCGCTGACGCCCCCACTTCTGTCACTGTCGGGCCCTCCAGCGATAGGGTGGAGGACGTGACGGGTGGACCCTCGATGCCGGATCTCGGAAACACCGTATCCACGGACCGGCTGGACGAAGAAGCGCCAGACGTCATGGCTGGAGCGCAGCCGTCTCTGCCTCAGGCTGAGGATGCCACACCAGAGGCTGCGCAAGTCCTGTTCGCGTCTGCGGACCAGGCTGAATCCGCACGCATCGTCGCCGAGACCCGACCAGCCGCTGGAGTTTCGGCGCCAGCGAAGACCTCGCCTGAGACGGAGCCGGTCCTCCGCGCCGGTGAGACCGTCACGGCGACCGTCGGGACGCTCCCGGCCGGCAAGACCGTCACCGTCCTCTACGACGCCACGCTCGCCGCGCCCTTCCCCGTCGGCTACGGCGTCACGGCGCAGGGGACCGTCTCGGGCTCCAACGTCCCCAGCGTTCCGCTGGCCACGTTCACGCCTGTCGTCCAGAGCGCCACGCCGGCGCGCACCTTCGCCGGCACGCCCGCGCCGGGTGACGACGCCGGGTGGCGCCTGCTCGCCGCCCCCGTCGGCGGGGTCACCATCGCGGCCCTCGCCGCGCAGAACCTCGTCCAGGGCATCTCGGACTTCTACCCGGCCTACGAGCCCAACCTCTACGTCGGCTACGACGGGACGGCGTTCGTGCCGCCGGCCGCAGGCTCGGCCGTGCTCGCCTCGGGGAACGGCTTCTTCTGGCATTTCTACGACCGTGTGATCACGCCCCAGGGCGGGCCGAGCCAGAGCGTCCAGCTCCCGTTCACGCTCAGCGCGACCGGCACGGCGACGAGCGGACCGGTCACGATCCCGCTCCGGCCGAACTCGTACAACCTGCTCGGCAACCCGTTCACGATGACG
>DASWMO010000155.1:0-6055 GCA_036399715.1 Rubricoccaceae bacterium
CTAACCCGGATGCGAGACGTGAGACCGGCTGCGCGGAACGGGGGTGCGGAACCTCACCGGCGCACCCCGTTTTACGCCCTCCCCTTCTGCTCCCCCGTGACCCGCCTCAGCGTCAACCTCAACAAAGTGGCCCTGCTGCGCAACGCGCGCGGCGGCGGCCGGCCGGACCTGCTCCGCCTCGCGGCGGTCTGCCTCGACGCCGGCGCCGCGGGCCTGACGCTGCACCCGCGCCCCGACGGCCGCCACGCGCGCGCGGCCGACGTGCTCGACCTCGCGCACCTCGCCCGCGACCGCGGGGCCGAGATGAACGTCGAGGGCAACCCGTTCGAAGGCCCGAGCCAGACCGGCGCGCCTGGAACGGGCGGCTACGCGTTCCCCGGCTTCGTCGCCCTGGTCCGCGAGGCGCGGCCGGCGCAGGCGACGCTCGTCCCCGACGCGGCGGGCCAGCTCACATCGGACCACGGCTTCGCCGTCGGGCCGGACGACGCCTTCCGCGACGCCGGACGCCTCGCGCCCGTCATCGAGACGCTCCACGAGGCAGGCTGCCGCGTGAGCCTGTTCGTCGACGCCGACGTGCGGGCCGTGCGGGCGGCCCGGGCCGTCGGGGCGGACCGTGTCGAGCTCTACACCGGGCCGTATGCCCACGCGGCCGCGCGCGGCGACGCCGAGGCAGACCTCGCGGCGTGCGCGGCGGCCGCCGCCGAGGCGCGTGCGCTCGGCCTCGGCCTCAACGCCGGCCACGACCTCGACCTCGTCAACCTCGGCCCGCTCCTCGCCGCCGCGCGCGGCGGCGCCGCGCCGGGCATCGACGAGGTGTCCATCGGGCAGGCGCTCGTCTCCGACGCGCTCGAACGCGGGCTCGCGGCGACCGTCGCGGCGTACGTCGCCCTCTGCGACGGGACGCGACCGGGCCTCGCGGCGGGGGCAGACGGGGGCGGGCATCGGTAGAAACGAACTCCGGCAGAAGAATCGGGCCGGCCGGCGCACGGGCGGGCCGGACCGGCAGGCGGCGGCCAGAGGCGCCCGGCGTCGCGCGGGCGTTCCATTCCCGCACCGTGGCGCGGCGCGGCGGCAGGCCGAGACCGACGCGGCACAGGGATCGCACGGGGCCGGCGACGCCCCTCCCCGCCGCCACGCCGGCGCCCGCCCATGCAGCAGACCCTGCTCGCGCTCTGCGCCATCGCCGTCTTCTCGATCTACGCGCTCAACAGCACGCGGGACGAGGCGGCGATGGACCTGCGCTCGGTGACGTCCGAGGGCGAGCGCGCCGCCGAGGCCCTCGCCCGCGAGCGCCTCGCCGCGGCCGAGCGCATCGCCTTCGACGAGCAGGACATCGGCCGGACGACCGGCGTCCGGATCAACCCGCCGACCTCCCTCATCGGGACGGACGACGACGAGACGGCGCCGGCGCTCTACGACGACCTCGACGACTTCAACGGCCTCACCGAGACGCGCGCGGCGGACACCATCGGCGGGCCGGGCGGGCTCCTCTTCGACGTGAGCTACGCCGTCCGCTACGTCGTCCCGTCGACGCTCGCCGTCGCGACCGTGCCGACGCTCGCCAAGGAGTTCATCGTCACCGTCGTCGAGGTCCCGTCGGCGGCGACGCGCGGGCGGCCGCAGGTCCGCGTCACGCTCCGGAAGGTCTTCACGCCAGCCGGTATGGCCTCATTCCGCTAGCCCGAGGGCCCCTATGTCCGCCATCTTCGACCATCTCATCGCCATCCTCGTCGGGGCCGTCCTCGTCGGGACGCTCCTGTTCGTCCAGATGCGCCGCCAGGAGTCCGCCATCGAGACGACAGTCCGCAACCGCGTCGAGTGGCACGCCGACGAGTTCCTGTCGGTCCTCCAGCGCGACGTCGAGAACATGCGGACGGTCGCGCAGACGCAGCACGCCTTCGGCTTCGACCGCTACACGATCCGCCGCGGGCGCGGGACGGACGGGACGGGCTACACGTCCCAGTTCTCGTTCCCGACCCTCGCCGACCCCGACCTCGGCGTCGCGTCGCCGGTCGCGATCGTGAGCTACGAGGCCGTCCCGACGGGCCAGACCGTCCGCGTCGGGACCGTCAACCGGCCGACGTACGCCGTCACGCGCTACGAGTACCGCCGCGGCGGGACAGTCCAGCGGACGGGCGGGGCCGTCGGCGTGCTGGAGCTCAACATTATCTCGCTGCCCAAGGGCGGCGGCGAGGAGGCCGACGGCATCACGGGCCGCAGTGACGTCGCGTTCCAGGTCCGCGTGTCGGTCGTCGCCGCGGCCCCGCTCGGCCGCCGGGCGTCGGACCAGGCCACGACGACGCTCCAGAACGCCGTCCGCCGCGCCGCGACGGTCCGCGTGCTCTCGGCGACCGCGACCGAGGGCCTGCCGCCGGTCGAGCCCGGCACGGCCGTCGTGCCGACGTTCCCCGCCGACCCGCCGCCCCCGCCCCCACCACCGCCAACGCCCACCGGCGGCACGACCACGACCCCGCCGCCCCCCGTACGGACAGGCTCCAGCACGCCCGCGCCGCCCCCGCCGCCGCCCCAGACGCCGCCGCCAGCGCCGCCGGGCCGCAACATCTGACCCGTCGCCCGTCCCCGGGCACCTGAATTCTCCCTTCCGACTCTGCTGCGGCCCGCCGCACCTTCCCATGGGCAAGCTCACTCTGATGATCGTCGCCGCTGCCATCCTCGGCGGCGCCACGCTCAAACTCGGCATGAACGCCATCGCCGGCGACACCGCGGCCGGCCGCGCCGACAGCGAGGCCGACGTGCTCGCGCGCCAGATCGCCGAGACGGGCCAGAGCCTCGTCCTCTCGACGATGGTCGGCGAGGAGGGCTTCGTGGACCCCGGCGTCACCGGCTGCCCCAGCCCCGGCACGACGGGCTGTGCCTACGACGGCGGCCGCTTCACGGTCCGCTCGGTCCGCTCGGCCGACAACCGCGAGGTCACCGTCACCGTCGAGGGGCGCTACGGCGGGGCGGTCCACACGGTCGAGAACACGTACGCCTTCGACCCGATGGAGTACCCCGGCCCGATCTGGCTCGACGTGCCCTACGCCACGGCCAGCGTGTCGTCGTCGGCGCGCATCTCGGGGACGCTGGCGGACCACCCGGTCCGGATGGACTCGCGCCCGTTCGATGAGCTCGGGCTGGCCGCCGCCGGCGTCTCGCGCTCGTCGATGGAGGGCGCACTCGCCGGGCAGTTGAGCCAGGGTCGGACCGTCCTCAACGTCCCCGCGGCCAACCAGTGGGAGGCAGGGCCGGGCCAGGCCGGCCCGCTCGTCGAGGATCTCAGCCAGGCCAACGACGTCGTCGACGCCGAGGGCCTCTACCAGTCCGCGCTCGCCGCGATGGCGCCCGGCGACGTGACGTTCGGGTCGTCCAGGACCGTGTCCGGCTCTGAGAGGTGGGGCGCGGCGGCCGGCGTGACCCGCGTCCGTGGAAGCCTCACCGTCACCGGGACGCTGCGCGGCTCGGGCGTGCTGATCGTCGAGGGCCCACTCGTCGTGGCGAGCACGGCGACGATGACGTGGGCTGGCATCGTGATCGTGCGGGCCGAGCGCCAGCTGCTCCCGGTCCAGCTGCTCGGCAATGCCGACATCACGGGCAGCCTCGTGATCTCGCAGAGCGCCTTCCCCCCAGGCGGCCACCTGGACCTGACGGTCATGCGGGGCCCGTCCGGCATGGGAGCCGCCCCAGGCCTGCGCCCGAGCCCGAACTGGCCGCTCCAGAGCCCTGTGGACTACCCGTGGTGGGAGCACACGCACCGCTTCGACCTGGAGCCGGTCGGCGCGCCGCGCGGCGGCCACATCGAGTTCGCCCGCAACGGCAGCGGCGCGCAGGAGGCGCAGACGCAGTTCTGGACGACGCTCCAGTCGCTCGGCTCGGAGCCCGTCTCGCTCGAGTTCCACCACCCCGAGGCGCACGGCTACTCCGAGTACACGCTCGGCCTCACGTCCCAGCCGGACGTGCTCGAAGGGACGGTCCGGGCCGGCTTCGGGCCGATTGCCGCCCCGGGCCGTTCGAACCGCACGCGGCCCTTCGCCGCCAACGCCCTCCGGACGCTCATGGTGGACGTGCAGAGCCTGCGCGCGCTCGCCCGCCGCTTCGACGGCGAGGGCTCCTGCGACGGCGGCAGCTGGCCGTTCTGCATCGGCCGCGACTGGGACCGCACGGGCGCCCTCTCGGTCCGCCTGCTCCGCGAGAGCGACGGCGCGACGCTCTATGACGCGGCCCTCTACTGGCACATGAAGGACGACGAGCGCCAGCAGCACGAGGCCGAGGAAGCTGCCTGGCGCGCCGGCCTCACGTCGGGGACGAGCTTCGGGACGCGCATCGAGATGGGGCCGCTCGCGAGCGTGACGTACCGCCTGCGCGACATCGTCCGCCTCGCCGGCAAGGTCGGGTTCGACGGCAACGAGGTCCGCCTGCTCTCGTCGACGAGCGAGCACGTCTCGGCGGGCGAACTGCGCGCGGCCCCGGCGGCCCCGGCGAACTACAACCCGCCCGCCTCGTGGACTCCGATCTTCTGGGTGTGCCACCCCGAGTCCGACGATAAGCTGAAGTCCAAAAAGGTCGATAACAGCAGCAGCTACCGCAACCACATCACGCGCGACCACGACGCGGTCCGCGTGGGCAGCACCTGCCCAGACGACAACGACTGACAGGCCCCGGCGACAGACGGCAGGGGCGGCGTAGCTTGGCTGCCCCGTTCCGCGACCCGATGCCGACTGCCGACTCTCTCCCCGACGACCCCGCCGCCGACCGCGACGACGACGGCCCGCTGGACCCCGCCGAGTTCTTCGCCGACGACAGCGACGACGCGCTTCGGCCAGGCCTCGTGATGGGCGGCGACGTGCCCGAGGGCCACCGCTCGGGCTACGTCGCCATCGTCGGCGCGCCGAACGTGGGCAAGAGCACGCTGCTGAACCGGCTGCTCGGGACCAAGCTTTCCATCGTCTCGCCGCGTCCGTCCACGACGCGCAACCGCGTCCTCGGCATCCTCTCATCGCCCGGGACCGCGGCGGACCCCGAGGCGCCGGGCGGTGCGCCGGGCCTGCCGCCGCACCAGCTCGTCCTGCTGGACACGCCCGGGGTCGTCCGGCCGAAGTACCGCCTCCACGAGGCGATGATGCGCGACGTGGACCGCTCGATCGGCGACGCCGATGTGGTCGTGCTCCTCGCCGACGCGTCGGCCCCGCGCATCACGCACGATGCCCAGACGGCGCTCGACCGCGCCTCGCGGCAGCACGCGCCGGTGGTCCTCGCGATCAACAAGGTCGACACGATGCCGTCGTCCGCCGAGGCGCTCCCGCTCGTCGAGGCGTACGCGACGGCCTTCGGGCGACCGTTCGACGAGGTCGTGCCGGTCTCGGCCCTGACGGGCACGGGCGTCGCGACGCTGCTGCGGCTCGTGCTGGACCGCGTGCCCGAGGGCCCGCCGTACTACCCGCCGGACCAGCTCTCGGAGCACCCGGAACGCTTCTTCCTCGGCGAGATCGTCCGCGAGGCCATCTTCCACCTCTACCGCGACGAGGTCCCTTACTCGACGCAGGCCGTCGTCGTGACGGTCGAGGAGCGGCCGGGCCTCAAGACGCTCGTCGCCGTCGACGTCGTCGTCGAGCGCGACTCGCAGAAGGCGATCCTCGTCGGCAAGGGCGGCTCCGCGCTGAAGCGCCTCGGGACGGCCGCGCGCCTCGAAATGGAGGGCTTCCTCGGGCGCGGCGTCTTCCTCAAGCTGTTCGTCAAGACGCGCGCAGACTGGCGCGACCGCGACGGCTACCTCCGCGAGTACGGCTTCGGCAAGTAGGCGCGGCGCCTCGTGCAAAGGTGCGGTGCCCCGTGGAGAGGCCGCGCGCTGGACCGAGACGCGCCGTGGCGCGTCTCCACGGCGCAGTCCCGGAGCGGTCACGGCTCGATCCGCATCCCGAGGCCCTCGACCATGGCCCGGCGGAGCGTCTCGGGGACGGACCCGCGGACGACGAACGCAGCGCTCTCGTGGCGCGTCGGGTAGGTCCGCCGGAGGTCGGCGAAGGCAGCCGCCCGCGCGGCCGGGTCCGGGCCGGCCGCA
>DASWMO010000156.1:0-16846 GCA_036399715.1 Rubricoccaceae bacterium
ACGATCCGCGCCAGCGGCGGGCGCCTGCTGCGGACGCTCACGGACGTCCTGGACCTCGCCCGGCTGGACCGCCTCGCGGCGCCCGGCGCCGCGGACGCCCACGACCTCCCCGAGCCGCTCGACGCCGTCGCGGCCGTCCGGGCAGCCGTTGCGGAGCACGCGACGGCCGCCGCCGCCCGCGGCCTCGCGCTCCGCTTCGGGTCGGACGTCGAGACGCTGCCGGTCGTCCACGAGCCCGATGCGCTGCGGCGCGTCGCCGCGATCCTCGTCGACAACGCCGTGAAGTTCACCGAGCGCGGCGAGATCCGCGTCTCGGTCCACACTGCGCCGGACTACTTCGCCGTCCGCGTCCAGGACACGGGCGTCGGGATGTCCGAGGCCTTCCTCGCCGAGGCGTTCGAGCCGTTCCGCCAGGAGTCCGACGGCGCCGACCGGACCTTCGAGGGGACCGGCCTCGGGCTGACGCTCGCGCGGCGCCTTGCCGGCCGCATGGGCGGCGAGATCCGTGTCTGGAGCCGTCAGGGCGAGGGCTCGCTCTTCGAGGTCGCGCTCCCGAGAACGGCGCCCGCGCCCGAGGCTCCCGAGACGGCCGCCCATCCTGCCGAGGCGGCATCCGGGCGCCCGGCCACCGTCTTCTCCTGACCCCGGCTGCTCCGATGCTCGCCCTCCTCCTCGTCGCCCTCGCCCTCGCCGGCCCGCATGCCGGCAGCCCGCACGCTGGCAGCCCGCCCGCCGACCCACGCGCCGATGCCAACCGCGACGCCGTCCCGGACGGAGTCGGGCAGACGGTGACCGTCGCCGGGCGCGCCCTCGTCGCGAGCGGGCGCCTCGGCGGCGGGATCGCGTTCTTCCTCCAGGACGCCCGGGGCGGCGTCCGCATCAGCCGTCCCATGGGGCCGCCCGTCGCGAGGGGCGACAGTGTCGTCGCGACGGGCCGGCTCTCCTTTCGCGACGGCGTCGCCGAGCTGGACCGGCCGCACGTGCGCGTCATCCCGGGCGGCCGGCGCGTGCCCGCCCCGGCCGCGTACACCGCCAGTCGCCCCGAGGCGGTCGAAGGGCGCCTCGTCACCGTCGAGGCCGTCGTGTCGAGCCGCAACCCCGTCGCGGCCGGCACGGCGCTCCTGCTGACGCTGGCCGACGGGTCCCTCCTGGTCGCCTTCGCCTACGCGGACCGCCCCGAGGCCATGCCGCTCAACGGGTATATGCCCGGCGACCATGTCCGCATCACGGGTATCGCGGGGCAGTACGACCGCGCGGCGCCATACCGCGACTCATACCAGATCTACCCGCGCACGGCCGGCGACATTCAGCGGGTCGACTTGCCAGCAATCTTCTACCGCTCGGGCGCGCTCGCGCTCCTCTGCCTGTTCGGGCTCGCCGTGCTGTGGGGCGCGACGATGCGGCGGCAGGTCGCGCGGCGGGTCGCCGAGCTGGCCCGCTCGGACGCCCGGTACCGGATGCTCGTCGAGCGCGCGAGCGACGCTGTCATCGTCCACGACCTGTCGGGCCGCCATGCCGAGCTCAATTCGGCCGCCCGTCGCGCGCTCGGTCTCGCCGCCGGGTCGGCCGTGTCGGCCCTGCACCACTTTGTCGACGCAGCGGACCGCGAGGCGCTAAAAGACCACGCGGCCGCGCTTGCCACCTCGGGGCAGGCCCGCACGGACCTGTGCGTGTGCCGGACCGACGGCACGCAGAGCATCTACGAGGTCGAATCGCAGACGCTCGTGCTCGATGGTCGCACGCGCGTGCTCTCGCTCGCCCGCGACGTCGGCGCACGGCGCGCGCACGAGGCGGGCCTCATCGAAGCCCGCGAGGCCGCCGAGGAGGCCCTGCGCGTCAAGAGCGCCTTTCTGGCGAGCATGAGCCACGAGATCCGGACGCCTTTGACGGCCGTGATCGGTTTCGCGGAACTGCTCCGCGAAGAAGTCTCCGAGGAGCAACTGGACCTCGTGGCGTCGATCGAGCACGGCGGGCACCGCCTGCTGGCGACGCTCAACTCGGTCCTGGACCTCGCGCGCCTCGACGCCAGGCAGGAGACCCTCCGCCCGGCGCCCGTGGACCTCGTGGCCCACATCGGCTCGGGCGTGCGCCTCTTCGACGCGCTCGCGGCCAAGAAGGGGCTCGCACTCGTCTATGCGCCCTCCGTCCCAGCCCTGCCCGCCGTCGTCGATGCGGGCGCGCTGGACCGTGTGCTGATCAACCTGCTCGGCAACGCCGTCAAGTTCACCGACGCGGGCCGCATCACGGTCGCCGTCGGCACGCGCGACGGCGGGGCCGTGCTCACCGTCACCGACACCGGCATAGGCATGGCAGCCGAGTTTCTGCCGGCCCTGTTCGACGAGTTCCGGCAGGCCTCCGAGGGCGAGGCGCGCAGCCACGAAGGGACGGGCCTTGGCATGTCGATCACGCAAAAGCTTGTCGGCCTCATGGGCGGCACGATCTCGGTCGAGAGCGCGCCCGGCGTCGGGACGACGTTCGAGGTGGCGTTTCCGCTCGGCGCCGAGCCGGGCGTGCCGAGCGGCCGTGGGCAGTCCGCACGGGCGTCCGCGCCCGCCCGCCCGCGCGCGGCAACAGCCATCGGAGCGTAACGCACGACCCATCGGAACACTTGCGGGCCGATGCGGCGAGCCGGAGTCCAGCCCTTGCCGCTCGGACTGGCCGCGGGCCCGAACGTGTCGGATAGGCCGGGCTATGCCACTGCGACCGGCGCGTCCATCGCAGCCGGCAGGCAGGTGTGGTACGGTCCAGCGAGGTCGGCGACGGGCACGGCGAGCACGGCGTCACCGCCGAGGGTGATCCGCAGCGCGTCCTCGCCGACCGTCCCGATGCGCAACGCCGACGCCCCGTGGAGGACGGCCAGCGCCTCGATGGCCCCGACGACCGACGGCGCGACCGACAGCACGACGCGGCTCTGCGCCTCGCCGAACAGGACGGCATCGAGCCGTGCCACCGCGGACGGGAGTGCCACGTCGGCCCCGACGCCTCCGTGGATGCACGACTCGGCGAGACACACGGCGAGGCCGCCGTCCGCGACGTCGTGCGCCGAGCGGACGAGGCCCGAGCGAATAGCCGCGAGGACCGTCGCCTGGACGGCCACCTCCTCGGCGAGGTCGAGGTGCGGCGCGTCACCGGTCGTGAGGCCGTGTGCGGTCGCGAGAAACTCGGACGCCTCCGTCCCGCCCGTGTGCCACCAGCCGGCCGGCGAGACGAGCACGAGCACGTCGCCCGCCTCGCGAAAAGCGGCCGTCGTCGTGTGCTGCTCGACCGACTCGACGAGCCCGACCATGCCGATCGTGGGCGTCGGGAAGACGGCCCGTGTGCCGCCCGCGCCGTCCGGCGACTCATTGTAGAAGCTCACGTTGCCGCCCGTGACGGGCAGGCCAAGTGCGCGGCAGGCGTCCCCCATGCCGCCGACGGCCTCCGCGAACGTCCAGTAGACCTCGGGCTTGTACGGGTTGCCGAAGTTGAGGCAGTTGGTGACGCCGAGCGGCGCGCCGCCGGCGCAGACGACGTTGCGGGCGGCTTCGCAGACGGCGATCTGGGCGCCGCGGCGCGGGTTGAGATACACGTAGCGCCCGTTGCCGTCGGTCGCGACGGCGAGCCCGCGCGTCGTGACGGTCCCGTCATCGGCAACGGTCGCGGTCTCCTTGATGCGGACGACCGCGGCGTCGGTCGGGCCCGGCCCGGCGACCGTGTTGGTCCGCACGTGCGTGTCGTACTGCTCGTAGACCCACGCCTTCGAGGCGATGTTGGGCTGCCCGACGAGCGCGACCAGCGCCGCGCCAGCCGTGTCGGGCGTGAGGTCGTCGAGGGTTGCGGCGTCGAAGGCGAGCGTCGCGTCGAGGTGCGCGGGGCGCTGCGTCTCGCGGGTGTAGACCGGCGCACCGCCGCCCAGGACGAGGTGCTCGGCGGGCACGTCGGCGACGAGCTCGCCGTGCCAGTGCACGCGCACGCGGCCCGAGTCCGTCACCGTCCCGATGCGGGCGACGTGGAGGTCCCAGCGGTCGAAGACGGCCTCGATCTCGGCCTCGCGCCCGGCCTCGACGACGACGAGCATGCGCTCCTGACTCTCCGAGAGCAGAATCTCATAGGGCGTCATGCCCGTCTCGCGTTGCGGCACGCGTTCGAGGTCGAGGTCCATCCCGACGCCGCCCTTCTCGGACATCTCGCAGGTCGAGCACGTGATCCCAGCCGCGCCCATGTCCTGCATCCCGACGACCGCGCCCGTCGCGATGGCCTCCAGACTCGCCTCCAGGAGGAGTTTCTCGGTGAATGGGTCGCCGACCTGCACGTTGGGCCGCTTTGCCTCGCTCGCCTCGCTGATCTCCTCGCTCGCGAATGTCGCGCCGTGGATGCCGTCGCGGCCCGTGCTTGCGCCGACGAGAAAAACCGGGTTGCCCGGGCCCGACGCCGTCGCCGTGGCCGTCTGCCCGACGCGCACGATGCCGACCGACATCGCGTTGACGAGCGGGTTGCCCTCGTACGACGGGTCGAAGACGACCTCGCCGCCGACGGTTGGCACGCCGAACGAGTTGCCGTAGCCGCCGATGCCGCGCACGACGCCGTCAAGCAGGAAGCGCACGCGCGGGCTGTCGAGGCTGCCGAAGCGGAGCGAGTTCAGCGAGCAGACTGGCCGCGCGCCCATCGTGAAAATGTCCCGCTGGATGCCGCCGACGCCCGTCGCGGCGCCCTGCACCGGCTCGACGGCGGACGGGTGGTTGTGGCTCTCGATCTTGAACGCGACGGCCAGCCCCTGCCCGATGTCCATCAGGCCCGCGTTCTCGGCGCCGGCCCCGGCGAGGACGTTCGCGCCGTCGCGGGGGAGCGTCTTGAGCAGCCGGATCGAGTTCTTGTACGAGCAGTGCTCGGACCACATCACCGAGTAGATGCCCAGCTCGGCGTAACTCGGCACGCGCCCGAGACGCGCGACGACGGCCGCGTACTCGTCCTCGGTCAGGCCGTGCTCGGCAGCGAGGGCCGGCGTGACAGGCAGGTCAGTCGGAAGCGCGGACGGGACCATCGGGCAGGCGGCAGGCGAGGCGCCAAGCTACCGGCGCGCCGGCTCCGGGCGACGCGCTCACGGTCCGCTCTGCACGTCGAGCACGAGTCGCAGCGGGCCGCGGAGCACGCGCGTTCGGTAGGGGCGGGCTGCGGCGATACCAACGGCCCACGTCACGTCGGCTTCAAAGCCCGAGCAGGCCGAGGCAACCTCGCGAATGGCAGGCAACCGCGGCGTCTGACGCGGCGCAACGCCTCCCGCAAACGCAGGACTGAACATGACTCCGATCACCGCCGCTCCCTCGACCGGGACGACCTCGCCGGAGCCGCACGCGGCGACGCTCGCCCGGGCCGGATCGACGACTACTCGCGGCAATGCCGTCCCGTCGAACTCGAACACAACGCGGTCATACCCGTCGTGCCGCCCTGTCCGGACGGCGACGAGCGTCACGGTGCGGTCTGTCTCCGCAGACCGGGTCGTCGGGCGCGTCGTCCAGGTGCTGTCCTCGGCGACGCTTCCAGAGGATTGGTCAGGAAGGTTGGTCTGTGGTTCATCCGTTTTCTCAGCCCATGCCGCCGAGGCCCCGGGCGGGCGATCCACGACCACAGGCGTCGGCGGCACCTTCTCGCGGCTCCCGATCCCGACGCCGACGAGTCCAGCCCCGATGACGGCAAGCGTCAGCACAGCCGCCCCGGCTACCATCCCCCCGGCTTGCCCAGGCGCCGCAACAGGTGGAGCAAGCAAATCCTGCGCGACCACCCCATCGTGTTCCGAATCCGCAACCGGGTACGTCTCGAAACCTGCAGCGGCGAGGTCGTCCACGAGACGCGTCTCTTCCGGGACTGGGCCGACGACGCACGGCGTGACGACAGCGAGCAGGGCCGCCTCCTCGGGTTCGATCCCCGGCGTCCGGGCGAAGACGGCTGCGAGAGCCGCCTGTCGGGCGGGCGAAAATGGGCCGCCAGCAATGATGATGGGCATGAGCATGAGCACGGGATCGACGCCGAAGATGCGACGCAGGGCGTCGGCGTGCACGGCATCGAAACGTGCTTCGATTCCGGTTGCGGCCTGCAGAACCTCCGAGCTACCTTCACACCCCGCGATGCGCCTCAACGACGGATTGGCTGGCATCTGCCTGTTTGTCCTTGAACCTGCCGGCCAATCCGGTTTCCTGTTGGCCCGCACGCTGTCTCGCCAGTCCGCCGTCGAAGTGTGGCCCGCGTTTACCGACGCGATGCTCGCCTTCGTGCTTGTGCTCGTACTGATGCTCGCGTACCAGGTCGGCGCGTCGATCGAGATCGCCGGACCGAGCCAGGCAAAGGTGGTTGAGGACCAGCGCCGCGTCGAGGCGATCGTGGACGGTCTCGGCTTCGCCGGCATGGACATCGAGACGGGCCTCGGGCGGCAGGACATCACGCTCGGGCAGGAGGTCCTCTTCGCCTCGGCCGGGACGGACCTCGGGCCCGAGGGCAAACGGATCCTCGCCGCGCTCGCCTCGGCCGTCGCCAATGAAGGCGTCTCGACGCTGCGCGAGATCCAGGTCGCTGGCCACACCGACACCGAGCCCACGGCGCGTGCAACCAACTGGGAGCTCAGCTCGTCGCGTGCGACCAACGTCGTCCGCTACCTTGCCGAGGCCGGCATCGACCCCGCACGGGTCCGCCTCTCGGGGACCGGCTACGGCGAGTTCGCGCCCGTCCAGCCCAACACGACCGCGGCCGGCCGCGATGCCAACCGGCGCATCGAGATGCGCCTGCTCTACGACCTCTCCGGCGCGCGCTGACGCCCTCTCCCCCACTGCCGATGCGCGCTCCGCTCCGCGCCGTCCTGCTCTGCTCCGTCTTGCTCGTCGCCGGCTGTGGTGGCGGCAACGCGTTCGGCGACCCCGCGACCGTCGGCGAGGTCGCGCGCCTCGTCTTGGAAGAAGCGCCTGAGGCCGCCGGCGCCCTCCGCCGGACCGGCGACGCGCCCATCGGGCCGGTCGAGGTCTACGTGGACCTGTCGCTGTCCATCCAGCCCTACCTCGCGCCGGCCGGTACCGGCGGCGCGCCCGCGTTCTCACGCCTCGTCGAGGCGCTCGACAACTCGCTCGGCTCCGACGTCGAGTTCTTCGGCTTCGGCTTCGAGCCCGACTCGGCCGCCCAGACCGTCACGGCCATCTCCGTCGGGCGGCTGACGCAGGCCGCGACCTACACGCGCGTCAACAACGACTACGGCGCCCTCTTCGCGGGCTTCCGGCCCGACTCGATGGGCAGCCTCGGCGCGACGCGCGTCGTGATCACGGACGGCGTCGAGTCGGACCCCGAAGGCGGACCGCGCTTCGGGCGCGTCGTCGCCGCCGCCGACCGGTGGGTCCGCGCCGGGGGCGTCTTCGCCGCCTTCGTCTACCGCGCCGACTACTCGGGCACCTACTTCACCGAGGGCGCCGCCTGCCCGCGCGGGCGCCTCGCGATGTCGTGCGCGGACCGCCCGCTCGTCGCCTTCGTCTTCGCGCCGACGGCCGGGCAGGCTGACCAACTGCGGGCCTCGATGGGCGACGACCTCCAGCCCGAGCACGTCGTGCAGGTCGGCGGGCGCGACGCAGACCTCGTGCCCGTCGCCGAGGTCGCCGTCGAGGGCTCGCGTCGGCCCCGAACCCTCCTTCGCGGCCTGAGCCAGACCGTCGCACCGGGCTTCGAGGCCGTTCCGACGGCCTCGGTCGACAACCGCGCCGCCGACGCGCAGGGCTTCGTGCCGCTCGAGTTCACGGTCCGCGTCGACACCGACGCCGAGCCGTGGCGCTCGCTCTCCACGGCCGAGCGCGCGGCGTTCCTGCGGACGCTCCGGCCGCGCCTCCGCGCCTTCGCCGTGTCCACGCGCCGAGACTCCGTTTCCATCCGCGAGGTCGAGGCCGACGTCTACCGCCCGACGGTCACGGTCGATTCGGTCGGCGTCGCGCACGTCATTCTGCCCGTCAAGCGCCCTACGACGACGGGTGTGGGCGTAGGCGGCACGGCCGCCGACGGCGCGCGACACTTCGCGTTCCTGCTGTCGCTCGCACCCTACGAGTCCGCCTCCGGCCTCGTCCCCGACGGCCTCTCGACGCCGACCGACTGCGACGCCGCGCGCTGCGGGCAGACGCTGAACCTCGCGCCCCTGCTCGGGGCGATCCTCCGCGACGACTACGTCCCGGCCCGTACCCTCCTGCTCGCCGAGTGGCGCGAACGCTGATGGTCCCCGCTCTTGCCTTCCTGCTGTTCTTCCTCCTTCTCGCCGCCATCGCGTACGGGCTCACCGTCTGGCGCGTCGGTGGGCGCGGCTCGGGTGACGGGCCGGCCCGCATCGGGTCCGCTCTCAAGTCGCGCAATCGTGCGGTGATGCTGTTTTTCGTCGTCGTGCTCGTCGTGATGGCCGTCCTCGAAGCGCTCGTGACCGACGTCAGCGTGGCCATGGAGGACCTCCAGTACCGGATCGGCGACATGGCGAACGCAGACCCGGCGCTGATCTACGAGACCGCCAACGGGTCCGTCTCGTGGGGCCTCTACCTCGCCGTCCTGCTCGGCGCCTTCGGCGGCCTCGCCATCGGCACCTACCTCGCGACGCGCCGCTACCCGGTACTCCGGGGCCTCGGCATCCGCGACGTGATCTAGACCGGCACGCGGCACGGCCGTCCCTGACTCGATTCCGCGCCGCAGGCCGGCGCAGCCCATCCCGACTCGACTCCATGTCCGACAGTCTGTTTCTGATCGCCGGCGGCGGGACCGGCGCCAAGGTCGCCGAGGCGCTCGTGCACCTCTGCGCGGCCGGGATGGCCCCGCGGCGCGTCCACCTGCTCCTCGTCGACGCCGATACGACCAACGGCAACCTCCAGCGGGCGCTCCAGACGGCGCGGTCGTACCAGGGCGTCCAGAAGTGGCCGTGGGCCGTCGAGACCACGACGGGGCAGGTGTTCGGGCTCGGCGGCAAGAAGAAGTACCTCCAGATCTTCGGCTCTGCCCTCTCGGTGACCACGCTCACCGAGACGCTAGACACGACGCGCGACGGCGGCATTGCCAACCGCGCCACGCCCGACGAGCAAACGATCCTCGACCTGCTCTACGACGCCGACGAGCAGACGGCAAGCTGCGACGACGGCTTCCGCGCGCGCCCCAACCTCGGCTGCCTCGTCCTCGCGGACCACCTCGCGGACACGCTCCCGGCCCACGCCGGGCCGTTCCTCGACGCGCTCGTCAAGGAGGCCGCGGCCGGGCAGCCCGTCCCGGTCGTCGTTGCGGCCTCCATCTTCGGCGGGACCGGCGCGAGCCTGTTGCCGGTCGTCCGCGGCGCCGTCGAGGTTGCCCTCAAGGCACGCGACGCCGAGCGGACCGTCAAGATGCTCGCGTGGGGCGCGGCGATGATCCTGCCGCACTACCAGCCCGCGCGGCGCATCGAGAGCGTCGACCCGGACCGTTACCTGCTCGACACCGCCAACGCGCTCCAGTTCTATGGCATGGCGCAGGAGGTCACGAACGAGACGCTCTACGACGCGATCTATGCCGTCGGATCCGACCGGCCGAGCCGCAACATCGTCGAGCCGGTCCTGGGGCAGAAGGCGCAGGCCAACCCGGCCTACATCGAAGAGACCGTCGGCGCGCTCGCGGTCATCCACTTTGCAGAGACGCTCGGGCAGGGCCGCCGCGCAACGCGCGTCTTCCAGCCCGACCGCGGCAACACGCGCCTGACGTGGGCGGACCTGCCGCTGAGCACCGACGAGCGCCTCCGCACGCGCGCCGCCTACCTGCTCCACCTCGGCGCCTTCCTGCTGCGCCCGGCCGACCCACACCGGCCGGACCTCTCGAAGGGCCTCGCGGGCCTGCTCGCGACAACGCCCGACGCCGAGATCGAGGCCTACGCGTGGTTCAAGGACATCCTGAGCCCGTGGGCGGCCGGCGTCAGCCAGGCCTACGCGCAGACGCCCGCCGGTCGCCGCGCGTCCGCGCTCAAGGACGCGACCGTAATGGGCTCGGCGTCTGTGGACGCCCTCCGGCCGGCCGCGGTCGAGTACTTCGGGCGCCTGCTCCTCTGGGCCGCCTCGGCCCTCCGCGATGGCACCGACGGCCGCGGCGTGCTCCATCTCGTCGACTTCCACGCCGACGGCGACTACGCGCTCCTCCAGGGCAAGATGTCCGCCAAGGGCCTCGACGTCGACGCGCCCGCCGAGGGCGCCGCCGCAGCCGACCCCTCGGGCGACAACGCGCTCGCGCGCTTGCTGCGGACGGCCCTCGCGGCCGAGGTCGCGGCCCACGAGCGGACGGGCGCCAAGGGCGTCGTCGCCGGCGAGTTCGCGCTCGTCGACGCCGACGGCCGCATCGGGCTGCGGATCACGCCCGAGCAGGTCCGCCAGGCGCTTGCGGCCGAGCGCCTCGGCGAGGTCGCCGACGAGTACACCCGCACCGCCCCCGCCACCGCGTAGCGCGCCCACCGAGGCGGCGCACGCCAGCGGCCACTCGCCGGCGCGCACGTTTCCAGACCCGACCCCATGCCCCGCGGATTCCTGCCGCCGGCCTCGCCCGGCCTCTCGTACCCCATCACGGCCCCGCCGCCGGCCGACTTCGCCGAGGGTGACGCGGACCTGCTCTCCAAGGTCGGGGCCAACATGGCCGTCGCCGAGGCGCAGACCGAGGGCCGCGTGCCCTCGCCGCTCTCGCGGGCGTACATGTTCTACACGGCCCTCTTCGGGCGGTCCCTCGCGATGACCGGCAACGACGCGCCAGGCGCGCCGCCGACCGCGAGCGCTGAGTCCGACGCGGACCGCCTCGCCAACGAGGGCCGCCGCGCGCTTCACACCCGCGCCCGCGCCACCTTCCGCGGCCTCTGCGCCGCGTTCGCCCTCCGCGACGCGCTCGGGCTCGACATCGCGCTCCGGCGCATCCCGCTCGTCGCCGATGGACAGGGCTTGGCGCGCGTGCTGATCCCCAATCTCCGCACGGGTCCGGGGGGCGCGGCGTACTGGCAGACCATGCGCGTCTTCACGGTCCGCGCGACCGCCGACGCCGGGTCGCGGCCCGAGGTCCTCGCCGGCCTCTCGCCGCTGACGGGCCTCTTCCCTGCCGCGAAGCCGCCCGGCCGCGCCCTCGCGAGCGTCTTCTGGTACGACCCCGCTGCCGGCGTCTGGCGCGACCCGACGGGCCCGGACCCGACCGGGACCGACAGCCCACTCTCGCCCCAGACCTCGGCCGCCGTCCGCAGCGCCATCGCGGCGTGGCTCCAGAGCGTCCGGACTGCTTTCGCGGTCGGCAGCCTCGCCAACGTCGGCCTCGACGCGCGCCGCGAAGGCCTCGTCAAAGCCGAGTTCGACGCGTGGGCGGCCGAGCTCTCGGCCGTCCCGACGGCCGGCGTCCGCGTCGTCCAGGGCGCCGTCGCGTCCGAGGGCGAGCCCGTGCCGGCGTTCCTTCTGCCCGTCTGCCAGGACGTCCCGCCGGCCGTCGTGTCGGACCTCGGGATGCACCAGGGCCGCCTCGTTGTGACCTCGACGGGCCTGCGCGACCGCACGCGGCGCGTGTGGGGACGCCTCGCCGGGCACCCGGACCTCGGCGCGCTCGTCGCCGCGCTTCCCGTCTCGGGCGACAACCTCGGCGCCGCGCTCGGCCTCGGCGCGACGGCAGCGCCGACGAAGTTCGTCGTCGTCGACAAGCTGTTCACGCCGCGCCTGTCCTTGCTGACGCAAAAGGGCCTGTCGGACGAGTGGCGGGCCCTCGACGTCGCCAACCACGGGTCCGTCGAGCACGCGCTGTTGCCGTTCGTGCCCGAGATCCTGGAGCTCATGGACCCGCTCGACCTCGCGGCCTCGGCCCGCGCCGAGCTCTCGCAGGACATGAACCACTACGTCGTCCGCTTGACAGTGGGCGGGCAGGAGGTCGTGCAGCTCTACTCGACGGCCGGCGACGGGCCGTACGTCGTCGACACCGACATTCTCGACAACACGGTCGACCTGCGCGTCTTCCCCAACTTCGACCTCGACCCGGTCCGCGAAGTGCTCACGCGCCCCGACGGGACCGCGCCCGACGCGACCTACTACGCCCGCGCGCGCCTCTCGCCGGCGTGGACGTTCGAGGTGAGCGCGATCCGGCTCGACCGGACCGAGGGCCGCCGCCGCGTCGAGACGACGGGCACGGTCGAGAAGCGCGGCTCGCTCCAGCCGACTCAGCCCGGCGCCTACCCGCCGGGCATCGCGAGCTTCTTTACGCTCCCCGACAAGCCCGACGCGTTCTCCTTCGGCGGCCGCGGCCTGTGCGTGCTGAACCTCCGACCGCCGTCGCGCACGCCTGCCGCCGGCCTCTACTCCCAGAGCTGGGAGATCGGCGTGGACTTCGGGACGTCCAACACGTGCGTCGCCGTCCGCCGGCCAGATGGCGCGAGCGGACCGCTCGACTTCCCCGTCTTCACGACGACGCTCCTTCGGACGCCGACCTACACGGCCCTCGAACCCGTCAACGAGGGCGCCGCGGCGACGATCGACTTTTTCTACAAGCTCTCCGACGCCGACCGCTCGCTCACGCCGTACCCGTACTTCCCGACGCAGATCTTTACCCAGCAGACGCAGATTCCAGGCGCGCCCGACGGCGTGCTGGACCTCGCGGCAGGGCTGATCTACTTTCTCACGCCGAGCCTCGGGACGGGCTTGCAGGCGCTCCGCCTCACCGAAGGCTTCGACGTGCCGCAGGACGGCCGCCCGCTGTCCAAACGCTTTCGGCTGGAAACGGACATCAAGTGGACGCGCCGCGAGTGGATGGGCGCCTTCATGGAGCACCTCCGCAAGCAGGTCGTGCTCTCGGCCGCGGACCAGTTCGCGCGCGTCACGAAGGCTACGTTCTCGTTCCCGAAGTCCTTCACGCGGACTGACGAGGGTAACTACGACATGGTCCTGCGCCGCGTCTGGGGCGACGTCGTGCAACCGCTCGTGAGCGAGTCCGAGGCCGTCCGCAACACGCTCGCCGGGCAGGCGCAGCCGCACGTCGTGTTCGACATCGGCGGCGGGACGACCGACGTGATCGGCTTCAACGGACAGCGGCCGGCTTTCCAGACGTCGTTCCGGCTCGCCGGCGGGCAGGTCACGCGCTACGTCCACGCCTCGCCGCAGCTCCGCAACGCCCTCGCCGAGGTCGTGCAGGTCGTCCGCCCCGGCGCCTACGCCGTCACGCTGGACATGCTGCGCGGCACAGGCGTCGCGCAGGTTGGGAGCGCGTGGACGGGCCTGCTGCAGTCGCTCGACGACGACGACCCCTCGGGGCGCCTGCTCGCCAACGTCTTCCTCAACCTCGCCGAGAGCGGCCGGGCCAACGACGACGCGGGCCGCGCGATCCGGGGCTTCTTCCTCACGAACGTGCTTCTCTTCGGCGGGCTCGCCGTCTACTCGGGCCGTCTGCTCGCCGCCGCCTCGGCCGGCGCGATCCCGGGCGGCGCGGGCGCCTTCCCGCTCCTCGGCAGCACGGCGCTCACCCTGACCGGCAACGGCTCAAAACTCTTCCGGGCCATCTCGTCCGAGCGGTCGCCGTTCGGGCCGGTCTTCGAATCGCTCTTTCGCCTCGGCGTGGGCGAACGCGAGACGCCGCTCGGCCTCCAGTTCAACGGCATCTACACGCTGCCCGACGGGACCGTCGCGGCCAAGACGAGCGTCGCGATGGGCCTGCTCGCGTCGGGCGGCGGGGCCGAGGCGCCGATCCCGGTCGCCAACGTAGTCGGCGAGACGGTCGACGGGCAGTCGTTCACGAGCCCGCTCGTGCCGTTCTACGCGCGCATCCGCCGCGGAGAGCCGTTCGTCGCCCCGCCGACGCCCCCCGCCGACCTCGCGGCGTTCCTCGACGCGCTCGGCGCGCTGATCCCGTACGGCGAGCGCGACGGCTTCGCGGTCATCCCGGGCGCAGGCCGCGACTGGCACCTCGGCCTCCAGCAGACGCTCTACCCGAACGCCATCGGCGCGCTCCAGGAGCGCCTCGCCGCGACGGCCGCCTCCCTCCCCGGATCCGACGACGACGTCGCGGTGACGTCGGCGATGGAGCCGCTGTTCATCGCCGAGATCGGCGCCCTCATCGACCAGGTCCGCGAGGACTACGCCTCCTGAGCCATGCTGCGACGCCTCCTCCTGCTCGCGGCGCTCGTCGCGGCTTTCGCGCCCGGCACCAATGCGCAGACCGGGCGCGGCACCGCTGCGCCGGACGGCCAGATCCAGAAGCTCGAACGCGAAGTCGCAGGCCTTGCCGACGACTCGATCAGCGCGCGCCGGGCTGCCAGCCGCATCACCGACGATGCCAGCGACGACGAGCGGGAGAACGCCGAGCAGCGAGTCCGGGACGCGAACAGTCTCCTCAGAATCGCGCGGGACAGTCTCGCCGCCACGAAGGGACGCGCCGCGGAGGCGGCGGAACGGCCCGGCGAGGGCCGCGCCGGTGCCGACGAAGCCGCAGACGACAGCCTGCAGCGCGACGACGCAGACCGGACAGGTCGCAGCGCACCGGACTCGCTGGCCGTCTCGGACGACGCGCCGGGGTCGTGGAAGTCCGTTCTACCATACGTCGCGCTCGGACTCGCGCTGTTTGGGCTCGCCGGAGCCGTCGCATGGTGGTTCATGCAGCGCCGCGCGCCGCGTCACACGCACGCCCCGCGTATGATGGCGGGGTCCAACGTGGGCGCGCTGCTTCCGGGCCAGACCGTCTCGCGAGCCGAGTTCGACCGGCTCGCCGAGCAGGTGCAGCGGCTCGCCGCCCAGCACACGTCGCTGAGCGACTGGGCGCGGCAGGACTTCGAGCGCCGCCAAACGCCCGCCGCGCCGGCGTCTGTCGCCGCCGCGCCAGCGCCGGCTCCGGCCGCACCCGCCCTCGCGCCGGCCGAGGCCGCGGCGGCGGCCTTCACCGAGTGGTGCCGCCGCGCGACGCCGATGATGCACCGCGTGGAGTTCTTCGACCGCGACCTCGCCGAGCGCCTGCCTGGGGCGACGGCCCGGGCCGTCTTGCGGGACCTCAACTCGCAGGCCGAGCCCGTCCGCTTCGACGGCCACGGCGGCGCGTCGCCGGCCGAGTTCTGGCTCGTCACGGCCGGCGGCGAGTCGCTTCTGTTTCCGCAGCCGCTCAACGCGATGCAGTTCCGCGACCTCACGCGCGTCTTCGAGGGCAGCGCCGCGCCGGCCGCGCTCGCGAGCGTCGCCCCGGCGCGCGTCCGCGACGACGGCGGGTCGTTCTCGCTCGTCGCGCCCGGCCGCGTCGCGTGATGACCGGCGTTCCGACCTACGGCCTCGTCTTCGCCATCGCGGCGATCCTCTACGCCGCGTTCTACCTCGTCCCGCTGTGGAGCCGCGGGCGGGCGCTGCACCTCGCCGGGCTCGACACGCTGCGCGAGCGCCTCGACCGCGACCTTGCCCGCGAGACCACTGTGCCGACGGCCGCACTCAACCCGCCGAAACGGTCCGCCCGCGAGACCGCCGACGAGACGACGCGCCTCGGCCTGTTCGACGGCCGCGACGACGGGCGCGACGACCGGCCCGCGTTCCTCAGCGAGGCCGACGCGCCGGTCGTGCCGCAGCGGCAGGCGGCCGAGCGCCTCGCGCGCCTGCCCGCGCTCCGGACGGACTACGGCGAGGGCGTCGTGCAGGAGGCCGTCGCCCAGATCCGCGCCCAGTACCCGGACGGCGCCTTCCAGCGCTTCGAGGTCGAGCGCCTGCCGAGCGTCGCCGCGTTCGCCGAGCGCGTCGCGGCGGCGCGGACGATGGCCGGCCTGTTCGTCCTCATCGGGCTGTTCTTTACGATGGTGCGCCTCAACGGCGTCGTCGGGGCGATTGCCGACGCGGCGGGCGGCGCGGCGATGGCGCCAGCGCAGTTTCTCGCCACGATGGGCGCGCTCATGGACGGCATCGGGGGCGCGTTCGACTCGTCGATCGCGGGCCTCGGGCTGATGGTCGTCGCGCTCGCGGTCGTCGGCGGCATCGACCTCGTCGCCGCCGGCCGTGTGCACCGCCTCGAACTCGCCGTCGTGAAGACCGTCGTGCCCTCCCTCGCCGACCTGCGGGAGCGGCTGATGCCCAACCTCACGCTCGCCGACCTCCTCGCTGAGACGGGTGCGCACCTGAGCACGCTCGGGACGACCGTCCGCGGCCTCACCGCAGGCCTCGACGAGAGCCTTGCCGGCCTCGGCGACCGCATCGCGGCCATGATGGGGGACTTCGGCTCGTTTCAGGACCAGTACGCCAACCTCAACGACCTCCTGAAGCACATCGGCGAGGCGAGCACACACCTCCGCGACACGACGGGCGCGCTCAAAGGTGCCGCGCGCCGCATCGGAGACCCGCTCGACGAGTTCAACAAGACGCTGCTGCGGCACCTCGATACCGTCGCCGACGCCGTCGCGGCGACGCGCGAGGGCTTCGAGACGCTCGGCGAAGGCGTCGCGGCCATCGCCGTGCAGACCGACGCCGCCGTCGGGCGCGTCGAGGCGGCGACAGCGGGCACGCTCGGCGCGAGCACGGACGCACAGACGCAGACGCTCGGCCGCATCGCCGCGCAGTCGGCCGCCATCGAGGCCCACTTCGGGCGCCTCGCCGACGCGCTCGGCAAGGCCTCGCAGGTCCGCATCGACCAGTCGCTCGGGCGCATCGACCGCGCCGTGGACCGCCTCGCCGAGGCCGAGGACGCCCCGCAGACGCTCTTCGCGTGGCTCCGCGACGGGTTCGCCCGTCGCCGCGCCCGCCCGCGTGCGAACACGGCAGCCCGCGACGTGTTGACGCGCCAGGCGGTCGGCGGCGACGCCGCCGACCGCCTGGCGACGCCGCCCGCCTCGGCGTCCCACTTCGACCCGGCGCCCGCCCCGCCCCGCCCCGACGCCCCGTGAGCGACCAGATTC